>JBDZWC010000027.1:0-4074 GCA_040256005.1 Deinococcaceae bacterium | reverse complement strand
CCCGGCGGCCCGAGGGCTTCCCTCAGCGTGGCTCCGAAGCCCTCGTCGTCGATCCACGGGTAGTGGCCGGCGTCCAACAGGCCGAAGACCGCGTTCGGCGCCGCGGTCAGCACCAGCTCGGCCTGCGCTGGGTAGCTCGTGCGATCGGCCCGACCCGAGAGAAGCGCGATGTCGACGCCGGCCGCCGCGGCGGCCGCCACGTCCGCGACGCCGTCGAGCAGCCAGACCGCGTCATCCACGTCGTCAGGGATCTCGCCGGTGAGGGCGACGGCGTCCACGTGCTCGAGGAAGATGCGGGACGAGGCGGACGGGAACTGCATGTCGTCGAAGAGGGTCTTCGGGTTGACCCTGGCGAACGCCTCGTCCACCAGCGCCCTCGGATCGGCCGCCTCGAGCTCGGCGGGGTCGCCGGCGCTCTCAGCCAACGCCTCGGTGTGCAGGTCGCGCGCGAGCTGCGGCATGGAGATCCAGGGGTTGACGAGCACGAGCCTGGGCACGCGTGCCGGGGCGGTGCGGGCCGCGGCGGCGGCCACCAACGCGCCGAAGCCGTGCGCCAAGAGCGTCGCCGACCCCACCTTCAGCGCGTCGAGGACCGCGAAGACGTCGGCGGCCAGCAGCCTGGGATCGCTGCCGCCGGTGCCGGTGCTCCTGCCGGCGCCGCGCTGGTCGGCGTACACGACGTCGTACGCGTCGAGCTCGCCGCCGGCTATGTCGCGGAACGAGGCCGCGTTGTAGCCGGGCCCCCCGTGCAGGTAGTAGACCGTGGTGGCGCCAGACGGGCCCACCCGCTCGACGTAGAGGCTGGCCGGTCGCTCGTCTCGGTAGGCCGCCTGACCGGTAGGGTCGAGAGCGACCTCGACCCTGGCCGCCTCGTCACGGAAGGCGGGATCGCTCTCGCCGTCGCGGCCGGGGATCATCGCGTGCCTCCCAGCCGGTGCCGTCGCCTCGGCGTCATGCCGGCCACCCGAACAGCGCGGCGGCGTTGGCATCGAGGACAGCCTCCAGCCGTGTCTCGTCCCGGCCGCGCAACTCGGCCAGCCGTGCGGCCGTGTGTCTCACGAGGGCGGGGGAGTTGGGCTTGCCCCTATGCGGCACGGGGGCCAGGAACGGGCTGTCCGTCTCGACCAGCAACCTGTCTTCCGGGACCGCAGCCGCGGCCTCCCTGATGATGCCCGCCGATGGGTAGGTGAGGTTGCCGGCGAACGAGACGTGCCAGCCGGCGGCCAGCCCTGCCTCCAAGAGGACCGGGTGGCCGTTGAAGCAGTGCAGGACGCCCGAACCGACGCCCGCTGCGCCGATGGCCTCGGCGGCCGCGCGGCTGGCGTCCTCCTTGCCCTGGGCGTCGCGCACGTGGAGGATCAGCGGCTTGCCGCAGCGGCGCGCGAGCTCGGCATGCCAGTCGAAGGCCCTTCGCTGCGAGCTCAGCGTCTCATCGTCCCAGTGCGTGTCGAAACCGGTCTCGCCCAGCGCGACGACCAGCGGATCCGAGAGCAGCTCCTCGATCCCGGTGCGCACGCCCGGGTCGTCCACGCGGGAAGCCTCGTTGGGGTGCACGCCCACGGCGACCCTGACGTTCTCGTGATCCCGCGCGACCGCCAGCGCCGCCCGGGAGTCCTCGAGCGAGGTACCGACGGTGACGAGCCAGTCGAGACCCGAGGTTGCCACCGCCCCGTGGGGATCGGCCATGCGTGTCAGGTGGCAGTGCGAGTCGGTCATGCCTTGCCAACGATAGCCTTGCGGCCCAGCGGGGGGCAGCGCGCGGCACCGGCGGACCGCCGCTTCACGGACCAGCCGCGCCCTTCTCGAGCCGGTGGCAGGCACGGCGACGAAGTGTGACCGGCCGCGACTGCATCACCGTTCAAGACGGCGCAGACTTCGTGAGAGTTCTGTAAGAAGGGGGGACATATCTTCCTGCGCAGAGAGCTATGGTCGAAGAACGACCAGGAACGAGGACCAGGATGGTGCAGGGACGCACGATGGCTGAGGCCATCCGGTATTACAGCAACGAAGAGCTCAGCGAGATCATCTCCAAGTGTGAGACCGCGATCACGGACGGCAGCGCGGAGATCGAGGACTACGAGGCCTTCGTACTCTGCCAGAAGGAGCTCGCCCGCCGCACCTGGGCCTGATCGGCGAGAGAAGTTCACATCTGCGCGACTCACCGCGCGCGTAGCATCTTCTGGTGCTCGCGCGCGGTATTCGTTCACCCGCCCTCACGTCATGGCCGGCACTCGTAGGCTGCGCGCTGGCGTTGGCAGCCTGCGCGCCGGCGGCCGTGCGCTCCGACGCGACCGCGACCGCGCTAGTCGCCGAGACCGCCGCTCCGCCGTTCACCGCGCAGGTCGGTGAGGCGTCGTGGTACGGCCCGGGCTTCGCGGGCCGGCGGACCGCCAACGGCGAGGTGTTCGACCCCAGCCAGCTGACCGCGGCGCACAAGGAACTTCCTTTCGACACCCTGGTGCGGGTCTACAACCAGACGAACGGGCGCAGCGTGGTCGTGCGCATCAACGATCGTGGGCCCTTCAAACCCGGTCGCATCATCGACCTCTCCCGGGCCGCCGCCGAGGCGATCGGCATGGTGGGTTCCGGCACCGCGCACGTGCGGCTCGAGGTCCTGACGCTCCCCGCCGGGGTCGTGCGGGTGGCCGCCCTGGGGCGCTTGCGCGGCTACGAGGCCATCTCGCGCCTGCATCCGGTCGGCACGCTGCTGGTCCTCGATGCCGGCAACCGCAAGGTCGTCGTTCGGGTGATCAGCCAGGACATTCCGGCCGGCATACCCGCCGACCTGCTCGTGGGCTACGACCTGTTCGCCCAGGTAGGTTCCGAGGTGCTGGTCCTCTCCGACTGAGCGCGGGCGAGCGGCTCAGGAAGACCTTCCGGACTCAGCGCTCGCAGCCTGCCCTCAGCTCGCGCGCCAGGGCGCCCACGTCACGGCCGTCCTCCAGCGCGCGGATCAGCGCCGAACCCACCACGACGCCATCGGCCACCTTGGCTACCGAGCGAGCCGTCTCCGCGTTGGCCACGCCGAAGCCAACGGCCACGTTCCTGGCGCCCTTTGCGTGGGTGCGGCTCACGAGGTCGGCGACGTCCGCCGGCAGCGACTCACGCTCGCCGGTCACGCCAGTGACGCTCACGGCGTAGACGAAGCCGGTGCTGGCGCCCGCCACCAGCTTCACGCGCGCGTCCGTGGACGTGGGAGCCACCAGGAACACGGTGTCCAGGCCGGCGGACCGCGCGGCGGATATCAGCGCCTCGCCCTCGTCCGGGGGCAGGTCAGGCAGGATCATGCCGTCGCCGCCGGCCGCGGCCAGGTCGCTGACGAAGCTCTCCTCGCCGCCGGGGTAGCAGTAGATGGGGTTGTAGTAGCTCATCACGACGAGCGGCTTGTCGGTCGAGGCCCGCAGGCTGGCCACGAGCTCTAGTGTTTCGGCGGCGCCACCACCGCGGGCCAGCGCGCGCTCGGAGGCGCGTTGGACCGTGGGCCCGTCGCCGAGCGGGTCCGAGAAGGGCAGGCCGACCTCCAGCATGTCGGCGTGCTCGAGCACCGCTGCGGCCGCTCGCAGGAACCCGTCAGGGTCGGGGAAGCCGGCCGTGAGGTAGCCGACGAAGGCCGCGCGGCCCTCGTCCCGAGCGGCATCGAAGGCCGCCGCCACCCGTCCCGCGCTCACCGCGCGGGTCACGCCGCGCTCCCCGCGGCCGAGACCGCACCGCCGCGCAGGCGGCTGACCTCGGCCACGTCCTTGTCGCCGCGGCCGGAGAGGTTGACGACGATCACCTTGCCCGCGCCGAGTTCGGGAGCCAGTCGCGCCACGTGAGCAACGGCGTGCGCGCTCTCCAGAGCGGGCACGATCCCCTCGGTACGCGCCAGCAGCTCGAAGCCCTGCAGCGCGTCCTCGTCCGTCGCGGCCACGTACTCGGCTACGCCGGTACTGGCGTAGTGGCTGTGCTCGGGCCCCACGCCCGGGTAGTCGAGACCGGCGGATATGGAGTGCGGGGGCGACACCTGGCCGCCCGCGTCGGAGAGCAGGTACATGAGGGATCCGTGCAGCACGCCCAGCTTGCCGCCGGTGATGC
>JBDZWC010000239.1:0-1779 GCA_040256005.1 Deinococcaceae bacterium | reverse complement strand
CGAACATGGGTTGTGGCTGCAGCGCGGAGAGGAAGATGCCGTAGATGCACCCGCCCAAAGCGGTCAGCGCCGCCGAGAGCATGAACGCCCAGGACTTGACCGCTACGGGGTTGATGCCCGCCGCCTGGGCGGAGGCCTCGTCCTCGCGTACCGCTCGCATCTGGTAACCGAGCTTGCCCTGAGTGACGAGCAGCACGACCACGAGTACGAGCACCAAGTAGCCGAGGGCGAGCCAGAACTCCGACTGGCGGCTGAAGAGGTCGATGCCGAAGGGTTCCTTCAGGTCGAAGATGAACAGGCCGATGGCGCCGCCTGTCAGCTTGCGCTCGTTGATGGCCACCAGCCGCAAGATCTCGGCCACCGCGATGCTCGAGAGGACGAAGTAGGAGCCCCTCAGCCCGAAAGTCAGCCGGCCCCAGAAGAACGCGAGTATCGCCGCGATGGCGCACGCCAGGAGGGCGCTCCACCACGGGGCAAGGTCGAACTTGGCGGCCGTCACGCCGATCGTGTAGGCGCCGACGCCGACGAAGGCCGCATGCCCGAGGCTCGTCTGACCGGTCCAGCCGCCCAGGATGTCCCAGGCGCCGGCCCAGCCGGCCAGGAGCAGCAGCCCGATGCCGAGTGATAGCGAGCTGGGGAAGAGGAAATACCAGGAGGCGCCGAGCGCCGCGACGACGCCGATGCCCAACCAGCGTGCGGCTCCCGGGCTCCTCATACGCGCTTCACCGTGCGTCCGAAGAGTCCCTCGGGGCGCAGCAAGAGGACGATGAGAAAGACGAAGAGCCCGTAGGCGTCACGGTAGCCCGAGGACAGGTACGAGGCGCCCATGAACTCCACGACGCCCAAGAGCAGCCCACCGGCGATGGCGCCCGGCACGCTGCCCAGGCCGCCGAGGACCGTGACCACGAACGCCTTGAGGGTGTAGCTCGAGCCGACGGTGGGCACCGCGAAGAGCAGGGGGGCGAGTATGACGCCGGCGCACATGGCGAGGGCCATGCCCATGCCGAACACCAAGGAGTGGATCCCCGGCGTGTTGATCCCCACCAGCTCGGCGCCGAGGCGGTTCTGGGAGGTGGCGCGCACCGCCCGACCCACCTCGGTGCGCCGCAACATCAGCCACAGCGCCAGGATGATGACGAGCGTGATGGCGCCCGCTATCAGTTGCGCTACGGGCAGCCGCACGCCGGCAAGGGTGACTGTCGCGGTGGCATACGGCAGGTAGATGGACTTGGGTTCGGCCCCGAAGACGAGGAACAACACGTTCGCGATGACGAGCGCCAGGCCCAGGGTGACCAGCAGTGTGCTGTCGCCCGGGGCGTCTATCAGGCGCGAAAGGACCAGGCGCTGCAGGACCACGCCGACCAAGAACCCCAGCGGCGCGACGATGATGAGCGAGACGTACGGGTCGAAGCCGAGGTACTGGAACAACACGATTGCCGAGTACATCCCCAGCGCCACGAAGTCCCCGTGCGCGAAGTTGATGATGCGCATGACCCCGAAGATCAGCGACAGCCCCACGCCGATGAGGGCGTAGATGCCGCCGATCAGGAGGCCGCCGCTCAGGTTCTGGAGGAAAGGAGCCAGCCCCTCCAAGGTCACTGGCTCCTCATGAATCGACTGCGCAAGTTAGTGGGCCGTCAGCGGGCGTTCCACGCGGGCGTTTCCAGCAGGTCGCCCACTACCTGGCCGTTGACGAACACGGTCACGAACTTGCCGTCTTGCACCTGTTCGGCAACGGCCGGCAGGGGGGCCTGGTTCTTGTAGCCCTGGTAGTCCTCG
>JBDZWC010000238.1:0-1779 GCA_040256005.1 Deinococcaceae bacterium | reverse complement strand
GTCTGGCGGAGGACTACGGGATGGAACTGCGCTTCGTCAGCGGGGAGAGCGACGCTCGCCTCCGCGAGGAGCTGGGCGGTCTGGCTGGGCTGCTCCGCTGGTAGAAGGCTCCTCGCCGGTCATCAGCAGCGCCGACTTGGAGCGCTCTACAGCCACCTTCGCCTGCTCGAGGGCCGCCAACGCCTGATCCAGCGCGGCGACGGGTCCGCCGTCCTCGAGGAGCGCCCGCCGCACCATGCGCATCTCGTGCCAGCGTAGGACCCCGGCCGGCGCGCCAGCCACGGCCCCGGCCAAGGTCAGGCCGGCGAGCCCGGCCGCGAGGGCGTTGTAGAGGGTGGCCGCGCCGCGGCCACCGCCGAGGTAGAAGTCGAGCACCGGTGTAAGGAAAGGGACGGCCCGCACGAAGGCGACGTCGACGACCGCCAGGTGGAGCCTGAAAGCGGCCGCCGCGACCACGGCGGTGCCGAGGCCCCACCACGCGACCGCCGCCAAACGGCGCCGGCGCGCGCTGCCGCCGCGAACGAGCCCGCGCAGGGTGCCCGGTCCAGCCGCCCTCGCGAGCAGCAGGGCTCCGATCAACGCACCACCAACGGCGCCGAGGGCCACCCAGCGCCGCAGCGTCGCCGACAGCCATGCCGTAGGCGAGACGAAGACGACGACGAGCGCGACCACCGCCGGCACGAGCTGTGCCACCGTCACAGCCGTGCCGTAGAACGTGAGGAGCTTTCGCAGCCAGCCGTACGCTCGCGAGCTGGCCCCGATGAGCGCGCTCGCGTCCGCACCCCGCGCGGTCCTGCCGCCTTGCGGAGTCGGAACGCCCATCAGCCGCCGGGGACGAAAGCCGGCATGGGCACGCGCAGGAGGACCTCGCCGTCGTCGGGCGACAGGACCAGCAGAGACAACCGGTCTGAGTAGCTGACCGCCCTCGCCGCTATGCGAACGATCACCGTATCCCCGTCGCGCTCCGCAGATACCGCGGCGCCCGACGTCGGGGAACGGAAGGGTGCCGCGCTCCCTCCGGGGTCCAGAGCGCCGGGAGGAATGAGGTCGAATGCCTCCCATGCCAGCACGAAGCGGCTGCCGTCCAGCTGCGAGTCCTCGGCCGAGGTCGCTTCGTAGACCAGGACCGTCCCCTGCTCCCCGCTCTCGATGCGCGATTTCACGATCAGATCGAGAGCGACCTCCTCGCCCTCGGCCGTGATGACCGTGCCTACGACCTGCGTGCCCACGCTGGCGGCCGCTGCGCCGGTATCCGGGGAGGCGAAGCTCACGAGCCCGGGAGACTCCAGTCGGAACGAGTCCGCGTTGAGGCCGTACGACACGAGGGTGTCACCGTTCACGAAATCGCCGTCGAAGTAGCGGGCCACCTCGAACCACTCGCATGCGGCGTCCTCGGGGCAGCGCGGGAGGCCGGCGATCTCGGCTAAGACCTCGGTTCCCGCCGACCACTTGACCGGCGTGGGCGGGCTACCAGGCAAGTTTCGCAGCCGATAGACGGTGCAGGCGCGCCCGTCGTCCGCGGTGCCGCCAAGCGACTCGAAGACGAAGGCGAACCCTCCTTCGCGCGCCTCGGCGGGAGGCGTGGGTAGGGCCTCCACGACCTGGCAGCGTAGGACCTGAGTCGGCGTTGCCGGGCCGGCGGGTTCGTCGGACTGAGCGGCGGCACCGAAGACGCAGAGGAGAAGGCCGACCGCCCGGGCGGCACGCCGCGATCGGCGCCCTGCGTCGGTCATGGAGAGATATTAGAGGCCGCTGCGAGCAGGCGCTACTGGTCAGCTC
>JBDZWC010000026.1:0-29020 GCA_040256005.1 Deinococcaceae bacterium | reverse complement strand
GGTTGACAACCAAGACAGCATCTCCGCGAAGCAGAACAGGTAGTGGGTCCTCAAAGAGGTCATGGTTCCTCAAACAGGTCGTGGTTCGTCCGCCGAGCTGGGCCCCACGGCGCGCTCCCCGAATCCAGCGCACGTCGCCTAGGACCGAGAGCGCATAGAGAAGCGCCCGGTGCCATCGGATCCGGCACCGGGCGTCCTCCTCCGTGACCGTCTCACCCGAGCGAGGAGCTCACACCACAGGCGAGGAGATCACGCTTGGAACGAGGGTCGAGAGCTAAGCGACGGTCTTCTTCCTGCTGCCGCCCATGAGCGCGCCCACGATCGCGGCGAGGATGCCGCCGCCGGCTCCGCCGCCCACGATCGAGGTCAACAGCGACACGAAGTCGAACGCGCCACCGCCCGCGCCGAGGCCCAGGAGCTGCAGCAGCTGCGCCAGGCCCAGGCCCCCGGCCGCCCCGGCGATCGTGTTGCCGGTGCCGCCCAACCCGCCTGACTGTGAGCGCCCACCGACCAGGTTCCCGCCGACGGCGCCCGCCACTAGTTGGATGACGATAGGAAGCCAAGTGTCCATGTCCCAACCTCTCTCGCCCGGCTCCGGCCGGGCGCCAGGCGGCCCCGGCGCTGACAGCTTCCTCTCCCACGCGCCGGCCCGCCACCGAGTCACCGACTAGGAGGACCGTGACAGACGAGGACGACGATGCCTGCGACTCAGCGGGATTCTACTCGAAACGTGAGAATACGATGTGAGCCTTGCCTCAGCGAAGCGCCCGGTGCCAGTCGGCACCGGGCGCCAAGGTTTGTACTCGCCTAGCTGTCTTAGGGCGCTACTGCCCCGCTACCGCCTCGAAGACGCTGGGATCGACGGCGTCACCGTAGGCGACGGGCTGCGAGAGCAGCCCCACCTGCACGAGGAGGTCCACAGACCGCTCGAACGCCTCCTGGTTGAGGGCGCCGACGACGGTATCGGGCGTGGGCATGACGAGCTTGGCCACCTCGGCCATCTGCCAGGTCTGGTGGATGAGCGGGCTCTGCGTCGAGCCAGAACCGGCGCAGGTGTCTCCGCAGAACTTCAGGACGATCTGGACGGCTTCCTCCTGGTTCGCGACGGCGTACTCCCAACCGCGGATGGTGGCGCGCAGGAAGCGCTCGGCCACCTCGCGGCCCGAGAGGCCCGAGCCCTTGAAGTTCTCGCTCGCGAGCACGTCGGGCCGCGTGAAGATGTTGTCCTCGAGGAGGTCCGCGCCGATGTCCGCGGGGTCGAGGATCACCAGCTGGTCCAGCGGGTAGCCCAGGCCCACGATCTGGTCGAGCTCGTTGTACGTCATCGCGCTGGCGGCATCGACCTCGTGAGGGAACACCAGCGACGGGTCGAACGCGTACACGACGGCGTTGACGTCCGGGCTCGTCTCGGTGGGGTCGAGGTCGGAGGTGAACCCGGCGGCAGCGAACACGGCTTCGGTGGCGAACTCGTTCCCGAAGCCCCACACGCCCACCGTGGTGCCCGCGAGGTCGGCGATCTCCTCGATGCCGGAATCGGCCAGCGAGACGAGGCGGTAACCGGAGTCCTGGAAGACCTGCGCGATCGTGACGACGTCCAGACCCTGCTCACGCTGGGCCAGCATGTTCGCCACCCAGTCGGTGCCGAAGTCAGCGTTGCCGGAGCCGACCTGCACCGTGGGGTTCACGTTGCCGCCGTCGAGGATCGTGACGTCGAGGCCCTCCTCGGCGTAGAAACCCTTGTCCTGAGCCACGAAGTACCCGGCGAACTGCGCCTGTGGGAACCACTTCGACTGGAAGTTGATGGGGATCAGCTCCTGAGCGAACGCGTTGCCGCCCGCGATGAGGACCACCACCGCTAGTGCCGTACCTGCCC
Organism: Deinococcaceae bacterium; assembly: GCA_040256005.1. Lineage (GTDB taxonomy): Bacteria > Deinococcota > Deinococci > Deinococcales > Trueperaceae > DASRWD01. The sequence continues at coordinate 27,147 of JBDZWC010000026.1, read as the reverse complement.
GACGCAGCATGTACCTACCTCCTCGTTGTGAACCTAGGTCGTCATCATGGCACGCCTCGCCCACACGGCGCTTCATCTCCACCTCGAACTATCGCGATCGCTTTGCTTCGTCTCCAGCGTGCTCCCCCTCGCCATGGCGTGGCGACGCCTGCCATCAACCGCCGCGAGCCGAAGGGTGCCATGCCAGCAGCCAGCGCTCCAGCAACTGCAAGGCCCAGTAGAGCAGCATGGACAGCACGCTGGAGACGAAGATCGCGGCGAACACGACGTCGAACTGGCCCCTGTGGGCCGACAGGCTGATCCGTTGGCCCAGACCGTTGGGCGGCCCTGGGATCAGGAACTCGGCGACGATCACGCTCACCACGGTGAGCACGATGGCCACCTTGAGCGAGGTGAACACGTAGGGCAGCGCGTTCGGTAGCCGCAGGGCGAGGAAGCCCTGCAGCGGCCTGGCGGCGTAGGAGCGCAGCAGCTCGAGCTTCAGCGGCTCCACCGAGATCAGCCCCTGGACGGTGTTGAGCACCACCGGGAAGAAGGTGACGATGACGCCGACGGCGGCCTTCGACTCCCAGTCGACGCCGAGGGCCCGCCCCAGCACCGGCGCCAGGCCCACGATGGGCACGGCGCCGAACGCCGTGGCGAGCGGTAGGAAGCCGCGGCGCATAAATGCGCTGAAGGCGATCGCCGTGCCGGTGACGAAGCCCAGCACCAGGCCGAGGGCGAAGCCGAACAGGACCTCCCGCACGAACGTGAGGTAGGCGTCCGCCATGAGCACGGGCCAGGTGCGCACCAGGGCCTGGCCGATGCCGGCGACGGACGGGAAGATGCCGGGCGGCACGCGGAAGCCGACGACCAGCCCCTCCCACGCCAGCAGCAGCACGAAGGGGACGGTTGCCACCGGGGCGTAGCGTTGCAGGACACCCATCAGGGCGGCGCTGCCCCTGTCGCGCTCCTCGTCAGGGGCGAGCAGGCTGAGGCGGCTCATGCCGAAGACGGCCGTCGCCAGGCCGACGCCGAGCGCCAACCAGTAGAGGCCGCGGGCCGTGCCCGGCACCGGCCGCTGCAGGATCACGGCCGCGAAGGCCAGGCCGACACCCAGGACCGTCACCGCCAGCAGGCCCAGCGCGGCCCGCGCAGCGGGCGACAGCCCGCTCGGTGGCGTGACGAGGCCGTCCACGGCGCGACCCGTGGCCATCAGCCGTCACCGTCCGCGCCGGCGAGGCCGGTGCGCTCCCACGGCGCCACCAACCGCTGCAACAGCCCCACCAGCGACACCAGCCCGATGCCGAGCAGCGCCGAGATCACCAACAGGATCCATACGTCCGCGACGTCGCCGGCCTGCACCTGGCCGATGATCGCGTAGCCCAGTCCCAGGCGGTTGTTCGACTCGACCTCGGCCACCAGCGCGCCTACCAGGGCGGCGGCCGCCCCCAGCTTGAGGCTGGTGAACAGGTACGGCACCGCGGCGGGGAACCTGAGCTTGAGGAACGACTGCAGCGGGGATGCGGCGTAGGCCTTCATGAGGTCGAGAGCCAGCGGGTCCACCGACCTCAGGCCGGTGACCGTGCCCACCGTCACCGGGAAGAAGGCGATGTACGCGCCCACGATGGCGGCCGGCACGAGGCTGGTCTGGACCGTGACTCCCATGTTCCCGAGGACCGCCACCAGGACGGGCACGAGCGCGATCACGGGGATCGTCTGCGAGGCGATGACCCAGGGCAGGAGCGCGCGCTCGAAGGGCCGGACCCTGACGAACAGCACCGCCAGCAGCACGCCGATGAGGGTGCCGAAGGCGAGCGACACCAGCGTGCCCGCTGCCGTATACAACGTGGCCCTGATGACGTTGCGGCTGTCCGAGAAGGGGTAGGCGGTGAAGAACGGGACGATCCTCTCGGCGACCCAGTTCGGGAACGGCACCGGGTGCTGCGGCATGCTCAGGAAGCACTCGAACGCCGTCGCTCCGCAACCCGGCCGCGCGTAGTACGTGTACGACCCAGCCCATACCGGTTCGCCGGGGGCGGGGGCTGCGGCCAGCGTGATCGTGCCGGTGGAGGCGTCGCTGACCAGGTAGTCCGGATGTTGCCTGAGCGCCGCGTTGCGGGCCGGTGCCGCCGCGAAGGTCACCACGTTGCCGTCCCGCTCGTAATCGCTGCCCTCCACGAGTTGGCGCCCGTCGACGGTGACCAGGCCGTGGTCGGAGGCGAAGGTGAAGACGCGCAAGGTACCGTCCACCCTCTCGGCCGGCCGTTCGTCGCCGCTCAGGAGCTCACGGTCGCCGACGTACAGGCGCCTTCCAGGGTCACGCTCCAGCAGCGGCACGTGTTGCAGCCGGAAGTCACGGTTCTCGCCGTCGTAGGTGCCAGTCAGGCCCTCGACCACCGCGACGTGCTCCATGGCGACGCGCGGCGCTTCACTGGTCGGCGAGGCCAGGACGATGGTCCCGGCCGCTTCGTCCAGCGGCGCGTAGTCGCCGGTGATGAGCCTCACCGGGGCGTTGAAGGCGGGCGCGCTCGCGAACGCCACGATGTCGCCCTCACGCTCGAAGCCTGAGCCCTCCAACACGGCCGCGGCGCCCACGACGGCGACGGCTGTGTCCGTCTGATCTGCGAGGGCGTCCGCCAGGCCCGGCACCGTGAAGCGCACGCGCGCTCCGTCGGCCCTCTCGGTGGCGCTCAGCGAGCCGCTCACCAGGAGAGATCCGTCCAGGTAGAGCGGGGCGCCCGGTGGCGCGGACTCCGGCAAGGCGTAGACGCGGCCGCTCATGTCCGTCGGTCCCGCCACCGGCTCGAGCGAGGCGCCCAGCCGGGCGGCGGGGCCGGACAGGGGCGCCGGCAACACGGCCTCGGTGCCGTCGATGGTCACGCCGGTCGCCAAGACCTCCGCACCCCGCACGAGCACCGCGCTGCCGCCTTGCAGGCCGCTCACGACGGCGTCGACGGCGGGGCTCGAGCCGAGCGGCAGCCGCGAGCCGGAGGCGTCAGCCTCGGCCACGGGGAGGGCCGCCACGGTGGCGCGCTCCCAGTTGCTCAGGTTCTCCATGCGCTGCCTGGCGAGCGGCATGCCAAGCAGCAGGGCGACGGGGTACATGAGCGCCAGCAGCGCGGCCACCACGCAGACGACCGGCCAGGCTCGGCGGAACCACCGGCGTGCTGGCGCCACGCTCTAGTACCCGGCCGTCCTCTGCAGCGGCTGTTCGGCGGCGCTCGGCGCCGCTCCGCCGCCGTGCGGCGCACCCCTCAGCGCCTCGCGCACCTGCGTCGTCAGCTCGAAGAACCTCTCGCTCTCCCTCGTCTCCGCGGTGCGGGGGTACGGGAGGTCGACCTCGATGACCTCGCGGATCCGGCCGGGTCGCGGCGTCATCACCACGATCCGCGACGACAGGAAGACGGCCTCGGCGATCGAGTGGGTGACGAACACGACGGTCTTCCGCGTCTCCTGCCACAGCCGCAGCAGCTCGAGGTTCATCGCCTCGCGGGTGATCTCGTCCAGCGCCCCGAACGGCTCGTCCATCAGGAGCAGCTTGGGGTCGAACGCCAGCGCCCTGGCTATCGAGACGCGCTGCTGCATGCCGCCGGACAGCTGCCACGGGTAGGAGCGCTCGAAGCGCTCGAGGCCCACCATCTTCAGCAGCTCGCGCGCCCGCTCGCGCCGGCGCCCCTTCGGGTGGCCCATGATCTCGAGCGGCAGCGTCACGTTCGCGATCACGGTGCGCCATTCGTACAGCACGGGCGCCTGGAAGACGTAGCCGTACTCGCGGTCCTCCCGCGCCTGCCTGGGCGTCTTGCCGGCCACGGTGATCTCGCCAGCGGTGGGCTCCACGAGGTCGGCGACCAGCCGCATGAGCGTCGTCTTCCCGCAGCCGGACGGGCCGATCAGGCTCACGAAGTCGCCGTCCATGACCTCGAGGTTGGCGTCCTCCAGCGCCACGGCCTCGCCCTTACCGACGCGGAAGACCATGTCGACGGCCCTGACGCTGATGACGGGCGAGGTCACCGCAGGCGCCACGGTCCCGCCGACTGGCTCAGCCACCGATGGGCCGGCGCCTGAGCAGGCGACCCCGACCCGGTTCCCCGACGAACTCGCCGTCCCTGACGGCAACCTGCCCTCTCACGGTCACGACGCTCGGCTTGCCGTCGATGTCGAAGCCCTCGAAGGCGCTGTAGTCGACGTTCATCTTGTGCGTCGCGGCGCTTATCTTCCCGCGGTAGCCGGGATCGTAGACGACGAGGTCGGCGTCGGCCCCCACGGAGATGGAGCCCTTGCGCGGGTAGAGGCCGAAGAGCTTGGCGGCGTTCGTCGACGCCACCTCGACGAAGCGCTCGAGGCTCAGGTCGCCGCGGCTCACGCCGTGTGTGTAGAGCAGGTTCACGCGGTCCTCGATCGCCGGCATGCCGTTGGGGATGCCCGTGAACGCCTCCTTGCCCATGGCCTTCTGCTCGACGTCGAAGGGCGCGTGGTCGGTGCCGACGGTGTCTATCAGCCCGCGGCTCAGCCCACGCCACAACGCCCGCTGATCGTCCTTCGTGCGCAGCGGCGGGCTCATCACGTACTTGGCGCCCTCGAAGTTGGGGCGTTCGGCGTACGACTTGTCGAGGACGAGGTGCGGGATGACGGCCTCGATGCTGAGGTCCACGCCCCTCAGCTTGGCCTCTACGGCCTCGCGCAGCGCCTTGGCGTTGGAGAGATGCACGACGTAGCCCTTCGCGCCCGTGATCTCGAGGAAGGTGGCGAACTTCGCCGTTCCGGCGGCCTCCACGACGTCCGGCCTGCTTGGCTCGTGCCACTCTGGCCCTGTCTTGCCCTCGGCCAAGAGCGCCTGTTGCATGGCTGCGATGAGGCCAGAGTTCTCGCAGTGAGCGGTGACGATGACGCCGAGCTCCTTGGCGAGCCTGAGTGTGGAGTAGAGCTCCTCGTCGGTCACGCCGAAGAAGCCCTCGTAGGCGAGGAACACCTTGAACGACGTCATGCCGTCGGCGACGAGGTCGCGCAGGACGCCTTCCGTCACGTCGTCGAAGCGGGTAACGCCGATATGGAAGGTGTAGTCGCACGCCGAGTTGCCCTCGGCGAGCCCCCGCCAGTGGGCGTAGCCGGCGCGTAGGTCCTCCGTGCGGCTGGGGGCCAGCATCTCGATGTAAGTCGTGGTGCCGCCCACCAGCGCCGCCTGGGAGCCCGTGGCGTGCGTGTCCTTCGTGGCCGTCCCCATGAACGGCAGGTAGATGTGAACGTGGGGGTCGATGAAGCCGGGGAAGACGTACTTGCCGCTCGCGTCTATCACCTCGGCATCGGGCGGCGCGTCGAGGCCAGTGCCGAGTGCCGTGATCACCTCGTCCTCACAGTAGATGTCGGCCTTGACCCGGCCGCCCGCAGTGACGACCTCTCCGTTCTTGATCAGTAGGCTCATGCGCTCCCTTGCACCCTCTCCTTGTTCCGTCAGTGGATGTCTATGCCGACCTCGGCGCGGTACGCGTTCATCGCGTCCCAGTCCGTCGTGACCTCGGGGCGGGTCCGCACCAGGTCGTTCCACGTCACGCTGCCCCGCTCCGGCGGCACCTCGACCATCGTGATGCAGTCCTCCACCGGACACACCAGGCTGCACAGGTCGCAGCCCACGCAGTCCTCCTCGCGCACCTTCGGTTGCGGCTTCGGCCCCTGAGGACCCACCCCGGCGTTGAGGCTGGCCCGCACGCCCGCGTAGGCCGCGGGATCGATCCTCGCCCCGTCCACCGTCAGGTCTATGCACTGGTGTGCGCCCTCGTCACAGGCGACGTAACACAGGTTGCACTGGATGCACTTGTCCTCGTCGATGCGGGCGACCGTCTTGAACGACAGGTCGAAGTCGCCGAAGTCGGAGACGCGGTGAGTGGAGGCCCCGATGACCTCCTTGACGCTGCAAGCACCCTTGGAGTCGAGCCAGTTCGACAGCCCGTCGGTCAGGTCCTCGATGAGCCTGAAGCCGTAGTGCATCACGGCCGTGCATACCTGTATCGAGGTGGCGCCCAGCAGCAGGAACTCGGCGGCGTCGCGCCAGGTCTGCACGCCGCCCATGCCCGAGATGGGCACACCGGCAGCCTTCACCTCGTCGTCGATCGCCACCTGAGAGAGCATGTGCAGCGCGATGGGCTTGACGGCCGGCCCGGCGTAGCCGCCGTGGCCGCCCTTGCCGCCGATGTTCGGGCGCAGCTCGAACGAGTCGAGGTCGACGCCGACGATCGAGTTGATCGTGTTGATGAGCGAGATCCCGTTCGCGCGGCCGGCGATGGCGGCACGAGCCGGTTTGGTGATGTCGGTGACGTTGGGTGTGAGCTTGACGATGACGGGGATCGAGGCGGCCTCGGTCACCCAGCTGGTGATCAGCGAGCAGTACTCGGGCACCTGTCCGACCGCGGCGCCCATGCCGCGCTCCGACATCCCGTGGGGGCAACCGTAGTTGAGCTCGATGGCGTCGGCCCCGGTGTCCTCTATCTGCTGGACGATCCTCTGCCACGCCTCTGGGTTCGACGAGACCATCGCGGACACGACGACGGCTCTGTCCGGCCACAGCTTCTTGACCTCGGCGATCTCCTTGAGGTTCACCTCCAGGGGCCTGTCCGAGATCAGCTCGACGTTGTTGATGGCCACGAGCCTGTTGCCGCCGAACTCGAACGCGCCGTAGCGGTTGCTGACGTTGAGGACGGGGTCGCCGATCGTCTTCCACACGGCTCCGCCCCAGCCGTACTCGAAGGCCTTGTTGATCTGGTACGCGGTGTTCGTGGGCGGCGCGGACGCCAGCCAGAACGGGTTGGGTGAGCGCACCCCCGCGAAGTCGATGCTGAGGTCAGCCACTCGCTCCTCCTACCGGCGCACCCGCTGGCCTCTCTGGCTGAGTGAGGATGGGCCTGCCCGTGGGCACGCCCGGCGGAACGTCAGGCACCTGCACGCCCAACTGGCGCGCGACCGCCGCGGCGGCGATCTTGCCGTCCTGCGCTGCCGTGACAGTCAGGGCGTGGCCGGTCACGCGCGTGCAGTCGCCGGCGGCGAAGACCTTGGGGTTCGAGGTGCGCAGCTCGGCGTCGGAGCGCACGTAGCCGTGCGTGACCTCCACGCCGAACTTGGCGAACAGGTCTAGGTGCTTCTCCTGGCCGATGGCCAGGATCACCTGGTCCGCCGGCAGCACGAACTCGCTGCCAGGCACGGGCTCCGGGCGGCGCCTGCCGCTGTCGTCCGGTTCGCCCAGCGCCATCCGCACGCAGCGCAAGCCGGTGACGCGTCCGGCCTCACCCAGCACCTCTACCGGCTGCGTGAGCAGACGGATGTCAACGCCCTCGTTGCGCACGAAGGCGACCTCGAAGTCGTAGGCGGGCATCTCCTCGCGCCCCCTCCGGTAGACCATCGTCACGCGGTCAGCGCCCAGGCGCCTGGCGATGGTGGCGGCGTCGATGGCCGTGTTGCCGGCGCCCACGACGATGACCTCCCGGCCCACACGCACGTCGTAGAGGTGCGCCAGGCCGTCCTTCTCGGCCATCTTCGTGGCGGCGATGAAATCGAGGGCGTCGGTGACGCCCCCTAAGTCCTCGCCGGGGATGCCGAGCCTGGGTACCTTGCCGGTCCCGGCCGCGATGACGACAGCGTCGTGATCGGCGATGAGGCGCTGGGGGTCGAGGTCCTCGCCTACCTGCACACCAGTGTGGACGTGCACGCCGAGCCGCTTGACGAACTCGACCTCCTCGAGGGACACGGCCACCGGCTCGCGCATGACGACGATGCCGTACGTCGAGAGGCCGCCCGGCAGCTCGTTCTTCTCGTAGACGTGCGCCTCGATGCCCAGCTTCGCCAGCTCACCGGCGCACGACAGGCCGGCAGGGCCGCCACCCACGATCGCCACACGCTTCCCCGTGGGCGGCGCCGCCTCGAAGGGCATGGCCCCCACCCCGAACAGGTGATCGGTCGCGTAGCGTTGTAGGCGGCCGATCGCGATGGGGCGATGCTCGGCGCCCAGCACGCAGGCGCCCACGCACAGCTCGTCCACCGGGCAGACCCGGCCGCAGCTGTGGCCCATGAGGTTCGACTCGAGGATCGTCGTGGCCGCTCCGAGCACGTTGCCGGTCGCGATCTTGCGGATGAAGGTGGGGACGTCGATGTCGGTGGGGCACGCCTTGATGCAGGGCGCGTCGAAGCAGTACAGGCACCTGCTGGCCTCGACGAACGCCTCGTTCTCCGTGTAGCGAGGGTACGTCTCGGTGAAGGCGTCCTGGAGCTGCTCCAGGGAGAGCGGCGAGCGGTCCATCTTCAGAACGTCCGGCTCCACTGCTTGGGCCAGCGCTCGATGACGACCTTCGTCTGCGTGTAGAACTCGAAGCCGTGGTGGGCCTGGGCGTGCAGGTCGCCGAAGAAGCTGTCGCTCCAGCCGCTGAACGGGAAGAACGCCATGGGCGCCGCGACCCCCAGGTTGATGCCGATGTTGCCGGCGATGGCGTTGTGCCTGAAGTGCCTGGCGGCGGCGCCGGACGACGTGAAGATGCTCGCCTGGTTCCCGAAGCGCCGGTCGTTGACGATGGCGATGGCCTCGTCGAGGTCACGAGCGTGCATGAGGGCCAGCACCGGGCCGAAGACCTCGTTCGTGGCGATCGTGCTGCTGGGGTCCACCTGGTCGAGCACGGTCGGATGCACGAAGTAACCGTCCCGGAAGCCGTCGACCTCCTTCTGGCGGCCGTCGACGAGGGCCCTGGCGCCCTCCTTGAGCCCCTGGTCCACCAGCGAGCTGATGCGCTGCTTCGACTCCGAGCTGATGACGGGACCCATCTCGACGCCCTCATCGAGACCGTAGCCCACCTTGCGGCTCTCGGCGGCGGCGGTGATGCGCTCTGTGAACTCGTCCCTGGCCGCGCCGACCGTCACCACCGCGGAGGTGGCCAGGCACCGCTGGCCCGCGCAACCGAAGGCGGAGTCCGCCAAGATGCGCGTTGACATCTCCATGTCGGCGTCGGGCAGCACCACGGCCGGGTTCTTCGCCCCGCCCTGGCACTGCGCCCGCTTGCCGCTGGCGGCGGCCCGCGAGTAGATGTACTTGGCCACGGGCGTCGAGCCGACGAAGGAGACGGCCTTGACGTCCGGATGGTCGAGTATCGCGTCGACCGTCTCCTTGCCCCCGTTGACCAAGCCCACCACGCCGGCGGGGAAGCCGGCCTCCTCGAACAGCCGGAAGAGGAGCTGCGTGGTCATGGGGACCTTCTCGCTGGGTTTGAGGAGGAAGCAGTTGCCGGCCGCCACGGCGTACGGCATGAACCACAACGGGATCATGCCGGGGAAGTTGAACGGCGTGATGGCGGCGACGACGCCCAACGGCTGCCGGATCATGTGCTCGTCTATGCCGTGGGCGATGTCCTCGTTGTTCGTGCCCTGCATCATGATCGGGGCACCACAGGCGACCTCTACGTTCTCGATGCCGCGCGCCATCTCAGCGAACGACTCGCCGTACGTCTTGCCGGCCTCGTTCGTTATCGTCCTGGCCAGCTCCGCCTGGTGAGCGACGAGCAGGTCGCGGAGCTTGAAGAGCGGTTTGATGCGGTCGACGACCGGGGTCTCGCGCCAGGCGGGGAAAGCCTCCTTGGCTGCCCTGACGGCGGCGTCGACCTCCTCGGCCGGGCTGAGTGGAACCATCGCGATGGTCTCGGCCGTGGCCGGGTTGCGAACCGGGCTCGAGCTGCCTGACTGGGACCGCACCCACTGGCCGCCCACGTAGTTGAGAAGGACTTCTGCCTGCGCCTCTATCATTCCGCTGCTCCGTCTCCGGGTATGGGGTAGCTGAGGCTCGACGCAGCTGGCGGCGAGCCGGCACCGGTTTTGGCTTGGCGGCATTCTACGCCTAGCCTCCCGCGCCTAACCAGGACGCGACGAGCCCATCGGGGCGCTCTGCTGCCCTCTTCCCCGGCAGTCCGCTAGCATCAGTGGTCGCAACCCGCGCCAGCAGACCGTCGACCCGGAGGTGAACCGTGGAGCAGCCCGCCCAGACGCCCGACCCGACCTCTTACTACGACCTGGGTGCGTACAGCCGGCCGGTGCGCACGTCCTCGGCCGAGGCGCAGCTCTGGTTCGACCGCGGCCTCAACTGGTGCTACGGGTACAACCACGAGGAAGCGATCCGCTGCTTCCAGCGCGCCGCCGCGCTGGATCCGGACTGCGCGATGTCCCACTGGGGCGTGGCCTACGCTGCCGGCTGCAACTACAACAAGCCGTGGGAGGCGTTCCTCGACGCGGAACGAAGGGATGCCCTGGCACAGGCGTACGAGGCCGCCGGACGGGCCCGCACCGCGGTCGAGAAATCTGGCTCGGACGCCTGGCCCGCCGAGGCGGCGCTCGTGGCGGCGGTCGCGCGGCGCTACCCGGCGCCGACCGCCGGCGACGAGGCCCCGTTCCAGGCCTGGAACGACGACTACGCGGGAGCGATGCGTACTGTGTACGCCGCCTTCCCCTTCGACCACGACGTCGCGGCTCTGTTCGCCGAGGCGCTCATCAACCGCACGCCCTGGCAGCTGTGGGACCTGACGACGGGCGAGCCGATGCCGGGGGCGGACACACTGGAGGCGCAGAGCGCGCTCGAACGGGCGATCACAGAGAGGGAGGCGGACGGCGCGTCGCCGCATCCCGGCCTGCTGCATGTCTACCTCCACACCATGGAGATGTCCCCGCACCCCGAGTCCGCCCTGCGCGCCGCCGACGCACTGCGCGACCTCGTGCCCGCCGCCGGGCACCTGAGGCACATGGCCTCTCACATCGACGTCCTGAGCGGGCTGTACCACGAGTCGCTGGTGGCGAACGAGCGCGCGATCCGCGCCGACGACGAGTACTTCGCCCGCTCCGGCGACGGCTTCTACACGCTCTATCGGTGCCACAACATCCACTTCAAGATCTACTCGGCGATGTTCCTCGGCCAGCTGGGTCCGGCTCTCGAGGGCGCCAGGCAGCTCGAGGCAGCCGTGCCGGAAGCCCTCCTCAGGGTCGAGGTCCCGCCCATGGCCGACTGGCTCGAGGGTTTCCTCAGTATGGGCGTCCACGCGCTGATCCGGTTCGGCCGCTGGGGCGACGTGCTCGCCCTGCCGCTGCCCGAGGACCCGGACCTGTACTGCGTCACGACCGCCATGACCCGCTACGCCCGTGGCGTGGCGCTGGCGGCGCTGGGCGACGTGACGGCCGCCGAGGAGGAGAGGGCGGCGTTCAGAGCCGCCGTCGAGCGGGTGCCCGAGACCCGCACGGTCTTCAACAACACCTGCCGCGACATCCTTGGCGTGGCGGCGGCGATGCTCGACGGCGAGCTCGAGTACCGCAAAGGCGACCACGAGACGGCGTTCGCGCGGCTCCGCGAGGCCGTGCGCCTGTCCGACAGCCTGCCGTACGACGAGCCATGGGCGTGGATGCAACCGGTCAGGCACGCGCTGGGCGCGCTCCTGCTCGAGCAGGGTCGGGTGGAGGAGGCGCTGGCGGAGTACCGCGACGACCTCGGCCTCTCGGGACGGGTGCCGCGGGCCATGCAGCACCCCGACAACGTGTGGGCCCTACACGGCCTGGTGGAGTGCCTCGACCGGCTGGGGCGCCGCGACGAGGCGGCGCTCCACAGGCAGCGGTTGCGGCTCGCCGCGGCGCGCGCCGACGTCGTCGTCGAGTCGTCCTGCTTCTGCCGGCTCGAGACGAGCGTACAGGACGGGCAGGGGCAGCACGAGCACGAGGCCCTCGGGCTCGACCATTGCCACTGACCCGGGGCCGTTGTTGTCTGGCCGCGAGTCGCCGCCTCACCGACGGTCGCCCGGCCGATGTCATGGTGTCTTATGCCGCAAAGTTCTGAGCCAGTGGGCGACGAAGACGTGAAGGAGCCCGAGGACGTCAGGGGCTTCGCGACGCTGGCGGTGCGCGCCGGCAACACCCCGGACCCCGCGAGCGGTGCCCACGCCACACCCATCTACCAGACGAGTACGTTCCTGCTGGGCAGCGTCGAGCGCGGGGCCCGGCTGTTCAGCGGCGAGGAGCAGGGCGGCATCTACTCGCGCATCGGCAACCCCACCGTGGCGGCCGCCGAGGCGAAGCTGGCCGCGCTCGAGGGCGCCGAGGCCGCCGTCGCGTTCGCGACCGGCATGGGGGCGATCGCGGCGACCTTCCTGTCACACCTGGGACAGGGTGACGAGGTCGTCACGCTCGGTCCCGTCTACGGCGGCACGGCCGCGCTGCTGAGGGACCTGTTGGCGCGGTTCGGCGTGAGCACCCGCGAAGCCACCGTCGCCACCCTGCCAGAGGCCATCACGGCGCGCACCAAGCTGATCTACGCCGAGACCCCCACCAACCCGACGCTGCGGATCCACGACCTGCGCGCGATGGTGGGCATCGCCCGGAGCCGTGGCGTGCTCACGATGGTCGACAACACCTTCGCGACCCCATACCTGACGCGTCCCGTCGAGCTGGGCGTGGACCTGGTCGTGCACTCCGCCACCAAGTACCTAGCGGGGCACGGCGACGTGCTGGCCGGCTTCGTCGCCGGGAGCGCCGAGCTGCTCGAGCCTGTGAGGCTCGAGGGCCTGAGGCACGTAGGCGCCATGCTCGACCCGCACGCCGCGTTCCTCGTCCTGCGTGGCATGCGGACGCTGCACCTGCGCTTGGAGGCCCACTGCCGCAACGCCAGGGCGGTCGCCCAGGCACTCGTCGGCCTGCCGGCCGTTGAGCACGTTCACTACCCCGGCCTGCCGGGGCATCCCGGCCACGACGTCGCCGCCGCGCAGATGCGCGACTTCGGCGGTATGGTCTCGGTGGAGCTGCGCGGCGGGCCCGACGCAGCCGAGGCGTTCCTCGGCGCGCTGCGCGTCATAGACCACGCCGTGTCGCTGGGCGACGTCTCGTCCCTAGCCTGCGTGCCGGCCGCCAGCACGCACATGCTGCTCGGCGTAGAGCTGGACACCGCGTCGATCTCCAGGAGTCTGGTGCGCATCAGCGTGGGCGTCGAGGACCAGCGGGACCTGGTCGACGACGTGAGACGGGCGGCCGCGGCGGCCGCCCGAGTGGCAGAACCCGTGCTCTAGCGTCTAGAACTCGTCGGTGCCTGCCGTGGTGCCGGTCGGAGGTAGGCCGGAGGTGGCCTGCTGGCCGGCCGCCATGGCCTCGGAGGTGCTCTTCTCAGTAGCGGCCCTCTCGGCTCCCTCCACGCGGTCGACGGCGATCGTGAGGTTGGCCGCCAGCGCTGCGATCGCGCCGATGGCAGCCCACACCGGCAGCAGCACGGTGCCGATGACTCCCAGCGTGAGGGGTATCTCGATCAGGACCTTGCCGTCGTCGTTCTTGATCGTGATGCGGCGCACGTTGCCCTCGTGCACCAGCTCCTTGACCTTGGCGAGCACCCGCTCGCCTGAGACGCGGAACTCCTCGGTGTAATGCCTGCGCGGGTCTTCGCCCTGCGGGTTCTGTGGCTGGTCGGTCATGTCGCTCTCCTCCCTGGCGGGTCGGCGCTCGCCGCCCGCGTCGTGACCACAGGCTAGGCCCGCATCCTGAGGCCACGCATCAGCCGTAAGGAGGATGCGTCTCACCTACCAGAGGACCAGAGACCTGTCCTGCCGTCGGGGAGCGCGACGCCCGCCACGATCGCGGTCAGTTCCGAGCCCAGCGTGGTAGCCAGCTCGGGGCTCCCGGCCACCACGCGCGTGACGAACTCGAAGCAGGCGCCCCCGAAGTAAAGGCGCCTGAGCTCCGTCGCCGACCTGCCGCCGGCCACTTCTCCTGCCACCCAGCCGAACGTGGCGGTAGCGTGGTCCCCGCCGCCGCCCACCGTCGGCAGGCTGTCCGCGAACGCCGCGTTGGGATCGAGGACGCAGGCGGCCTCGCTGTCCAGGTCGGTCCGCCGCGAGACACCGAGCCCGGCCGCGACCACGCCCGGAGGGCGACTCTGGGGGTAGACGCAGTACTCGAAGCCGTCGCCGCAGGCACCGTCGGCCTGGGCCTGGACCAGCTGTGCGCCGTCGACGGCGAGCTCGAACCCTTCCGGGTAGCGCAGCAGGACGTTCGTGTCGCCCAACGCCACGGTCCTGCCCTCGCTGACCGGCGCCGTCTCAGGATCGCGGGTGGGCATGAAAGTCAGCTCCGCCTGGGAAGGGGACCGTCGGGCGCTCCGCTCCTCTGGCGGCTCGTCCTCCCAGGGCCGCGTGACGATCACCGCGGCCAGGAGCACGGCACACACGATCAGAAGGACGACACCCCGACCCATACGTGAGTATCGCCCCCGAAGATGCGACCAGGTTGACCGGACGGTTAAGGCTCCGACAGGGCGAGTGGGGTGCCTAGTTGAGGGGTCGCATGTACCGGCGCAGCCTCTGCGCCATCACCGACATCACGTGCAGCCCGAAGGTAGGTGAGCGCCTGATCAGGTGCTTGAACCAGTCCTGGTCGATGGGCTCCACCTTGACGTCGGTGCGCGCCACGGCATCGGCGCTCCGCGGGGCCTCGTCGACTATGGCCATCTCACCGAACACGTTGCCCGGCCTGAGCTCCTCGATGCTCTTGCCGTCCAGGACGATGTCGACGGTACCCTCGATGAGCACGTACATCTCGCGAGCCGTGTCGCCGGCACTGAAGATGACCTCGCCCGCCGAGTAGGTGCGGGCGTTGGGCGAGTCCTTGAAGATCTCGAGCACGTCCATGCTCACCACCCTCTCCCCTCTGGAAGGTAAGCATCGCACACGTAGTAGCCTCTGCCAACGCGAGGGGGTTCGTTAGCCCGTTGGCCCAAGACGCAGAGACGAACCTGGAGGTCCGCGCGCTCACCGGGCGCGACGCCGCTACCTACCGTGAGCTCAGGCTGGAGGCCCTGAAGCTGGCCCCGACGGCGTTCGGATCCAGCTACGAGGACGAGTTAGCCCGTGACCCGGCATCCGTGGCCGAGCGCATCGCGCCCACGGAGACGCAGCGCGTCTTCGGCGCCTTCAGGGCCGGTCGCCTGGTGGGCAGCGTGGGGCTGAAGCGGCAGACGGGTCTCAAGGAGCGTCACAAGGCGTTCGTGTGGGGCGTCTACGTGACGGCGGACGAGCGTGGGCGCGGTCTGGCGAAGCGTCTGATGCTGGCGGCGCTGGAGGCAGCGCGCGCCATGCCGGGTGTGGACCGGGTCACCATCGCGGTGAACGCTGCCAACGAACCGGCGCGACGGCTCTACGAGCGCCTCGGGTTCGTCGCCTTCGGCGTCGAGCCGGACGCCCTGCGGGTGGACGGCGCGTCGATCGACGAGCTGTGGATGAGCCTCGTCCTGCGGTAGGCCGGCCCGGGCCTGGGCTTCAGCCCTGGGGCTCGAGGCTCGATCCCATGCCGCCGCCGTCCATACCTCCCTCGCCCGAGCCGTGGTCTATGACGAAGGAGATCTTGGTGTTGACCCGCCACTCGGCGATGCGGTCGCCGTCGACGATGGCCTGCATCTCCTTGACGTAGATGGACTTGATGTTCCGCACCGAGCGCGAGGCCTCGCGCAGAGCGACCTGGACAGCGTCCTCGAAGCTCTTCTCCGACTGCGCCAGGACCTCGATCACCTTGACGACCGACATGCTGCACCTCCAAGCGGCTTGGAGGCGACCGTAGCAGGGGCGCCTTAGCGGGCCATTAGGCGTCTTGAGTAGGATGCGCTGGCTTGGCGACGGGCGAGCTCTACCCCACCATCGCGCGCCTCGTGCGCTTCTCAGTACCCGCCATGCTCGCCGGCATGACGGTGCCTCTCATGGGCCTGATCGACGTCGCGGTCCTGGGCCGAACGGGCGACCCGGCGCTCATCGCCGCCGTGGGGGTGGCGGGGACCATCTTCACGACGATCGCCTGGTCGTTCAGCTTCCTGCGCTTCACCACCACCGGTCTCGTGTCCCAGGCAGCCGGCCGCGGCGACGAACTGGGCATCGTGGTCGAGGGCCTGCGCCCCCTCGTCGCCGCGCTGGTGGGGGGCGTCGCGCTGGTCGTGCTGCAGGGCCCGCTCGTGTCCCTGGGCCTGGCGCTTATCGCCCCTGAGCCCGAGGTGGCCGGCTACGTGCGCACCTACTTCGGCATCCGCATCCTGGGTGTGCCGCTGACCCTCTCGCTCTACGCTCTGCAGGCCTGGCTGATGGGTACGCGCCGCCCCAGGACCCTGCTCGCCTCGCAGGCTTTCATGACCGCCTTCAACGGCGCCCTCAGCGCCTACCTGGTGCTGGGCCGCGGCCTTGGCATCGCCGGCGCGGCGTGGGCGACCGTGGCCGCCGAGGTGGCGGCGACTGCCCTCATCGGCGTTCTCGTGCTGCGCCAAGTCCCGTTGCCGCGCTGGCGGGCCGGCCTCGTGCACGTGTTCGACCGGGCGGCATGGCGCCGCCTGCTGGCTGCCAACACCGACCTGGTCGTGCGCACGGTGCTCCTGAGCCTCAGCCTCGCCCTGCTCAACGAGCGCAGCGCTCGGCTCGGCACCGAGGTCCTGGCCGCCAACCAGCTGCTCCTGCAGTCCTACCTGCTGTTGGCTACGCTCATCGACGGCGTGTCCCTCGGCGTCGAGGTTTACGCCGGCCGCGCCGTCGGCGCCAGGGACCCCGCTGCCCTGCGACACGTCGTCTCGCGTGGGGCGGTGATGGCGATCGGCTGGGGCGCGCTCCTGGCGGCGTTCGTCGCGGCCGTGCCGGGCGTCTTCCTTCCTCTGCTCACCACCAGCGAACAGCTTGTCGAGCTGGCGCGGAGGTTCTGGGGCTGGCAGGTGCTGACGCCGCTGGTGGCCGTCTGGGCGTTCCTGTGGGACGGCGTGTACTTCGGCTCCGTGCGCACCAGGGCCCTGCGGGACTCGATGATCCTCTCGACGGCGATCTACGTGGTGGCCTCGTTCGTGCTGGGGACGGCGCTGGGCAACCACGGCCTGTGGTTGGCGCTGATGGTCCAGCTGGCGGCACGCGCGCTCACCCTCACCGCGGCGTGGCCGCGGCTGCTCGGGGCCGTGAGAGAGAGCCCGGCTTCCGTGCCAAGCTAGCCGTCGGTGAAGCTCACGTCCGGTTACTCCCTGCCTGCCTGGGCTCGCGCGCTGCTGGCATGGACGCCGCTGGCGCTCGGCCTAGTGCTCGGCCAGCTGGCGTCGGCACCATCGGCGCCCCTCGGGCCCGACGCACCGGCAGACGTGTTCGCGGCCGGCCGCGCCATGCCCGTGCTCGAACGCCTCGTCGGCGACGGCTCCCCTCATCCGGTGGGCAGTGCCGCCAACGCCGCGCTGCGCGAACGCCTGGTGGACGAGCTCACCGGGCTGGGGCTCGAGCCCGAGCTGCAGGACGCCTTCGCGTGCAACCTGCGCTTCGAGCTGTGCGGTGACGTGGTGAACGTGATCGCGACCCTGCCGGGCCCGGACGCCGGCCCGGTCGTGCTCCTGACCGCCCACTACGACTCGGTAGCGGCCGGTCCGGGCGTGTCCGACGACCTGGTGGGTGTCGCCGCCGTGCTCGAGGCGGCGCGCCACCTGCTCTCGGACGGCGGGCTCACGAACCGCGTCGCGCTGCTGTTCAGCGACGGCGAGGAGGCGGGACTTCTGGGGGCCAGGGCGTTCCTGTCGCACCCTTTGTCGCGCGAGGTCGCCGTCGTCGTGAACGTCGAGGCGCGCGGCACACGCGGCGCGAGCCTCCTGTTCGAGACGAGTCGGGACAACCACTGGCTGATCCGAGCTTTCGCGGCCGAGGCGCCCCGGCCCATGACGAGCTCGCTGCTCTACCAGGTCTACGAGCTACTGCCCAACGACACCGATCTGACCGAGTACAAGTCGGCCGGCATCGCGGGCGTCAACTTCGCGTACGTGGACGGGCTGCAGCTCTACCACACGCCTCTGGACGACCTGGCGCACCTGTCGCCGGCGAGCCTCCAGCACCAGGGGGAGAACGTGCTGGCCGCCGCGCGTGCGTACGCGCAGGCGGACCTGTCTGACCCGCCGGCAGGCGGGGCGATCTACACGTACGTCGCTCCCGGCCTTGTCGCCATGTCGCCCATACGCTGGGCCCTGCCGTTGGCGGCCATCGCTGTGCTGGGCCTGCTGGCGACGCTCCTGCTGGCGTGGCGCGGTGGTCAGGTCACGCTGGCCGGTTGGGCCCTCGGCTTCGTGGCGTCGGTCGTCGCGGTCGGGTTCGCCGGTCTTCTGGGCGCCGGCGTGTCCGGCCTGCTGACGCTGATGCGCCCCGAGGGCCAGCCCTTCTGGGCCCAGCCACTGCCGGCTCGGATGGCCGTGTGGGGACTGGCCGGGACCGCCGCAGCGCTGTCGGTAGCCGTGGTGGCGCGCACGGCCGGGAGGTGGGGACTGACGCTGGGCGCGTGGACGCTGTGGGCGGCGGCGACCCTCACGGTGGCCATCGTCCTGCCTAGCGCCAGCGCCGAGCTCCTGCTGGTGTTGCTCGTCGCGACCGCTCTGCACGTCGTCACGGCGGTGGCGCGCCCAAGAGGCGCGCTGCTGACGGCCGCGGCCACCTTCCTCAGCGCGGCCGGCGCCGCCTGCGTGCTCCTCCCGCTCGCCCTCGACCTCGAGAGCGGCCTGGGTCTGGGCTTCGCCGGTCCGATCGCCGTGGTCGTGGGCCTCGTGGCGACGACGGCGACACCTCTGCTGGCCGGAGTGCGGGCCTACCGCCCCAGACGGGGCGGCATTGAAGCCGCCGCCGAGGTCCCTCAGCCCCACTCTCCGCCCCCCGAGCGCCCGGGGCACGAGCGGCGCGCCCGCGCCGCGCTGTTGGCGGCCGCGGCCGCAGCGGTGCCGGCCCTGTTCGGCTTCGGCATCGCGCTGGCCGTGCCCGCGTACACGGCGGCGAGGCCACGGCACCTGACCTTCACGCAGCTCGAGGAGTGGGAGGAGGGAGAGCTGACCGCGGCGCGGTGGCTGGCGGCCGCCGAGCCCGGCGGTCCCCTGCCCGCGGACGTCGCCAACGTGGTCGAGTGGCAGGAGCCGGCGCCCCTGTTGCCCTGGTCCAGCACGAGGTACTTCCACGCGATGGCTCCGGCCGGCTCCGGAGCCGCGCCGAGCGTTGAGGTCCTGTCGGACGAGACGTCTGGGAACGAGCGCGTGTTGAGGTTGCGGCTCACGACCTCGGCCCCTGTCCTCCGTACCGTCCTTCGCCTGCCGCCCGAGGCGGCGACCGCGGAGGTGCGCTTCGTCGGCACCCCGAACGCGTGGGACTTCGGGCGCGATCCGGGGCTCCGTGCTCACACGATCGTGTGCAGCGGCGCTGCCTGCGACGGTCGTGTCATCGAGCTGTCGCTGCGAACCTCGGGTCCCATCGTGCTCGATTACGCCGAGGTGCTACCGGGCCTACCGCCGGACGGCGAGGCCTTGGCGGCCGCGCGCCGGCCCAACGCGGTGCCGAGCCACCTGGGCGACGTGACCGTGCGGCTGCACCGCATCACGCTGCCCTAGCGGTCTCGCGCGGATGGAAGCAGATGGAACCCGCCAGTGGGACCGTCCCCCGCGTAGGTGCATCGTCACGCGCCGATATACGACGGGTTAGCATCGGCGCCATGCTAAGTACCGACACACTGAGCGCGTTGATCGCGCGTGGCAAGTCGGCCGGCGCCGACTTCGCCGAGGTATACGCCGAGCGCTGGCGCAAGCGCGGCATCAGGGCCGTGAACGGGCAGGTCGAGGACGCCACCAGCGTCGTCCAGCTCGGCGCCGGCATCCGCCTCTTCTTCGGACAGGACGTCCTCTACGGCTACACCAACGACCTCTCGGACGCCGGGCTCACCGAGGTGCTCGACAGCCTCGTCGCCGTCAGGGGCAGCAACGGCAACGGCCGTCCAAACGCAGCCGGCAGGGGTGGGCTGGACCTGCGACGGCTGGACACCGGACCGGACCTGCCGGGACCGAAGGTCCCAGCGTCGTCTCACGACAAGCGCTGGCGCCTCGAGCGCCTGCGCGAGGCAGATGCCGGCGCTCGCATCGATCCGGCCATCAGCCAGGTGGAGGCGAACCTCAACGAGATCGAGCAGGAGGTGCTGGTCGCCAACTCGGACGGCGTGATCGCCACCGACGAGCGCGTCCGCACGCGCATGGTCGTGCAGGCGATAGCCCGCGACGGCGACCAGACGCAGACGGCGCACGTCGGGCCCGGGCTGTCGGTCGGCCTCGAGCTCCTCGAGACGTACCCGCCCGCCGAGACGGGCAGGCGCGCCGCCCAGATCGCCCTCACGAACCTGCGCGCTCGCAAGGCACCCGCCGGCACCATGCCCGTCGTCGTCGGCAACGCGTTCGGCGGCGTGATCTTCCACGAGGCGCTCGGCCACCTGTTGGAGACGACAGCCGTCGCGCGGAACGCCTCGGTGCTCGCCGACAAGCTGGGGGAGCAGATCGCCAGTCCCGCCGTGACCTACGTGGACGACGGCACGATCCCCTACGCCTGGGGCTCGACCCGCTACGACGACGAGGGCGCGCCCACCGAGCGCACGGTGCTCATCGAGAACGGAGTGCTCAAGAGCTACATGGTGGACCGCTGGGGCGGCCTGGTGACCGGCTACCGGCCGACCGGGTCCGGCCGCAGGCAGGACTACACCTACGCGCCGACGTCGCGGATGCGCAACACGTTCGTCGTCAACGGCGACACGCCCAAGGAGAAGCTCTTCGAGGGCATCGAGTACGGCCTCTACGCCAAGGTCATGGGCGGCGGCCAGGTCAGGCCGGGCTCCGGCGAGTACAACTTCGCCGTCAAGGAGGGCTACATGATCCGCGACGGCGAGATCGCCGAGCCCGTGCGCGGCGCCATGCTGCTTGGCAAGGGCCCAGACACCATCAAGAAGGTCGTAGCGGTGTCGAACGACCAGAGCAACGAGCCGGGCATGTGCGGCTCGAAGTCCGGCTCCATCCCCACCGAGGTCGGGCAGCCGCACATCCTCGTCAGCGAGATCGTCGTGGGAGGTGAGGCATGACCTTCGAAGAGGCCAAGCGCTGGCTCCTCGACAAGGCGGCCCAGCGCGGCGTGGACGCAGAGGTACTGGGCAGTACCGAGCGTGAGCTGCAGATCAACGCGCGGGACGGCAAGGCCGAGGAGACCACCGTGTCGCAGCGCGGCGGCATGGGCCTGCGGGTCGTGGACGGCGGCCGCGTGGGCTACTCGTCCACGGAGGACCTCAGCGAGGAGTCGCTCGGCTGGGCCCTGGACGAGGCGATCGACAACGCGTCACTCCAGGTCGGCGGCAAGGCTGCGCTGCCCGGCGGAGATGCCCTCGGCAGGCACGACCTGCTCGACGAGGGCCTCTCCGGGACCATGGACGAGAAGCTCGCCATGGCCCTGGCCCTAGAGGACAGCCTCAAAGGCGACCCGCGCGTGCAGTCGGTCCAGTACTCGCTCTACACGGAGAGCCTTTACGAGACGCACGTCGGCTCCACCAAGGGCGTCGACGGCTCGTACCGCAGAGGCACGGCTGCGATGGTCGCAGGGCTGGTCATGCGCGAAGGGGCGAGCGTCAAACAGGGCTTCCAGATCGACGCCGCCAACGACTTCCACCAGCTGGAACCCGGCCGCACGGGCCAGATCGCCCTCGACAAGATAGGCAGGCAGCTGGGTGCGAGGGGCCTCACGACGGGCAGGCGCCGGGCGGTGTTCGAGCCGGAGGTCGTCTCTACCCTGCTGCAGCTCCTGGTCTACTCGCTGTCAGGCAAGTCGTTGGCCGAGGGCAAGAGCGGCCTGCAGGGCAAACTGGGCCAGCGCGTCGCCACCGACGCCTTCACCCTCGTTGACGACGCCACGCTCCCACACGGGCTCGCCAGCCGGCCCTTCGACAGCGAGGGCACGCCGTCACGGCGCGTCGTCCTGATCGAGAGAGGCGTCCTGCGCTCGTTCCTTCACAACACCGACACGGCGGCGCGCACCGGCCAACAGACGACGGGGCACGCTCGGCGCGGGTACGCCGAGACGCTCGGCGTGGGTATCTCGAACCTCATCCTCGAGTCAGGCAGCGGCGTGACCGCCGGGGACGGCATCCTCGTCACCGACCTCATGGGCGTGCACGCCGGCGCCAACCCGGTGACCGGCGACGTCAGTGTCCAGGCGATGGGCCTCGAGACCGTGGGCGGCGAGACGTTCCCGGTGGACGACTTCGCCGTCTCCTTCAACCTGTTCGACCTGTTGAAGCGGATCGAAGAGGTCGGCGACGACCCCGTGACCCGGCCGACCATGGGCGATCAGGGAGCCGTGACCGCTCCCAGCATCGCAGTGCCCGACGTGAGCTTCGCCGGCAAGTAGCACCGCCAGGGACCATGCGAGGGCGCCCACGTCACCGTGGGCGCCGTACACTCTGCCCGAGCGACGACGCTCCGCCGCGATAGCCGCGGCGGCTGGCCGGCGCAGGGAGGTACACGTGAGACAGGACATCCGTCGCTGGTGCGTCTCGGCAGCGCGCTTCGTGCTGCTGACCGCGACGCTGTTCGGCGGCTGGGCGGCCGCCCAGGGGACAGTGCGCGTCTACGCGATCATCAACGAGGACGACGTGCGTCTTCTCGCCGAGATGTTCGAAGAGGCGACCGGCATACACGTCGAGTACCTGCGCGCCTCCACCGGTGAGCTGGTCAGCCGCGTGATGGCCGAGACCGGCAACGCCCAGGCAGACATCCTGTTGGGTGGCCCGAGCAGCCAGTACATCGCCTTGGCCGAGGCCGGCGCGCTCGCGCCCTATCGCTCGCCGCTGGCCGAGGGTCTCTCCGCGCAGGAGGCGGACCCGGAGGGCACGTGGACAGGCTTCTACCTGACGGCCCTGGGTATCGGCGTCAACGAGGCGCGCTACGCCGAGCTGTTCGGTGACAAGCCGCTGCCTCAGACGTGGGACGACCTGGTCGACGAGGCGTACGACGGCGAGATCGTGCTCACCGACCCCACGGCGTCGTCGACCGCCTACCTGTTCGTGCAGAACCAACTCCAGCGGCTCGGCTGGGAGGACGGTTGGTCCTATCTCGAGCGGCTCGCCCCCCTCGTGGGACAGTTCCCCGCCTCGGGCGGAGCGCCGCCGCAGCTCGTGGGTGCGGGTGAGTACGCGATAGGGGTGGCGTACGTGCACGCCTTGGCGCGGTACCGCGCCGACGGCTTCCCCATCACGGCCATCGTGCCGCCCGATACCGTCGGGGAGGTTGGTGCGTTGGCCATCATCGCTGACAGCCCCAACCCCGAGGGAGCCAGGGCCTTCGTGGACTTCGTGCTCTCGGCCGAGGCGCAGACGGCGTTCGCAGCCCAGTCGTTCACGACCCCGCTCAACCCCGACGCCGAGGTGGCCGAGGGAGCACCGCCACGGAACAGCTTCGACATGATCGAGTACGACGCCGAGCTGGCGGGCGACCAGCGCGACGAGGTCCTCCTGCGCTGGCAACAGGTGGTGGACTGACCCAGGCGCCCGCTGAGCTGCGCGCCGGGCGGCGCCGGTTCGGGACGTGGCTGAGCACGGTCACGCACGACCCCGTGCTGGCGGTGGGGTACGTCGCCGTCCTGCTGTTCCTGCTCACGTTCGTGGTGGCGCCGCTCGTGGCGGTGGCGCTCGCTCCCAGCGGGGCGGACTGGACGCGCGTCGCCACCACGAGCCGCTGGCGCGACGCCGGCCTGAACACACTGCTGCTCGTCGGGTTGTCCACGACCTCAGCGCTGACCTTGGGCACGCTGTACGCCTTCGCGGTCACGCGGGCGCGGGTACCGCTCAGGCGCGTGTTCGAGGTGATCCCGCTGGTGCTCCTCGTGACGCCGTCGTTCGTCTCCGGCCTGGCGTTCATCCTGCTCCTCGGTAGACGGGGCCTGTTCACCTACCAGCTCCTGGGCTTGGAGACCTCCATCTACGGCTGGCACGGCGTGTGGCTGGCTCAGACGCTGTCCTTCTTCCCGGTCGCCTACCTGGTCCTGCGTGGCGTCTTCCTGGCGCACGACGCCCGGCTCGAGCAGGCGGCGCGCGGCTTAGGAGCCAGCCGCTGGCGCCTGCTGCGCACGGTGACGCTGCCGCTGGCCACACCCGGCCTGCTGGCGGCAGGGCTCTTCATCGCGATCGGGGTGCTCGGCGACTTCGGCAACCCCATGCTGGTGGGCGGCCGGTTCCGCGTGCTGGCCACGGAGGTCTACACCGAGCTGACCGGCTGGGCCAGCGTCGGCACCAGCGCCGCGCTGGGCCTCGTGCTGCTCGTCCCTGCGGTGCTGCTCTTCGCGGCGCAGCAGCGGGTGCAGACGGCCACGGCAGGACGGTTCCAGTCCGTGGGAGGGCGCGGCTCGGGCCTGGCTCCGCCGCTGCCGCCCGCGGGCCTGCGCTGGGCCCTCTTCGCCTTGTGCGGGCTCGTCACGCTCTTCGTCATCGCCTCGCAGGGCGTGGTCGTGGCCGGCTCGATCACGCGTATCTGGGGCGTCGACTACTCGTTGACGGCGGACCACTACGCGTACGTCACGACCCGCGCCGCGCCTCTCCTGAACTCGATCAGGTTCGCGGGCCTCGCGGCGGTGCTCGGCTCCGCCCTGGCCGCCGTGGCGGCTTACGTCGTACACCGCACCGGGCTGCCGCTCAGGCGCGGTCTCGACCTGTCCACCCTGCTGCCGGCCGCGGTGCCGGGCACGCTCATGGGTGTGGCCTACGTGCTGGTGTTCAACCGTCAGCCGCTCCAACTGACCGGCACGGGCCTTCTGATCGTCGTGGCGATGGCCGTCTCGTACCTGCCCGTTGGCTACCGCATCGTGGCGGCCGCGCTGCAACAGTTGCGACCCAGCCTCGACGAGAGCGCGGCGAACCTGGGTGCGAGCCGCACCCGTACGTTCCTGACGGTGCTGGTCCCTCTGCTGTGGCCCGCCATCGCGGCGGCGTTCGCGTTCACCTTCGTGCAGGCCGTGGGTACGCTCAGCACGGTGATCTTCCTGGTCTCGTTCGACACGCCGCTGGCGTCCGTCGACATCCTCAACCTCGCCGCCCAGGGGCGCTGGGGCAGGGCCTGCGCGCTGGCGACCGCGCTGTTGGTGGTCACGGGCGCCGCCCTCACACTGGCCTACGCGGCGACGGGCGGCCGGATGCGCCCGTTCGAGGCGGCGACAGGGAGGGCCGGTGGCTGAGCTCCCGGCGACCATCACAGCGCAGGGCACAGTGCGCCTGCGAGGGCTCGCGAAGAGCTTCGGCGCCGTGAGAGCTGTCCAAGGGGTCGACCTGGAGGTCGCGCCGGGGAGCTTCACGACGCTATTGGGACCGTCGGGTTGCGGCAAGACGACGGTGCTGAGGATGATCGCCGGCTTCGCCGAGCCCGACGCCGGCAGCGTGTACGTGGGCAGCAGGGACGTCACCGGCGTGCCGCCGGACAAGCGCCGCGTGGGCCTGGTGTTCCAGGACTACGCGCTGTTCCCCCACCTGAGCGTGCGTGGCAACGTCGAGTACGGTCTGCGCGCTCGCAAGGTGCCACAGGGCGAGCGTGCCGAGCGCGTCGCGCGCACCCTGGCCGCTCTGGACCTGACGGGCCTGGAGGACCGCTTCCCGCACCAGCTCTCGGGCGGTCAGCAACAGCGCGTCGCGCTGGGGCGCGTGATGGTGCTCGAGCCGCAGGTCCTGCTCCTCGATGAGCCGCTCTCCAACCTCGACGCCCAGTTACGGGTTCGCCTGCGCGGGGAGCTCAAGGAGCTGCAGGGGCGGCTGGGCGTCACGGCGATCTACGTGACGCACGATCAGGAAGAAGCGCTCTCGCTGTCGGACAGCGTCGTCGTCATGGACAGCGGCCGCGTGCAACAGGTCGGCACGCCGGAGGAGGTCTACCGGCTACCGGCCACGACCTTCGTGGCGCGCTTCGTGGGGCAGGCGAACCTACTGCCCGTGACCGTGACCGGTCGAGAAACCGATGGCCGGGTAACGGCCCGTTGGAGCGGAGGGGAGCTGCAGCTGGCGTTGCCGATCGGAGCCGCGCCGGTGCCAGGCACGCAAGGCGTGGCGGTCGTGCGGCCGGAGCGGGTGGCGTTGCGTGCCCCCTCCGACCCTGGAAACGATAGCGGGAACAGAACGCTCGTACTGCGAGGCCGCGTCAAGGCCAGCGAGTACTTCGGCTCCTTCCGCCGCTACACGGTCGAGGTCGAGGGGTTGTCCGAGCGGTGGCTTGCCGACGCTCCCGACACCGAGGGCGGAGACTGGCGGCCTGGCGACGGGGTGAGCCTGCAGGTGACGGGTTCGCCATCATGGGCCACCTGAGCCATCACGCGGCGTGATCTTCCCCAGCAGACGAGGCGAGCGCGAACGCGGTTTGGGTCGGGGCTGTACTATCCGCGCATGCCGAACGACCTGCGGCGACGGTGGGCAGGCAGCTGACGCAGGCCGCCACGACCACCGGTTTGCCGCCCACAGAGACGACCTCGGCGCGGGCTTTCGGCGCCGCCCAGTTCGACGGCCTGTGGATACCCACCGCGGCCCTCACCGCGTTGCGACCGCAGCAGGTCCTGGATCGGGATCCGTACTCGGGGCACGTCACCTACTTCGGGGGCGTCGACGGCGCTCTGGCGGTGATCGTCGTGCAGGGCGTGGGGGACTCGCTCGAGCACTACTACGACACGGTCTCCGGCCTGCTCATGTACGCCCGCTACCGAGTGCCCAGCCCCGGCGTGGGGACACAAGTGACCGAACTACGTTGGGCCGGCCAGCCATAGCAGGGACCCGTCAGGGCAGCACGGTCTTGACAATGGCCGCGTCCAGCTCCTCGTAGGACGCCAGGTCGATGACCTCGTACAGCTCCGCGCGGGTCTGCATGCGAGGCAGCAGGCTCTCGGCGCTGCCTTCCCTCGCCAGCGTTTCGTACAGCTCCGCCTGGGCCTTGTTGGCCATGCGCAACGACGTCACGGGCCAGATCACGATCTTGAAGCCGAGGTCCTCGAACTCCTGGGCGCCGAGCATGGGGGTGCGCCCGAACTCGGTCATGTTCGCGAGCAGCGGCACGCCCGGCAGCGCACCGGCGAACTCGGCGAACATCTCGCGGCTCGTGAGGGCCTCCGGGAAGATCACCTCGGCGCCGGCTTCCAGGTAGCGCTCGGCCCTGGCCACGGCGCCCGAGAGGCCCTCGCTGGCGGCGGCGTCCGTGCGCGCCACGATCACGATGTCGCTGCTGGCCCGTCTGGCCGCCGCGACCTTGAGCGCCATGTCCTCGGGCGACGCGAGCCGCTTGTCGTTGAGGTGCCCGCACTTCTTGGGGAGCACCTGGTCCTCGATGTGCACGGCCGCAGCGCC
>JBDZWC010000142.1:5002-6670 GCA_040256005.1 Deinococcaceae bacterium | reverse complement strand
GCGATGATGAAGACGCTCGTCTGCACCACGGGGTAGTCGTAGCTGTAGATGGACTGGGTCAGGAGCCTGCCCACGCCCGGCCAAGCGAAGATCGTCTCGGTGATGATCGCGCCGCCCAGCAGATGCCCGGCTTGTAGGCCCACGACCGTCGTTATCGGTATCAGCGCGTTCCGGAGCACGTGGCGGTTCAGGACGCGGTTCTCGGCCAAGCCCTTGGCCCGGGCCGTGCGCACGTAGTCGTGTCGCATGACTTCCAGCAGGCTCGAGCGCGTCAGCCGCGCCACCATGGCAGCGAGGCTGGCGCCGAGAGCGACAGCGGGCATGACCAGGTGCGCTGCGGTGCCGTAACCAGAGGGGGGCAGCCACTTGAGTGACGCCCCGAACACCACGATGAGCATGATCGAGAGCCAGAAGTTGGGCACCGCGCGTCCCAGCACGGCGAGAGTGGTGGCAACGTTGTCGTAGACGGTGTTGCGCCGGACCGCCGAGACCACGCCCAGGAGCATGCCGGTGGGCACGGCCAACCCCAGAGCGGCCAGCGTGAGCAGCAGAGTGGCTGGCATGCGCTCCAGGACGAGCGGCAACGCCGGCCGGCCGAACGTGAACGAGGTACCGAAGTCGCCCTGAACGATACCGGCCATGAACCGCACGAACTGGATGTGAAGCGGTGCGTCCAGCCCCAGCACGGCACGGATCTGGGCGAGGTTCTCCCGCGAGCCCTCCGGGCTCACCAGGAGCCTAGCGGGGTCGCCTATCGCGCGCAGGATCACGAACGTGAACACCAGCACAGCCAGGATCACGAAGATGGCTTGTAGAGATCGCTTGGCTGCGTAGCGGCCCATGGCTCCTCGAGGTCGTCACTCAGAACTTGGCGCGAAGCGTCCCCGGCCATGTCGGCCGGGGACGCGGCGAAAGCGATCCGTCAGCGGATCGTGATGTCCTTGCCTAGGACGTACTCGTCCTTGCGTGCCGTCCACTCGAGCCGCTCGTTCACCCCGTAAACGTCGAGCTGGAGGTAGAGCGGGATGAGGGGGAGCTCGTTGTAGAGCTTCTCCTGGATGCGGTAGGCGACGGCGTTGCGGGCTTCCACGTCCATCTCCGAGGCGTACTTGTCAATGAGCTCATCGAACTCGGGATCGAACATGAACGTCTCGATGCCGCCCGAACCGATGAGAGCACGTAGTGGGCTCGTGGCGTCGGGCGTGGGTGCGCCGTAGTTGAACATGAAGAGCGGTTCGACGTTGCCGCCGGCGGGATCCGGGTTGCCGATGTACATGTCGCGCATCACCTGCAGAGCGACGGGCAGGATCTCCGTGCGGATACCCACCTCTGCGAGCATGGCGCCGATGGCCTCGGCCACCTCCACGCCCTTGTTGACGATGCCGTCACTCGTCATGAACCTGACGTCGAAGCCGTTCGGATAACCCGCCTCGGCGAGCAGTTCACGAGCGCGCTCCGGGTCGTACGGGTACGGCTGGAAGTCAGGGCTGTAGCCAGCCATGTCGGGACGGAAGATCGTGGCCAGCGGCGTACCGTATCCGTTGAGGACTGCGTCGATGAGCAGTTGCCTGTCGATGGCGTAGCTCATGGCCTGCCGTACACGCGGGTCGTGCAGTGGCTCGACGCCCACGAACAGGTCCATGTGCATGAACACGGTGCGCCGCCCCG
>JBDZWC010000142.1:3802-4902 GCA_040256005.1 Deinococcaceae bacterium | reverse complement strand
GCCACGTGAGGTCGTCGATCCTCTCCCATGACGTCGCCAGGGCCGGTGAGATCTCCATCATGTCCGAGCTCAGCGAGACGAGGCCGTCGTAGAGGTTGAAGAGAAGGTGGCCACCGTTGGCGCCGCGCGTCTTGTGCGGGTCGCCGGAAGGCGGGTCGTCGGTGAGCGCGATAGTCACGGTGGTGACGTCACCCTGTGCGGCGGCCAGCCCTTGGACCGCGAAAAGCGTCAGAACCGCGATGAGTAGGTACTTCAGTCGTCGCATCTTGCCTCCTGATCGAGTCTCGTATCCCCCTTGCTCCCCTTGTTGCGTTCAGCCGGGCTCCGGCAGCCCCACGACCTCCTTCCCGACATGCCCGTGGTGGCGCGCCGTGTGCACAGCGCTCATGCGGCTTCGGCGGACGCAAGGTCGCCGATGATGTAGGCGTAATCACCTGGCTGGACGGCAGACGGCTGCAGGCGCATCTGCAGCAGGACGGACCTCTCGTATGGCGTCCTGATCTCGGCCACATTCTCCAGGCGGTACGGGTCCAGGACGGTTCCCAAAAGAGTCGCTGCGGGCAGTTCGCTACCCAGCGCCTCGAGCCCCACAGCGGGATGGAACAGCCCGCCCGCCGGAACGCGCACGAGCGTACGCCGCGTGAGGACGACCTGGTCTACGGGCGCGGCGACCGGCCCTGGGATCATCTCCATGGAGCGCATCACGTTGAGCACTCCGGTGGTCGCCCGCTCAAGGTAGACGGGGTCACCGTAGAGGGCGCTGCCTCCGATCTCGGCGAGCACAGACGGCACGCCGCGCTCCGCCGCGTAACTGGTGAGGGAGCCTGTCGACTGGGGTCCGCGGTACAGCAGCCTCAGCCCGAAGGCGCGCGATAGGCGTTCTGTTGGCTCGGCAGCCGCCCCGGTGGCGGCCTTGACGAAGACGTAGTGGATGACCCGGTCCAAGCTGCCGCCGTCGATGTGTAGCAGCACGTCGCTAAGCTCGACCAGGCCGCTCAGCGCCGCAGCAAGGCGCTGGCTGACCCAGCCGGTGGCATCGCCGGGGAACTGGCGGTTGAGGTCCAACATGTCGACGGGTGTGTTGCGGGTCTGGGTCGCCA
>JBDZWC010000142.1:0-3702 GCA_040256005.1 Deinococcaceae bacterium | reverse complement strand
AACTGGCGGTTGAGGTCCAACATGTCGACGGGTGTGTTGCGGGTCTGGGTCGCCAGTGCCAGCGGGTTAGCTACCGGAACTGCCATCAGCGTACCGTTCAGCTCAGACGGGTTCACGCGGGAGAGCGCCGTCCGGATAGCGTCCACGGCGAAGATCTCCTCCCCATGGACCACCCCGACAACGAGCAGCGTGGGACCCGGCCGTGCGCCGTGCACGACGTGGAGCGGCAAACGGAGCGTGTACCCGCCCGCCAGCTCGCCCACCGGCAGGCTCGTCTGGCCACGCTCGCCCGCACTCACCTCGAGGTCGCCGTACCGGAACGCGCTCACGCCGGTATCCATGTCCGTTCGAACACCCTCAGCCAGTTGCCGCCGAGGATCGCGCGGACCTCATCGTCGGAGAACCCGCGGGCGACCAGTCCTCGCGTGACGTTGGGCCAGCCGTA
Source organism: Deinococcaceae bacterium (assembly GCA_040256005.1). Classification (GTDB taxonomy): domain Bacteria; phylum Deinococcota; class Deinococci; order Deinococcales; family Trueperaceae; genus DASRWD01. Next base: position 3,257 of record JBDZWC010000142.1, on the reverse strand, counting down.
CACGGTATCGAAGCCGGCCACGTACTTCTCCTGGATCGTGTAGCCACCCCAGGCTCCAGGCACTTGTCGGCCGAACTGGAACCTGAAGACGGTCTCGCCCAACGTCTGGCCGCCGAACAGGTCGGTGCCTATGCCGACATGTTCGACGCCGACCAACTCGGCAACGTAGATGATGTGGTCGAGGAAGTCTTCGAGGTTCGGCCTCAACCCTCTCTGCTTCTCGCAGAACTGAGAATGGGGGCAGAGGCCAACGAGCCCGCCTGTGTCGGCAGCAGCCCGGATCTGCTCGTCGGTAAGGTTGCGAGGATGGTCGGTCAACGCCTTGACGCAGGAGTGCGAGAAGACCACGGGCGCCCGTGACACCTTCGCAGCGTCGAGCGACGTCCGCTCTCCGGTGTGCGAGAGGTCCACGGTCATCCCGACCCGGTTCATCTCGAGCACCACGCTCTTGCCGAACGCGGTCAATCCCTGGTTGGCCGGTTCCAGGCAGCCATCGCCCACACGGTTGCGTTCGTTGTAGACGAGGTTCGCCACGCGAACCCCCAGCTCGTGGAGGATCGCCACGAGGTGGGTCTCTCCCTCGAACGGATCCGCGGCCTGCAGACCGTAGATGAGTCCCAACGTGCCATCCTGATGATGGCGCCTGATGTCCTCGGCAGACCTGACGCGCTGAGTCCTGCCCGCGGAGACGGCGTCCAGGCTCAGGTAGTCGAAGACACGGCGGACGGAGGCGCGGAACTCTTCGCCGGGCATGGCGATCGTCTCGTTGCTGATGGTGACGCCGTTCAGGCGGAACTGGTCTATCCGGTCGGCTCCGCCAACGTCGGGCGCGGGGCGCATGAGCATGGACCCGCCCAAGCCATCGATGATCAGCGCCTCCCTATGCAGGCGCTGGGCGCGTTCCTCTTGGTCAACGTCGAGTCCGAAGTCGAAGGCTTGGTACACGTCGAAGTCTCCCTGGGCTCGTTCTCGTTCTTCCATCCGGAAGTTGAACTGAATCCGATTAGCGGATTGACTGATTGTCAGACAACCTTGAGGTCAGATAATATTTGGCGTGTTGGGCAGTGTCAATACGCGGAACAAGCCCTGTTTCTGACGTGGGCGCGAAGGGGAGGTGGACCAGCGCTACATGGCTGTCTTCACTCGTGTAGGCAAGACGACAGTATCTGACACCGTTATCGGACAAGTGATGGACCTGATCCGTTCCGGCGCTCTGAAGCCCGGCGATCGCCTACCTACGGAGCACGGTCTGAGTGAGCAGCTAGGCGTCGGACGCTCGTCGGTACGCGAGGCGCTTAAGGCGCTGGAAGCGCTAGGGCTGGTCACCCGCAGTCAGGAGGGCTCGTTCGTTAGCCACGACCTGGCCTTACCTACTTTGACGAAGGTCATCTACCTCGACATGCTCACCCGGCAGCTCGAGATCGCGCATGTCTACCAGGCCCGCAGGCTCCTGGAGACGGAGCTGGGCGCGCTGGCCGTCGCCAACATGACGGACGACGACCTCCATGAGCTCGAGGGGATGTGCGAAGCGATGGAACAGACCCCAGACCATCAGATCCAGCGCCACGTGCAGCTAGACCGGCAGTTCCATAGAACGATCAGCGACCTGGCCGGCAACCCAGTCCTGACACGACTGTGGGAGCTCGCCTTCGACGTCCTCTTCGAGATCCGGCAGCGGATCCCGTTCACGCCTCAGAACATCCGACATAGCGACGTGCGGCACCGCGTGCTCATGGAAGCACTCAAGCAGCGCGACCCCGAGAAGGTAAGACAGACGATCACCGAGACCCTCACGAATGGCGAACGACTCCTGGTCGCGCGCCTAGCTGAGAACGAAGAGAACAGCGACGGCTGAGGCCGTCGAAGGGAGCAACAGACACGTGTCGCAAACAGCCGCCGTACAGCAGCACGACTCCACACAGGTCCACGACGAAGCGATCATCATCGACGGCCTCTTCTGCAAGCTCTACTCGCCCATCCCGCCGACAGCCGACGTAAAGGACATGATGTTCGACCACATCTTGGCCAGCGGCGTCACCGCGTTCAGCGACTCGATAATCGCGGACGGATACCCGCTCTCGATGCCGGAAGCCATGATGGCCCTGTACCAAGAGACGGCCATCGTCGAGGCCTTCCCCGAGAAGGCGCTGATCGTGCGGAGCATCGCAGACGTCGTGGAGGCTAAGAAAAGCGGCCGCGTGGGCGTGATCCTCAGCACCCAGGGCCTCGCCTGCATAGGTGAGGACACGCGGAACCTGTGGGTCCTGAAGAACCTGGGCGTGCGGATAATGCAGATCACGTACAACGAGCGCAACGCCATCGGCTGCGGCTGCAAGGAGCCCAACGACACGGGCCTGACCCGCGTCGGCCAGAAGGTGGTCGAGGAGATGAACCGCCTGGGCCTTGTCGTCGACCTGTCGCACGTCGGCCAGCGCACGGCGCTGGACGCCGCCAAGCACTCCAAGGCACCGGTGGTCGTCTCCCACGCCGGCGTGCGGGTCTTGAACCCCCACATCAGGAACGTCACCGACGAACTCATCGACGCTGTGGCTGCTACCGGCGGGGTCATCGGCCTATGCCCGCACTCGATCATGGTCGAGAAGCAGCGCGGCGTCTGGCCCAGCATCGACGACTACATCGACCAGATCGAGTACGTGGCGGAGCGCGTCGGCGTAGACCACGCTGCCATCGGCACCGACAACTTCCAGTACGACACGCACTACACGCGGGTAAGCCGCGCCGGCTTCGAACGCACGTACCCGGGCTTCTTCGGCGGCTACCCGGAGGACCAGAAGCACGCGCAGGGCTTCTCCAAGTGGTCCGACTGGCCGAACATGACCGCGTCCCTGCTGCGTCGCGGCTTCTCGGTCGAGGACACGAAGAAGGTGCTGGGCGGGAACTTCATGCGGGTGTTCGACGAGGTCTGGCTAGATTAGTTTCAAGCTACGAAGCTGGTTGGGGCGCGCCGCCTGCCGGGGGCGCTGCCTGCCGGGGCCGCCTGCCCATTGATGTAGCTATCACCTGAGGCTGAGCAAGAGCAACGTAGATGCCCGACCAGGTCGAGCGGGCGAAGCAACCGGCTGCTAACGCCTCATACGACCTCTAGCGGTCGACAGTCGGTGAGACGCTGCTACGTGCATCTTGCGCGGTGACGATGACCACGCGGTCATTCGCCTCGTCGTAGCGTTAGACCACCAACATCCGACGCCATGGCCCGAGGACGAACCGGTACTTTCGCCAGCGTCCCTGCAGCTGCG
>JBDZWC010000141.1:0-6754 GCA_040256005.1 Deinococcaceae bacterium | reverse complement strand
CCGCTCGGTCGCGTTCGCGCGTCACGGCACACACCCGCCGCACGCGCCCGAGGACTTGGAGGCGAACCGCGGCGGCCTCTCGGACGAGCTGAAGGAGGAGCTGAACCGGCTGCTGGAGAGGGCACCAGGCTGGTCGGTCCCGCTGGCGTTCGACGTCACCGACCAGGGTCTGCGCGACACCCGTGAGCTGGTGCGGGCGAGGGGCAAGCTGCTCGCCACCCATTGCGTGGAGACCGACAGGTACCGGACGATCTGCCGCCAGCGTTTCGGCGAGAGTGACGTGGAGCGCGTGGTCGAGCTCCTCGCGCCGGACCACATCGTGCACATGACCAGCGGCACCGACGAGGAGTTCGACCTGGTGGCTCGGGCGGGCATACCCGTGGTGGTGGCGCCGCGGATGCAGTCGGTGATGGGCATCGGCCTGCCGCCCGTGGACCGGATGGTGAGCGCCGGCGTGACCGTCGCCCTGGGGAGTGACAACGGGATGCTGGCCTCGCCCGACCTACTGAGGGAGATGGAGTACCTCAGCCGCGCCACGCGCGCGGCGCGCAAGGACCCGACGTTCCCGGCGCCCACGCAGCTCTTGCAGATGGCGACGATCAACGGGGCCAAGGCGCTGGGGCTGCAGGACGAGCTGGGCAGCATCGAGGTGGGGAAGAGCGCGGACGTCGTGCTCTTCGACGCCGAGTCCCACAACCTTCGGCCCGTGCGAGATCCCGTCGCCACGATCGTCAACCGGGCGGTCGCGGCGGACATCAGGTGCGTGCTCGTGAACGGCGAGCCCGCCGTGGGAGAGCTTCCGACCGGTCCGCTAGCGGCGGCCGGGCCTCAGGCAGTACTGGGAAGAGAGGGAGGACGAGCATGAAGACGGGTAACGCGATGGTCCTTGGGGCTGGGCGGGCGCTGACCGCCCTGGCCCTCGCGCTCGTGCTGGGAGGTGTGGCCCTGGCGCAGGAGACCGTGCGCGTGGGCTTCATCCTGCCGCTCACCGGGGCCGCGGCTGCCGAAGGCATAGCCGTCCAGGAGGGCGCCGAACTGGCTGCCCAGCTCATCAACGACGCCGGCGGGGTCACCGTCAACGGCACCACTTACACGTTCGAGCTCATGTTCGAGGACGACCAGTGCAACCCGCAGGCCGCCACCGAGGCCACCAACCGGCTCATCGTGGCGCAGGCCCAGTACGTGGGGGGGTCGTTCTGCAGCTCGGCCGCGCTGGCCGCTCAGCCGCTCCTCGCCGCGTTCGACATCCCGCAGTTCGTGTACGCCTACGCCGACGACCTGACCGGCGCGTCGCGCGAAACCAGCGGCGCCGACATGTCCATCCGCCTGGGCCCCAAGGCGTTCATCGAGATGGCGCCCATGGCCAAGTACGCGGTCGTGGAGAACGGCGACATGACGTTCTTCGTCATGGCGCAGAACACCGACTTCGGTCGCTCCATGGTCGCCGAGTTCCAGCAGGTGGCAGAGTCCCTGGGCGGCAGCTTCGTGGCCGAGCCCGAGTACTTCCCGTTCGGCAACACCGACTTCCGCACCCTGCTCACCAGGGCCCGTGACTCCGGCGCCGACGCGATCCTGGCGATCGGGCTGGCCGCCGAGATGATCGGGATAACCCTGCAGTACGACGAGCTGGGCCTCGAGCTGCCGCTGTACGGCTCCGACCTGCTGAACACCGAGGCCTACCAAGAGGCGGTGGGCGACCTGGACGACGGCTTCTACTCGCCGTGGTTCTACGACAACGGTGAGACCCAGCGCGCCTACGAAGGCGGCGCCGACGAGCCCATGGCCGTCGCGATGGACCAGGCGTTCCAGGAGAACCTGGGCCGCCCGGCCGAGATGAACCACGCCTGGGGCTGGGGCACCATCAACCTGATCCGTCAGGGGATCGAGCGTGCCGGCACGGCCGACGCGGAAGCCGTCATGGCCGCCATCCTGTCGGGTGACGACTTCGAGATGCCCTACGGCAACTACGGCTTCGAGCAGTGCGGCCAGGCGAACATGCGCGCCGGCGTGGCCGCCTACAGCGCCGACGCGGGCAAGGTGCTCGTCGCCGGCCGTGACTACGTGGAAGCAGACCCGGCGGTGCTAACGCGCGCCGACCTCTGCAACTGATCGACCACTTGGTGTCGGGGGCCCGCTTCCGTGCGGGCCCCCGCCCGTGACTGACCGGAGGAAGATGCAGTCATCAGCTACTAGCGCGGGCATGGGGACCACGGCCGCCGGGGCGCCCGCAGCCGAGCGGGTGGCGCTCGAGTTCCTCCGCGTGATGGAGGAGCGCGACCTGGACCGTGCACGGTCGATGCTCGCCTCTGACCTGGTCATGTCTTTCCCCGGCGCCAGCTACCGCTCGCTGGACGAGATGGTGGGCTCGGCCCGGGGCCGCTACCAGTGGGTGAAGAAGAGGGTTTTACGGACCGAGTCGTACGGGTCGGACGAAGATGCGGTGGTGTTCGTCGCCGGGACCCTCTACGGGGTGAACCTCCACGGGGTGCCGTTCGAGGACGTGCGCTTCATAGACAGGTTCGAGGTCGTGGGGGGCCTCATCGCTCGCCAAGAGGTCTGGAACGACCTCGCCGAGTCCGGCGTCCTGAGCCGCCGCACCTGAGCGGCCCCAGCGCGTGGACACCGTCCTGCAGCTCATCCTCAACGCGCTGCACACCAGCAGCCTCTACGCGCTCGTCGCCCTCGGCCTGACGCTCATCCTGGGGGTCCTCGACATCGCCGACTTCGCCCAGGGCGCCCTCTACATGGTGGGCGCCTACGTCGCGTTCTACGCGACGGCCTCGTTCGGCCTCTCTTACTTCCTGGCTCTACCCCTCGCGATGCTCGTCGCGAGCCTCCTATCTGTCACCAACTACGTGGCCGTCTATCGGCCGCTGCGACGCTTCTCGGGCGCCACCACCTTCATCGCCGCCTTGGGGCTACTGCTCATCCTCCAGAACCTCGCCTTGCTCGTCTTCGGAGCGGACTTCCGCCTCGTGCGCAACCCGTTCCCCGGCGTGCGCATCGCGCTGGGCGGCGCCACCTGGACGGGTTATCAGGCGTTCCTCGCCGGGACGATGGTCGTCCTCGTCGCGGCCGTGTGGCTGTTCCTCAAGCGGGCGCCGCTGGGCAAGTCGCTGCGGGCCGTGTCGCAGAACCGCCAGGGCGCGCTGGTCGTGGGTCTCGACCCGTTCCGGGTGGAGGTGGCGGCCTTCGGGCTCGCCGGAGCACTGGCAGGAGCGGCCGGAACGCTGGCTTCGGCCGTCAACGCGTTCGACCCCAGCATCGCCGCGATCGTCGTCATCAAGGCGTTCGCGATCGTGATCTTCGGCGGCATGGGCAGCGTGCCCGGTGCCATCGTGGGCGCGCTCATCGTGGGCCTGGCCGAGAACCTGACCGGCGGGCTCGTGAGCGTCCAGTACGCCGAGCTCACCGCCTTCGTCCTCATGATCGTGGTCCTGCTGGTGCGGCCGCGCGGGCTGTTCGGCGCGCAGGAGGCGAAGCTGTGACGACGCGCCTGGCCTGGCGCGTGGCGTTCATCGTGCTAGGGCTGCTGGCGGCGCTGGCGGCTCCGCACGTCTTCACCGGCGTGGCCGCTCAGCACCTGCTGGTGATGATCGCAATCAACGTCATCCTGGTCGTCAGCCTCGACCTCCTGGTCGGCGGCGCCGGGCTCATCTCGCTGGGCCACGCTGCCTTCATGGGCGTGGGTGCGTACGCCTCGGCGTTGCTGGTTAGGAGCGGCTGGCCGTTCCTCGGCGGCCTGCTGGCCGCTGTCCTGTTCGCGGCGCTGGCCGGGCTGCTGGTGGGCGTGCCGGCGCTACGGTTGCGCGGTCACTACTTCTCGGTCGTTACCTTCATCGTGGGGATCATCGCGACGATCCTGATGACGAACCTGGTGGACCTCACGCGCGGACCCATGGGCCTACCCGGCATACCGTTCGCGAAGCTCCAGCTCTTCGGCTGGGAGTACACGTTCCGAAGCATGGTGTTCAAGACGGGCTTCTACTACATGGCCCTGTTCTTCGCGCTGCTCACGCTGCTGGTGCGGTGGCGGCTGGGCCGTTCGCGCTTCGGCAGGGCGCTGGCCGCGATACGCGGCGACGAGAACCTGGCCGAGAGCGTGGGCATCCCCACCTACCGCGTGAAGCTCACCGCCTTCGTGCTGGCAGCCGGCGTGGCCGGCCTGGCGGGCTCGCTCTACGCTCACTACGCAGCTTTCATCAGCCCCGACTCGTTCACGTTCGTGCACTCCTTCGACCTGTTCGTCATGAACCTGGTTGGCGGCGCAGGCACGTTCCTCGGGCCCATCGTCGGACCGGTGTTCCTCACGGTGGCCGACAACGGGCTGAGGTCCCTGTCGCCGGCGCTATCGCACGTCATCTACGGCGTGCTCCTGATCGCCGTGATCGTCGCGCTGCCCAACGGGATCGTGGGCGGCGTGAAGGGGATGCTGAGAGAGCGGTTCCCTAGGGGGCGGTCGTGATGTCCGTTGCCAGCGGCGCGTCAGCGGCTCTTGCGGGCGGCTCGCCCGACACCGGGCCTGCTCGCACGGAGCTCCTCCGCGTCGAGCACCTGAGCCGCCACTTCGGCGGCTTCGCTGCGGTAGCGCAGCTCTCGTTCCACGTGGACGAGGGCGAGGTCGTGGGCCTGGTTGGCCCCAACGGAGCGGGGAAGACGACCACCTTCAACGTCGTGACGGGGTTCCTCAAGCCGTCCACGGGCCGCGTCGTGTTCCGTGGTGAGGACGTAACCGGCTTGCCGCCCCACGTCCTGGCGAAGCGCGGGCTGGTACGCACGTTCCAGCACACGCGCGTGTTCTCGCAGCTGACGGTGCGCGAGAACCTGCGGGTCGCCAGCCACCTCGAGGAGGACGGCGGCCCGTTCCGAGCGCTGTTCGGGGCACGCCAGTCCGAAGTCCGGGATCTCGAGGAGCACGTCGACCGCGTGCTGGAGACGGTGGGCTTCGCGGCCCGCCAGGACGCGCCGGCCGGGGCGCTGGCGTACGGCGAGCAGCGGGTGCTGGAGATCGCCCTGGCCCTGGCCGCCAAGCCGAGCCTGCTCATGCTCGACGAGCCGTTCGCCGGCATGAACGAGACCGAGTCGAACGAGACCATGGCCCTCATCCACCGCATCCGAGACGCCGGGACCACGGTCCTCGTCATCGACCACCACATGCAGACGATGGCCCGCGGCTGCGACCGGCTGGTGGTCATGGACCACGGCGTGAAGCTGGCGGAGGGCCGGCCGGGGCCTGTGACGCAGGACTCGCAGGTGATCGAGGCGTACCTGGGTGCGAGCGACGACGTGAGCGCGCCGACCACTACCGCCGGTAACGAGGCTGTCCTGGCGTTCGAGGGCACGAGCGTCTCGTACGGACGCGTGCGAGCGCTAGACGGCCTGGACCTCACCGTCAACCGCGGCGAGATCGTCGCCCTGGTGGGCGCGAACGGGGCGGGGAAGACCACGGCCCTGAGGGCGGTCTCCGGCCTCGTGGCGCTGAGAGCGGGGACGATCCGTCTGCTCGGGCGTGACCTGTCGGGTGTGAGCCCCGCCGGACGTGTCCGCCTGGGCCTCGCCCACTGCCCCGAAGGCAGGGAGGTCTTCCCGCGGATGAGCGTCCTCGAGAACCTCGAGCTGGGGGCGGGCGCCGGCAAGCGGCCCAGCCAGAAGGCGCTCGAGCACGTGTACGGCCTGTTCCCTCGCCTCGAAGAGCGCCGCGACCAGCTGGCCGGCAGCCTCTCCGGCGGAGAGCAGCAGATGCTCGCGATCGGCAGGGCGCTCATGTCGGAACCTCAGGTGCTACTGCTGGACGAGCCGACCCTGGGCCTATCGCCGCTCTTGGCCCGCGAGGTCGCCGAGGCGCTGACTCGCCTCAACGAGGAGGGCATGAGCATACTGCTCGTCGAGCAGAACGCCGTGCTGGCGCTGGCCGTGGCGCATCGCGCCTACGTGCTGGAGAACGGCAAGGTAGCGCTGCAGGGACCGGCGTCCGAGTTGCGCGAGGACGAAGCCGTTCGGCGGGTGTACCTAGGGGCTTAACGGCGCACCTTGGCTCGCTTTAGGCCGAGTACCTCCCCGACCTGATCTTCACCGACCGGGCATCGCACGCGAACGACTGCGTGATTGTCTCTACCAGAAGCTCGCGGGCGCCCTCGTTCAGGTCGCCGGCAAGCTCTATCGTCGCCGTGCCCCGCGCGGCATCGCGGCCGCCGGTGGCGGGGAAGAAGCCCAAGGCTCCTACGATCTCTGACAGGTCCTCCACGGCTCCTGCCGAGCTCTCCTTGAGCCCGCCTACCTCGACAACGTTCCACGGCACGCCCCAGCGGCGGGTCTCTGTGGCCTCGCACAGATCTGTGAGCACCTGCTCGTCCGCCGTCCAGAAATCGAGGGACTCCGTCGACCGCTCGCGCTTGTCCCAGTAGTGGAGCGTCAGGTCCACGGGGTGGGCCTCGTTCTGCGAGACGACGAGGAAGGGAACGCGCCTGTGACGCGAGTCGAGGCTCCCGAAGGACTCCTGCCACACGGTCGTGGGGTCGTTGGCCAGCGTCAGCTCCAACGAGTCCCCGTTCATGCCCGCGTGCAGCAGCTGAGGGCTGCCCGCCAGCGGGCCGCCGCTTAGCAGGCGGGCCTCGAAGAGCGCGAAGGCCAGGCCGGCCGACTCCAGCAGAACGTCCGCGTCCGCACCTCTCCACTCCTGGTCACGTGCCCAGTGCATGAGGGTATGCGCCAGGGTCTCCGAAGCTTCGCCCAGCCGCTCGACACGCGTGGCGCA
>JBDZWC010000237.1:0-1828 GCA_040256005.1 Deinococcaceae bacterium | reverse complement strand
TCGAGGGGCGCCCGGCCGGCCTCGAGCGGGGTGGTGCGGTACCCGAGCCCGAACGAGAGCGGGAACGAGAGCAAGAGACCGGCGACCACCCAGCCGACGGCGCGCCCCAGTCGGCGCCGTCCGCCCGGCCACACCACCACGGCCACCAGCGCGACGAGGGTGAGCAGCAGCAGGGCGGCGGATATCGACCCCTGCACGGCTCCCACGACGCGGGCCGTCAGCTGGGACCAGAAGGGGAGGAGCACGCCTAGGTAGGCGGCGTCGGCCCATCCCTGCGGCCACGGGGCCAGCTGGATCGCCAACCCCAGCAGGGCCCAGGGCCACCAGCGCCGTGTCAGCCCGGGCCGCCGTTCTCGCGTGTGTCGTGGCGCTCGCGGGTCATCGCGTCGTCTCGACCGCGTCCCGCGCTCGTGGCCCTGTCTGGACCGGCTCCAGGCGGGCTCAGCCAGCCCTCGCGCGCGAGGAAGCCGGTCAGCTCCGCGTACCACCAGCCGTCCGCGCCCGGCGACAACAGGCTGGACAGACCCGCGACGGGCAGGAACGCCTGGACGTTCGTGGCGCCGGCGACCGTGAAGGCCAGCCTCACTCCGCCATCGAGCAGGGCGCCCACGGCGTGAGGCAGGTAGCACACGTCGCGGGGCTCGACGACCGACAGGTGGCCGACGGGGCCCACGAGGCGCAGCTCGGCGCTGGGCAGCTTGGGCTCTTCGGCGGTCAGCTCGGACCCGGCGGCTTCAGGCTCGTCGGCGACGACTAGTCGCCAGCGGCCGTGGTCACGTGTGTCGGCGTAGACGTCGAGCCCGCCCTCGCGGAACCTGTACCTGGGCGCGGGCGGGGCCAGCTCGGCGTCGAGCAGAGCGATCAGCTCGCCCTCGACCTGCGAGAGGCGCCGGCGCGCCCTGGCGCGCTCCCGGTCCGTCGGCGCCGGGGCGTCGTCCAGGTAGGTGAGCAGCCGCTCACGCTCGTCCTCGAGCTCCTCGACGAGGTCCCGCTCGGCGACCACGGCCTCCTCGACCGGAACGGGCCCGGCGGCCGCGTCGAGCCAGTAGCGGCTCGCCGGGAGGCGCTCCTCGCCGCGAAGGTACGCGCGCACGCTGGGGTACGCCACCAGCTCCCCATCCCTCACCTCCCAGGCCCTCTGCAGCACGCTCGTGGCCAGGCGCCTGTCGTGGGTGGCCACCAGCAGCGCCGTCCCCGACTCCGCTGCCTGCAGCAGGGCCAGCTCCAGCGCCTCCACGCCTTGGAGGTCGAGGTCGTTGTCCGGCTCGTCGAGCAACAGCAGGTCGGGCTGCAGCGCCAGGGCCAGCGCCAGCCCGGCCTTGGCGCGCTCCCCACCCGAGAGCCGCTCGGGTGGTAGTCGCCACGACGAGTAGGGCAGCCCGGCGTCCGCCAACACCGCGCGAGCACGCTGCTCACCCAGCGGCGCCGCCAGTTGCTCCAGCACGGGTAGGCCTTGCTCCAGCCCCTTGTCCTCCTGCCCGACGTAGGCGAGGCGCATCCCGGGAGCGTACTCCAGGCGCGCCTGCGGGTCTTCCGGCCGCAGCGTGCCGGCGAGCAACGAGAGCAGAGTGCTCTTACCGCTGCCGTTGGGCCCCAACAGAGCGATCCTGTCGCCGCTGGCGACCCGTGCCGCCACGCCGGCGAGGATGCCGTCACGGGTCAGGCCCTCGGCGTCGAGGAGCCAGCCGCGGGATCGCCTGCCGCCATCGAGGGTCGCGGGCCGGGCCAGCCGCGGGTGGGCCACCGGGTCGGTCGCGGCCGGGAGCTCCGCGGCGGGGGCCGCGCGGCTCCCGGCACCACTGCGGCGGCTAGCAGCCGCCTGTCTACC
>JBDZWC010000140.1:0-6839 GCA_040256005.1 Deinococcaceae bacterium | reverse complement strand
GACCTTGGACATAGAGGCCGTCGTGATGCCGGGCAAGGGCAACGTCACGCTCACGGGTCAGCTGGGTGACGTCATGAAGGAGAGCGCCCAGGCCGGCATCGCCTACCTGCGCCGCTACTCCGACGAGTTCGGCGTGCCGTCGGACTTCTACGAGAAGCACGACCTCCACGTGCACGTGCTCGAGGGCGCCACGCCCAAGGACGGCCCCTCGGCCGGCATCGCCATGGCCACGGCCGTCGTCAGCGCTCTAACGGGGAGGCAGGTGCGCGGCGACGTCGCCATGACCGGCGAGATCACGCTGCGCGGCCGGGTGCTGCCCATCGGCGGGCTCAAGGAGAAGCTGTTGGCGGCGCACCAGGCGGGCATCAAGACCGTGATCATCCCCAAGGAGAACGAGGCCAACCTCGAGGAGGTGCCCGAGGCCATACTGGGCGACCTGGAGGTCATCCCCGTCAGCGGCTTCCGTGAGGTCCTGGGCGTCATGCTGATCGAGGAAGACGGCCAGCCACCGGCCTTCGTCCCGCCCCTCGGCGAGGACAGGCCGTCCACCGGGATCTCGCCGGGAGCCTGATTCTCGGGGGCGGGCGCGAATCCAGTCTCATGCTCGCCTAGATTGACCGGTATACCTATTTGGGCCGCGCCGAGAAGACCTTTCGGCGCGGCCGGATTTGTTGGCGGGGCCGAACTTATTGGTGGGGCCGCGGGCACACCCCATGCTTCTCGGGCGTGGAGCCACTAACAACCACTGCCATAGTCGCCGGCCGGCGAAGGAGAAACGCCCCGATAGGAACGCCTCTTTCATGCAAGGCTGCCCTTGCTCTATGCGGCATGTTGGTAGTGACTCGCACGGCGAGAAGAGGTGTGACCGGGTCCGGCCCACCCTATGCCCCGCCGCCGGTGCCCGGTTGATCGCGACCGGCCGACTCGGTGCCCCACCGCCGATGCAGCCGCCGCCAGTCCTAACCCAACGCCGCCCGCAGCACCTCGCCGTCACCTTCGAGAACGTAGGTGCCGAGGTTCGCCGGCAACAACACGGTGCCGCCCACGCTCAGCGCCAACGCGTCCTCCCCACCCGTGGACAACCGCGCTTCCCCGGACACGACCGTGAGGATCTCGCAGCTCCTGTCATCGGTGGCTCCTGATACGCGGGCGTCAGGGGCCAGCAGGACGGCGTCCAAGACGAACTCGGGGCGCGAGACGAGCCTCCGCCAGCTGCCCGCGCGGGCCACCGGCGGGGGTTCCAGGGTCGCCGGGGCAGCGCTCAGGTCGGCAACGTCGAGCGCCTTGTCGAGGTGTAGTTCCCGCCGCGCGCCTTCGGCGTCGAGGCGGTCGTAGTCGAACATGCGGTAGGTCAGGTCGCTCGACTGCTGGACCTCGTAGAGGGTGATCCCGCCGCAAACGGCGTGCACCGTGCCGGCCGGGTTCACCACGACGTCGCCCGGGACCACGGGCACGCGCTGGAGCAGGTCCGGCAGCGAACCGTCCTCGGCCGCCGCCAGCACCTCCGCCGGCCCCACGTCGCGCACGAAGCCGCGGAGCACGTGGGCGCCGCGGTCGGCGGCGAGGATGTACCACGCCTCCGTCTTCCCCAGGTGGCCTGTGTCCGCCTCGTTCGCCAGTGCGTAGGCGTCGTCAGGGTGGACCTGCACCGACAGGTCCTCGCGAGCGTTCAGGAACTTGACGAGGAGCGCCAGCCGCGGCCCGTAGCGGGCGTAGCTGTCGTTGCCGACCAGGGCGGCGCCGAACTCGCTAGCCAGCTCCGAGACCGTCGCGCCCTGGTACTCGCCGGCCGCCACGCGACTCGCGCCGTCCGCCAGCCAGGTCTCGCTGCCCCAGACCCGTGGCACGTGGTGGGGTTCCAGGAGCAGTGCGCCCGGGCGGGCTACCCCGCCGGGAACTTCGTCACCAGCGGAGCCCATGGCGATCAGGCGTCCCGCAGGCGCGGGTCCAGCACGTCGCGGATCGCGTCGCCCAGCAGGTTGAAGCCCACCACGGCGAGGAAGATCGCGATCCCAGGGAATATCGACATCCAGGGGGCCCTGAGGAACTGCGTGAAGCCGTCGCGGATCATCAGGCCCCACTCCGGATCGGGGGGCTGCGCTCCCAGGCCCAGGAACCCCAAGGCGGCCACGTCCAGGATCGCGGTGCCGATGGACAACGTCAGCTGCACGATCAGCGGCGAGAGGCTGTTCGGTAGGACGTGCTTGAAGACGACACCGGGCCCCCTCGTCCCCAGCGCCCGGGCCGCCTGCACGAACTCGGTCTCGCGCACCGAGAGCACCACCGACCTCACGATGCGCGTGTAGAGGGGTACCTGCGTGACGGCGATAGCGATGAGCGCGTTGGTGAGGTTCGGGCCCAGCGTGGCGACGATGACGATGGCCAGGAGTACCCCTGGGAAGGCCAGCACGATGTCCATCAACCAGACGATGAAGGTGTCCAGCCAGCCGCCCACGTAGCCGGCGGTGAGCCCCAGCAGTGTGCCGGTGAGCGAGGCGAACGCTACGGCCAGCAGCCCGACGCGCAGGCTGATGCGGCCGCCGTGCCAGACGCGGATGAACTGGTCGCGACCCAGCTCGTCGGCTCCGAACCAGTGCTCGGCGGAGGGCGGTGCCAGGCGGGAGCGCAGGTCGCGGTCGCTCGCCGGGTTGTACGGGGCCAACACCGGCGCCAACAGGGAGACGACGACGAAGAAGCCGACGATGAACAGGCCCAGCAGGCCCGTGGGGTGCTTGAAGAAGCGGCGGAAGGCGTCTGCGGCCAGCGAGCGGCCTCGCACCTCCCCCGCGCTGGCGGCGAAGGATGCCTCGGCGACGTCGCTCACGAGTACTGGATCCTCGGGTCGATGAAGGCGTAGGTGAGGTCGACGAGCAGGTTGACGACCGCGAACATGACGGCCACGAACAGCACGCCGCCCTGGATGACGGGGTAATCGCGCGCCGCGATCGCGTCGTACACCCAGCGGCCGATGCCGGGCCAGCTGAACACGGTCTCGGTGAGCAGGGCGCCGGACAGCAGCGAGCCGAAGCTGAGGCCGATGACCGTTATGACCGGCAGCAGGGCGTTGCGCAGCGCGTGTACTCGTACGACCCGGCGCTCCTGGAGGCCCTTGGACCGGGCGGTCCTGACATAGTCCTGGCCCAGGACGTCCAGCATCGCGGAGCGGGTCATGCGCACGACGATGGCCAGTGGGATCGTCCCGAGCGCGACCGCCGGCATGACCAGGTGCCTGGCGGCGTCGGCGGCCACGCGGAACTGACCGCGGAGCAGGGCGTCGAGGACGTACATACCCGTGATGGGCTCCAGGTTCATGCCCACCGACAGGCGACCGGAGGGCGGCAACCAGCCCAGCACGACCGCGAACAGGTAGATGAGGATGATGGCCAGCCAGAAGACCGGGAAGGAGACGCCGGACAGCGCCAGCAACATGATCGCCGTGTCGGACACGGTGCCGCGGCGGGTCGCCGCCAGGACGCCCGCCGGGATGCCGACGATCACCGCTATGAGCATGGCTGCGATCGTGAGCTCGAAGGTCGCCGGGAACCGGTGCGCCAGACTCTCGGTGATGGGGATAAGCGTGTAGATCGACCGCCCCAGGTCGAACGACAGCAGCCCAGCCATGTACGAGAAGTACTGGGAGTCGAAGACCTTGGTAACGTCACCGGTCTCGCGCGCTGCGTTCAGGTTGAGGAACAGGGGCCGGTCTAGACCCAGGTCAGTGCGGAGGCGCTGGACGAGGTTCGGAGCGGCCCTCTGCCCCAGCATCGCCGTGGCGGGGTCACCCGGGATGACCCTGGTCAGGAAGAAGATCAGGAGCGTGACGCCGATAAGCACCGGGACGAGGCCGAGCAGCCGGCGGAGTACGTATGCGTTCAAAGATTCTCGATCCTAGACGAGATAGGTCGTGAGGCGGCCGGGCGCCCCGATAGTGGGGCTGCCCGGCCGCATGCTGCCAGAGGCTTACTCGGTCTTGGTCACGTCGTGGAGGCTGACAGACGAGTAACCGAGTGGGCTGGGGACCCAGCCGTCGATGTTCGACCGCATGGCGTTGAGGGTGCGGTTGTGAGCGAACGGGATGGACGGCACGGCGGCCGCGACGTTGTTGCCGATCTGGGTGTAGAGGCCGGCGCGGACGTCGGGGTCGGCGACCTGACGGGCCTGCTGCAGCAGGTCCTGGGTCTCCTGGTCGGTCCAGCCGAGGTCGTTCGGGGCCGTGGGGCCGAAGAACGTGAGCAGGAAGTTGTCAGGGTCGGCGTAGTCGGCGTTCCAGCCCAGCATGTACATGGGGAACTTGCCGGTCTGGTAGTCGGCCAGGTACGTTGTCCAGTCTTCGGTCATCAGCTCGACCTCGATGCCCACCTCGGCCAGGTAGCTGGCGATGGTCTCGGCGATCGGCTGCGGAGCCGGGTAGTACGGGCGGCTGACGGGCATGTACCAGAACTCGGTGGAGAAGCCGTCCGGGTAGCCGGCTTCGGCCAGGAGCTCACGCGCGCGCTCCGGGTCGTAGTCGTACGGCCACGCGTCGGGCTGACCGAACATCGTCGACGGAATGAAGCCGCCGGCCGTCACGCCCAGGCCGCCGTAGAACGCGTCGATGATCGAGTCGCGGTCGATCGCGTGTGCGATGGCCTGGCGCACGAGCAGGTTGTCGAGGGGCTCGGTGCCCTGGTGCATGGCGATGTAGCCGACGTTGAGCTCGGTCTCCGGGATCGCGACCTTGAGGTTGGGGTCGTTCTCGACGGTGGCGAGGTCGTCGACGGAGAGCAGCACGGCGATGTCGATGGTGCCGGCCTGCAGCTCGGCGAGGCGAGCGGTGGGTTCGGTGATGCCGCGGAACACCAGCTGCTCGACCTTGGCGGGGCCGCCCCAGTAGTCGTCGTTGCGCTCGAGGACGAGGCGCTCGCCTTCGATCCACTCGACGAACTTGAAGGGACCCGTGCCCACGGAGCCCACGCTGGGGGTGCCGTACGCCACGCCCGCTTCCTTGACGGCGGTCGGGCTGTCGAACTGGAAGTACACGGCGGCCCACAGAGCCGGCAGGAAGGGAGCCGGCTGGGTCAGGGTGAACTGGACCTCGTAGTCGTTGACGACGGTGACCTCTTGGATCAGGTTGCCCTCGCCCAACGGCCCACCGAAGACCCAACCCCAGGGCACGAAGGTCTTGCCTTCGTCACGGCCGCTGTACTCGTTGTTGGGGTCGTTCCAGCGGTCCACGTTGAACTTCACCGCTTCGGCGTTGAAGGGCGTGCCGTCATGGAACGTGACGCCCTCGCGGAGCTTGAAGTTCCACACGGTGGCGTCCTCGTTGGCGCTCCACTCGGTGGCGAGGCTGGGGATCAGGTCGGTGCCGCCAGGCACGAAGTCCACCAGTCGCTCGGTGATCTGGGCGCTAACGACCAGCGAGTTGCCGTCCTGTGAGTCGACGGAGTCGAGCGAGGATGGGTACCCGCTGACGCCCATCACCAGGGTCTGCGCGCTCACGAAGCCCAGGAACGCCAGGGCTAGGAGAGCAGTCATCAGCTTCTTCATGACACCTCCAGGATGGTTCGCCTCGCTCCTGCAGGGGCGAGGTCCAACTAATGCGTTACGGTGCGAAGATTATCACAAGCGCTCGGGGATGCCCACGGGGACGCGCGTGCGGCCTTCACCCAGCCTTGACCGTTGGGGTGGTCAGGCCCCTGGACGGGGCCGTCTGCAGACGCCCGGGCTCAGGGCGCGCCGACCGCGGTCTGGTGTGTGAGCCGCCCGTCGGCCAGCCGGTACACCGACAGCTCGGCCGAGGCCGGGACCGCCTCGGACAGCAGGTCCTCGTCGTGCGTGACGATGATGACGGCCTTGCCCGACCGCGACAGGTCGACGAGCAGCCGGAACACCTCCACCGCTCTGGGATGGTCGAGCGAACCGGTCGGCTCGTCGGCGATCACGCACGGCGGGTCCAGCGCCAGGGCGCGGGCGACGGCAGCACGCTGGCGTTCGCCGCCGGAGATCTGCGCCGGGTAGAAGTCGGCTCTCTCGGTCAGGCCCACGCGCGCCAGTAGCTCGCGGCCACGGGTCTCGTCCACGGAACCCACGATGCGCATCGGGATGAGCACGTTCTCGAGCACGGTCAGGTCCTCGAGCAGGTAGTGCTGCTGGAACACCAGCCCGACGTTCCTGGCCCTGATCTCGGCTAGTCGCGACGGCGTCTTCCCGTGTACCGGTGTGTCGCCCCACCAGATGGATCCGGAGTCTGGTCGGTCCAGGCCGGCCAGCAGGTGTAGCAACGTGCTCTTCCCGGAGCCGCTGGGCCCGAGCACCACCGCGGTCTCCCCCGCGTCCACCCGCAGGTCCACGCCCTTGAGGACCTCGACCTCGGTACCGGCGGTGCGGAAGCGGCGGAATAGCCTTTCACACGCGATAACCGCCGGCACGGTTGGTACTATACGGTCCGCCCCCGACGCCGCGCCTACCGCGGCTTCTGAGCTTGGAGGTCAGATGGTCAGCGAGAGCGCCGGCGAACTACGTGGACTGCTGGAGAAGGTGCCCCTGTTCAAAGGTGCCCCCGAGAGGGCGCTCGACATCGCGGCATCGGCGGTGCGCAAGCGGGTCTTCGAGCCGTCCACGACCATCTTCCAGGAGGGCGACAAGGGCGAGGCGCTCTACATCATGGCGAAGGGCCTCGTGAAGCTCTCGAAGGTCGACCTCGGGGGTCACGAGAAGACGCTGGCCATCCTCCAACCGCCCGAGTTCTTCGGCGAGATGGCCCTGCTCGGACAGACCACGAGGAGCGCCACGGTCACCACTCTCAACGAGGTGCACTGCTACCTGCTCTTCAACGACGACTTCAGGCGCCTCATGTC
>JBDZWC010000236.1:0-1831 GCA_040256005.1 Deinococcaceae bacterium | reverse complement strand
CTCCACCTAAGGTTCAGAACACGACGCTCGCCGACTTCAAGGCCGACAAGGGCCACCTGTCATTGGGCCCCAGGCGTGTCGCCGGCGGGCTGACCCAAACACAGCAGCAGGACGCCGTTACCTTCGTGGAGGCCCAGCGCGGCAAGGACTACGCCGCGGTGCTCGGACAGGGCAACCTCACGGCCGGGGCGTACAGCTGTGTGGGCTTGGCCGAGTCGACCCTGGACGCCGTTGGCGCGGGTGTCCTCAACATCGCGCAAGAAGCGACGATCTCTGCCCCGCTGGAGCTCTTCCGCCGCACCGTACCCGTCCGCGAACTGACCCTCTACGTGGGAGAGCACGTGGACTTCCAAGTGTACGGAGTCGTCGTTGACCCCGACTCCTATGGTGTCGGTCTCGTCGGATCTCCATGGGACTACTACTGCGCGTGCGAGTACGACATCGCTGCCGCGAACCTTCCGACTGGTGCCACGTTCACGGGGACGCAGCCGTTGGACCATGGGCCAGCCGCCTCCTACACCTACCGCTTCGCCTGGACTCCGGGTTCGCAGCATGCGAACCAGACGTTCACGGTGACTTTGCAGATGGGCTACAACGTCCACTACCTGTTCAAGGACGAGTACAAGCTGATCACCGACGACCTGGTGATTCACGTACTGCCGCTGTCCGGCCAGACCGTCACATCCGTGAGCCTGCAGCACGACCTCGTCCTTGACGACACGGTGTGGTTCCCAGCCGGCTCAGTGGTTCCACTCGAGAACATCGAGGGCGGGAAGGTGGTCGAGGGGCATCCCGGCTGTGGGGATGGCGACCCACACCTGCACGCGGAGGGCGAGGGCATCGTCGTCGACGGCATCGGCCCGTTCCCAGACCCGAACCCGGGCGGCTGCGGCTACGGGACCATCGTGGAGGTACCGATCGAGCACGTCGATTAAGACCCGGGATCGGTCGCCAAGTCACAGAGACCGCTAGACTCCTCGCTCGGTGAGGGCATGAGCACGGCCAACCGCGAACATCTGCTCGCCGAGATCCTCGGCGGGCGACAAAGCCCTCTGGGCCGGCGACTCGAAGCCTGGCTTGGATCGCGCCGCTTCTCCCGATTCGTAGAGGACCACCTACCCAAGGTCCGCAAGAAGGTCCGCAGCGTGCAGGATCAGGACTCCGCTCGCGACCTGCTCCTGGAGCTCGAAACCGCGTACCGATTGGTGGGCGACAAGAGATTCAAGGTTGTCTACGAACCCGTCCCACGAAGCTCGGCACGCGGGCCGGACTTCGCGGTGACGTACACCGCGAAGCTCGAGGTCATGCTGGAGAGCACGAGGCTGAGGGGCTCGGCCGGGGCTCCGCGGCAGGAACGCCCCCAAGCGCTCGATGCTCAGCGCTTCGCTACCGTCCTCGGCATCAAGTTGGGGCAGCTCGTCGTCGACCGCCCCAACGTCCTGCTCATCGGGGTCGAGGGCGAGCCGCCGGCGGAGGAGGAGCTTGTCGAATTGCTGAGGACCGTTCGCCAAGGCGCCGAGAGTGCAGCCAGCGAGTCACTGATGAGGCAGGGCTTCAGGACTCGCGGCGACTACTTCAGGCGTCTGGCGGCCGTCAGCGCCATCGTCGTCCGACGCGCCCCAGACTTGAACACGGAGCTCGAAGAGTTCTCTGCGACCTGGTGGCTGAACCCGGCCACCCGCACCCCGCTACCCAACGACGTCCGCGGTGCCCTGATCGGGGCGCTCACGGGCTGATCTTCGAGACGATCTCCACGAGGTTCCCGTCGGGGTCTCTGACCTGAGCCGTGCGGTTGGAGTTGCCGACTAGCCATGGCCCGGCCTAGGCGGGG
>JBDZWC010000139.1:0-6869 GCA_040256005.1 Deinococcaceae bacterium | reverse complement strand
CACGTCGTCACCTACGGGTGTCAGATGAACGAGTACGACACCCACACGATCAACTCCGAGCTGGTCGCAGGCGGCCACATGCTCGTCGACGACCCCAAGGACGCCCAGCTGGTCCTCCTCAACACCTGTGCCGTCCGCGGCAAGCCGGTCGAGAAGGTGGTGTCTTTCCTCGGCGACCTGCGCAAGGAGAGGACGGCCGGTCGTGACGTGAAGGTGGGCCTGATGGGCTGCCTGGCTCAGCTGGACGAGGGCAAGGAGCTGGCCGAGAAGTTCGCCGTGGACCTGCTCATCGGGCCTGGGGCCATCACCTCGGTGCTGCCCGCCATCGACGAGCTCGAGAGCAGGACGGAAGCAGCGCTCATCGAGCGCCGTGGCTTCGACCCGGAGCTGCACGACCACCTGACGCCGCCGCCCGGTGGCCTGACCGGCTTCCTGACGATCATGCGTGGTTGCAACCACCACTGCACGTACTGCGTTGTCCCCCAGACGCGCGGCCCCGAGGTCTCGCGCCGGCCCGAGGCCGTCATGGCCGAGGCCGAGGCGATGGTCGCCAGCGGCGCCTGCGAGATCACGCTGCTGGGCCAGAACGTGAACTCTTACGGGTTGGACCAGCCCGGCTTCCCTTCCTTCCCGCAGTTGCTGCGCATGGTCGCGCGCACGGGCGCGCAACGCGTGAAGTTCACCACCAGCCACCCCATGAACTTCTCCTCGGAGCTCATCGACGTCATCGCCGAGGAGGACGCCGTCTGCAACTACGTGCACCTGCCCGTCCAGTCCGGCTCGGACCGCGTGTTGCGCCGCATGGCCCGCGAGTACCGCCGGGAGCGGTACCTGGACATCGTTCGCGAGATCAGGGCCAAGGTGGAGGACGTGGTGATCTCGACCGACGTCATCGTGGGTTTCCCCGGCGAGACCGAGGAGGATTTCGAGCAGACCCTGAGCCTCTACGAGGAGGTCGGCTACGAGCAGGCGTACATGTTCATCTACTCGGCCCGCCCCGGCACGCCCGCTCACAAGCACTTCGCAGACATGCCGCGCGAGGTGAAGACCGAGAGGCTGGGTCGGCTCATCGAGCTTCAGAAGCGCCTCTCGCTGGAGGCCAACCAGCGCCTGGTAGGCCGCGACCTGCGCGTGCTGGTCAAGGAGGTGGGCCGCGACGCCGCCTACGTGGTGGGCCACTCCGACCAGAACCACACCGTCCTCGTGCCGCGCCACCAGGTCGGTTCGATGGGCCTCAAGACCGTGCGCGTCGACCACGCCACGCCTCACGCGCTCTACGGCAGCACGATCACGGACGAGGCGAGCGCATACGTGCCTCTAGCGATGGCGACTTGAGCGAGGAGCCGCGTAGGCCACCAGCCCAGCTAGCGATCGTACGCGGCGGCCGCGTGGCGCTGGTCGGCCGCGAGGACGGCCGGCTGGGCCTGCCGGAGGTACCTGGCTGGGACGGTGACGCGTGGGCTTACCGGAAGGCCCTCAACGCGCTGGACGGCCAGGTGCCCGCGCCCCTGCGCGCCAGGGTCACCCACCTGACGCCCCTGCACTTCGGCCAGGGCGGCACGGCACCGGTCGGGTTGGCGGAGGCGCGCGGCGCCATCGAGGCGGACGCGTGGTGGGCACCGGGAGACCCGGGTCCGGCAGAGATGCCCGAGCCGGCGGCGAGCGGCTTGAGAGCGGCTCTCACGCGCCGCTACACGGGTAGCCCGTGGCCCGCGTTCTGCGTACCGGGGGCCACGGACATGTTGAGGGCGACGGTCGCGCACGACAGCGTCCTGAGCGCTCGCGCCGCGATCTCGTTGGACGGAGCGCCTGACGATCCCAGGGAGATGACGCAGGAGCAGGGCTGGTCTCTCTCCAGCGTCTGGCGCAACGAGGAGCTGGTCCTCAAGCTTACGAACCCCGCCTGGCACGGCGAGGCCGCGATCACCCGCCTCTTGGCTCAGGTCTCACCCAGCCACGTGCCGGAGGTCCTGAGCGCCGGCTTCGTCCCGGCAGACCCGGCGAAGGACCCTTACCTCGTCCAGCGCCGGGTGGTCGAACCGCCGGAACCAGTGGACCTGCAGGAGCGGCACGCCAGGAGCGTGGGCGCCCTCGTGGCCCTCGCTCAGGTGCAGGTCGCGAGCGCGGGTCGTGAGGACGAGCTCCTGGGCGCGGGTGCGGCTGACCGCAGACCAGCCAGGACTGCCGCGGAGCTGGAGTGGTTGTGGCGGGCGGTGTCGCCTGAACTGAGCGAGGAGGACCGGGCCAAGCTACCCACGCTAGACGCGCTCGCGCGCGAGGCGCTCAAGCGGCTGGAACGCTCGCCCGCCGTGCTCGTCCACGGCGATCTCCACCTCGGCAACGTGCTGCAGGACGACGCGGGTGCTCCCCAGCTCATCGACTGGACCGACGCCGCCCTCGCATGGCCGGGCGCAGACGCGTACCTGCTGGTCCAGCGTTTCCATGACATGGAAGATGAGCGAGAGCAGGTGGTAGGCGCCTACGTCGAGGCTCTGGGCCCCGAGCACGAGCAGGGGGTGCGTCTGGGTCTCGAGGTCGCGCCCCTGTACCACGCCCTCAGCTACCTGCGGATACGCGAGTTCCTGCCGCGCGAGCTGGTGGGTCCGTTCGGCGGCGAGGTCCCAAGGCTCCTCAAGCGCCAGCTGGAGGTGTTCGGCCTCTGAGACGGGCGGAGGTGTCGCCCGTTGGGGTAACACGCGACTGGGCCGTCAGCGTCTTCGTCGTCTGGCGCGGACGGGTGCTGCTGCACCCGCACCGCAAGCTGGGCATCTGGTTGCCACCGGGTGGTCACGTCGAGCCCGGCGAGCTGCCAGACGAGGCGGCGGTGCGAGAGGTGCTGGAAGAGACGGGGGTAGCTGTCGAGCTGATAGGCGACCTGGCGGTGACCGCTGTGGGACCACGCCAACTGGTGAGGCCCCGTGGTGTGCAGCTCGAGCAGATCTCGCCGGGACACGAGCACATCGATCTCGTCTACCTCGCCCGCCCGGCACGGTCTTACGACGGCTCGATCGGCGGTGGTGAGGCAGGTTTCGGCTGGTACGACCTGGCTGCGGCTCTGAGGCTGGGGCTGACGCCCGAGCTAGAGGCATGGGTGAGGTTGGCGCTCGACGAGGTCGGATAGCGGGCTGCTACACGTCGTGCGGCGGACCCTGCCGTGGGGCGCGGCGGCGACCCCGTGATAGACTCTCGTCCGGCCTTAGGGCCGGCGGGACGGGGCGTAGCGCAGTCTGGTAGCGCACCTGCTTTGGGAGCAGGGGGTCGCAAGTTCGAATCTTGCCGCCCCGACCAACACCATCCGAGAACCTAGGCCGTTCAGGCGGCGCGCCAACAATCGGCGTGGGCGTCTCCTGCAGCGCCGCTGCTATCATCCCCACACGGAAACGGACGGCTCCGGTCTACTGGAGCGCGAGCAGCTATTGGGTCAACTGCTGGCGCACGCAGCCGCCACCCAGAGCGGCGGCGGTCGCATGGTCTTCGTCGGCGGGGAGGCCGGCGCAGGCAAGACCTCCCTCATCGAGGCACTGCGGGCGCGCTTGCCCGCACGTACGCCGTTTCTCTACGGGGCCTGCGACCCGCTGGAGGTCCCGCGACCCCTGGCGCCGCTCCTCGACGTCGCCGGCGGGATCTCGGAGGAGCTCCGCGAGCTCGTCTCCTCCGGCTCCGACCGTCAGACGCTGTTCTCGGCCCTCGCCGACGCACTACGTACGGCGCAGCAGCCGCTCCTCATCGTGTTCGAGGACGTCCACTGGTCGGACGACGCGACCCAGGACCTGCTGCGCTTCCTCGGCAGGCGCATCGAGACCTTCAAGGTCACGCTGGTGGTGACCTACCGAGACGACGAGGTGGGCACGGCGCACCCGGTGCGCCGGCTCCTCGGTGACCTGGCCAGGGTCTCCAACGTCCACCGCCTCCACGTGCCGGCGCTCAGCCTCGCTGCCGTTCGCGACCTGATAGGGGACCGCGGACTGGACCCGGAGCAGGTGCATGCGCGGACCGGTGGCAACGCGTACTTCGTCTCGGAGGTGATCGCCGTCGAGGGGAACGGAGTGCCCGTCAAGGCCGGGGATGCGGTGCTCGCGCGGGCGGCACGTCTCTCGCCCTCGGCGAGAAGGGTCCTCGAGCTCGCCGCCTTGGCGAGGCACCATGTGGACGTGGCGCTGCTCAACGAGCTCGCCTCCCCCGCGGCGGTCGACGAATGCTGCGAAGCCGGGCTCCTGCTGGACCGGCAAGGCAAGCTGACGTTCCGGCACGAGATCGCACGCGAGGCCATCGACGCCTCGGTGGGTGCCGGCCGTCGCAAGTCGATGCACGGCGAACTCTTCAGGGCGCTGGAAGCGGACAGAAGCCATCTCGCCGACGAACCTACTCCGGGGCCGGATGAAGCGACCAACGACATGACGCAGAAGGCGGGCCAGCTGGCGGTACTCGCGTTCCATGCGCACGAGGCAGGCCACCATGCCGCTGTGCTCCGGTACGCCGTGGCCGCCGGGCGTCTGGCCCTCCGTCTGCATGCCTACCGGGAGGCGTGGCTTCAGTTCACGCGCGCCCTGCCACACTCCCGAGTGCTGCCGCCAGCAGAGCGGGCCCGCCTGTTCGAGGACCACGGACGTCTCGGTTTCGTGGTCGACGACATCGAGGGTGCGGCGGCTTCCCGCAGCGAGGCCGCAGCCATGTGGCAGCAAGCTGGTGACCCCGAAGGTCAGGTCAGGAACCTGCGCCAGTGCGGTGCCATGCTCATGCAGCTCGGTCGCCATGAAGAGGCCGAAGCGGTACTCGCGGACGCTCACAAGTTGGCGGACTCGCTGCCGCAGGACTCCGTCGAGCTGGCCGCCATCTACGCAGACAAAGCCTGGCCCGACACCAGCAAGGGAGCTCCGGACAAGGTATGGATCGACCGTACGCTGGTTGCCGCCTCCGTCAGCGGTCACCATGAGGCCCTGGCAGTGGCACACGTCATGAACGGCTATTTGCACCTGCTGGCCGGCCGCGTTCCAGCGGGAAGGCGTGAACTCGCGCGGGCGGTCTCCGTCGCCGCCACGAGCGGCCGGGAGGACCTGGAAGCCGACATTAAGAGCGATGCAGCCGCGCTCCTCTCCGTGCGGCTGAGGTACGCAGCGGCTGAACCCTTCCTCGAGGCGGCCATCTCACTCGCACGAGACAAGGACATGGACTGCACGCTCAACTTCGCGACCGCCAACAAGGCGCGTGCGCAGTTCTACCTGGGCAGGTGGGACGAGACGGCGGCGTCTGCCACGTGGATCCTCGAGCGACCGAACGCCTCCAAGGTGCCTCGCATCAGGGCGCTTACCATGCTCGGCCTCCTCCGGGTACGCCGCGGTGATCCGGACGCGGACCCACTGCTGGACGAGGCACTCGATGAAGCTCTCAAGCTGTCGAGCGTCGTCGTCATGGTCCAGGTCCGGGCCGCCAGGGCCGAGGCTGCCCTGTCGAGGGAAGACCCGGACGCCGCGCTGCTAGAGGCGACCGCGGACCTGCAGATGGCGCTCGACGACGGCACGGACTACGAGGTAGCCCAACTTGGCTACCTGATCTGGAAGGCGGGCGGTAGACCGCCGGACCCCATGCCGAGGGACAACCCGTTCACGTGGCAGGTCGAGGGCCGACCGCTCCAGGCGGGTCGTCGTTGGCGACGGCTAAGTCTCCCCTACGAGCAGGCGCGCGCTCTGTCCGAGACCGACGACGTGGACCACATGCTCGAGGCCCTGCGGATCTTCACTGAGCTCGGCGCGACGCCCGCGAGGGCGAGGACCGCTGAACGCCTGAGGCAGCTCGGAGCGCGCGGGATCCCCCGGGGCCCCCGTCCGGCCACGCAGGCGAACCCGGTAGGTCTGACCCCTCGGGAGATGCAGGTGCTCCAACTGCTGGCGTCCGGTATGCGCAACGGGGAGATCGCCGAACAGAACCACGTTAGCCACCGCACCGTGGACAACCAGGTCTCGGCCGTGCTCGCCAAGCTGGAGGCCAGGTCGCGCGGCGAGGCGGTCGCGAAGGCGTACCGCATCGGGATCATCGGCGGCGACGTCACAGCCGACGACGTGAGTAGGTCCACCTCGGCAACGTAGGTGTTCATGCAGATGAAACCAGTCCTTCCCCTGTAGGAGCATCGCGTCACACCGGACGAGCGGAGCCCTGACAGGAGGAGACCGATGCCGCGCTACCTGGTCGAGAGAGCGTTCAGCGAGGGGCTACATATCCCGATGACGGACGTCGGGGCGGACATCTGCAAAGGAGTGGTCGAGCGCAACGGCGACCTGGGTGTGACGTGGATCCACTCCTATGTGACCGAGGACAAGAGCCGGACCTACTGCGTCTATGACGGTCCTAACGCCGAGGCGGTCCGGAAGGTCGCCGCCAACAACGGTCTGCCCGTCGACAGGATCATCAAGGTCTTCGTGCTGGACCCCTACTTCTATCACTGAGCCCAGTCGGCCCAGGCGCGCCGCGTGTTCCGCGGCCCGTACGCGGGAGAGCACCGTGCGCACGACCACACCTACGCCTCTGCACCCGGCTGTCGCCGCCTAGACCTGGATGGGTCCACTGGGCGTCAGCTTCCTCGATCCCGACGGGTCGATAGGCATGGACCGGGATGCCCAAGGTCTCCCCGCCGCGCCGCTGTCTCCGCGCGGCGCCACCGTAGCCCCCGCGGCGCTCCACGCCGGTACCGCCCGGCTCACCGTGGGGCATCGTCGCGGCCGCGCCCCACGCGCCTCACGCTCCGAGCGCGGCTACCTCAGCGTGGTAGACTCCCTACCGCCCTGAGGGCACAGGCCCGGCCCCCACGGGGCGACCAGGCGCGGGAGTAGCTCAGTTGGTAGAGCGACAGCCTTCCAAGCTGTATGTCGCGGGTT
>JBDZWC010000025.1:0-29764 GCA_040256005.1 Deinococcaceae bacterium | reverse complement strand
GTGAAGCTCGAACAGCCTCTCCTGCAGAGCGTAGGCGCGCACGGCGCTCAAGATGATGCCTAGGTGCTGGCTGACGTTCGTGAGCAGGACGAGGTCAGCGGCGCTCACGTGCGCACCCTGGTCGAACTGCAGCGCCAGGACCGAGTGGTCCGACTCCGCTCCCATCGGCACAGCTACCACGACCGGTCCGAAGAGTCCCCTGTGACTCTCCAACGAGTGCTCGTGGCTGGCGTAGTCGTAGGTGAGCTGCGCCTCCCCGCTCAGGACCGTGCGCCACATGAGGCCCTGGGGGTAAGGAGTGCCTTCGCGCAGCAGTGCGGCTGCCTCCGAGGTCGGCGGCACGTTGTAGCCGGCTACCGGCCGGATCCGGCCGCGCCGGTCCGGGGCGATCACCGCCCCGGTCGCCCCCACCGCACTGGCGACGATCCGGATGGCGATGTTGGCCGCCTCGACTGGGTCGCTCAGCGTAGCCAACTCGGCGCTCAAGGCGGCCGTGATCACCGCCTCCTGGCTTCGCGAAGCTTCGGTCAGCAGCTCACCCACGCTCACCGAGAAGACGACCAGGGTGTGCAACTCCTCCGAGGTGAACGGCACGTTGCGTTCGATGTTGAGCACCGCGACGGTCTCGTCCCTCTCCCGGATGGGCAGCGCGAGCTCGACGGCGTAGGTCTTGTCGACAGGGCGATAGCGCTCGTCCCGCGACGTGTCGCTCACGTACGTCATGCTGCCGCCACGCCCGGTGTGGGCGACGATGCCGTCCGCCGGCAGCAGGGTGCCTACAGGGTAGTCGAGGTTGTTGCTGGCGATGATCTTCGGTCGCTCCTCGAAGAGGACGCTGACGGTGGTATGTCCTTCTCCCTGCTCGGTGAGCAGGTCGGGAAGAGCCCGCAGCGCAGCTGCCCTCGACCGCGGCAAGCTCGTCAAGGCGGCCAGGAGCTGGTTGTGGTCGATCCCGAAGGACATGTGTCTATCACTACCGCACAGGGTCTTACAGAACCCTAGCGGATCGATGCCTTCGCAGGCACCTGCCCAACCGAGGCGCGTGGATGGCCGCTACCCCACCGGGCGTGTCGCAGGGCCCTTCGCGCCCTAGCGCACCCGGTAGAAGGCGACGTCCGCGACCGGAACCACGCCCACGATGGCCACGGTGCCCACCAGCCGGTCCCCGACGAACCTGCCGTCGAAGCTCAGGGCCCCGGACTGGCTGTCCAGGCTGAGGCTGTCATCGAACCCAAGGTGGCCCGAAAGCTGGACCAGTCCGCCCGTCTGCAGCCTGAAGATGCCGGCGTCGTACTGCAGGGTGGCTTCCGCGGTCACGTCCTGGAGGCTCTGGTGGAACTCGATCGCCAGGTCGACCGGCAGACGAAGGTAGCTGCCCGCCACCTGAACCTCGACGTCGAAGCGAGCTGCCCACGTCTGTCCATGGATCTGCCTGAGGCCCGGAACGGTGACCGGGACGCAGGCGGCGAGGCCGAGAGCGAGCAGCGCAGCTATCACCACCGGTACGCGTGGGCGTCTCATCGCCTGAGGATAGACGTTGGCCCCGACCGAGTGGCCGGGGCCGAGAAGCTGCTGTGATACCGCCGTTTCGTTTCGGGCCAGGTGCTAGGCCTGAGCGCGCTCGTTAACGCCGCCTTCGGCGATCTTGGTGAGCTCCTTGTCGGCGGCGCCCTCCTCGTCGAGGGTCATCTGAAGCATCTTCGCGGCGTCGTCGTGGCCGAGCTCCTTGGCGAACTCGACGGCGCTGCCGTAGGCACCGATCTCGTAGTGCTCCACCCGCTGGGCCGCCGAGATCAGCGCCACGTCGAGGGCCTCGTTCATCTCGTTCTCCTCGATGAGCCCGCTGGCCTCCTTGATCAGGCCCTTCATCCCCTCGCAGACGTGGCCGTCCAGCTCGATGCCGATCTTCTTGCCCACCTCTTCGATGCGCTTGAGCTGCTCCTTGGTGACGTCGAGATGCTTCTCGAACGCCTTCTGGAGCTTCGAGTTCGTGGCGGCCTTGGCCATCTTCGGCAGCGCCGCGACGAGCTGCTTCTCAGCGCTATGAAGGTCCTGGATCTCGTGGGCCAGCACATCCTCTAGGTTGTTCAGCTGCATGACACCCTCCCTTGATCAGGCGCCGTGTTGGTCGCCCGCGTTGCCTGGGGACAAGGTTGCCGTTGCGAATCCTGGGAGGGATTACCGGGGGGTGAGAAGGCAGTGCGCGCCGCTTGCCAAGCGTGGCTGACCTAGGTCGTGGCCAGGTGTCCAGCGGCGCGGCTAGGTTCCGGGCATGAGCCACAGGACCGCACCCACCATCCCGACTTCGGAACCACCGACCACCGACCCGACGGAAGCGCTGCGTCAGTTGAACCGCCTCTTCGATCGCGCGCTCAGAGCTCTGGGCGACGCTGGCCAGGCCGACGCGGCGTGCGAGCTCGCCGCGCAGGGCTGGAAGCTGTTGAGGAACGCCTGGCCCAACGAGGGCGAACGCCTCAACGGCACGTTGCACTACCTGACCCGGTCGCCCAGGCGACGGCAACCGTCTGCCGATGACTACGTGCTCGATGTACGCGATCTCGCCCCGGCGCGGCGCCACGAGCTGATCCTCGAGCGCTATCAGGCGCTACAGCCTGGCGACGGCTACGTGCTCGTGAACGATCACGACCCCAAGCCGCTCTACTACCAGTTCGCCGCCGAGTACCCGGGCAGGTTCAGTTGGGACCCGCTGGAGGAGGGCCCGGAGGTGTGGCGCGTGAGGATCGGCAAGGTGGGATAGCGCCCGGCACCATGTACCGCCAAGCGCGGTCATATGTCGAGAATCATCTGTACGGGTTGCACAAGAATCGGAACATGCTGCACGACGTCACACCAGAAGTCCCAAGACGTCCCTTGTGATGTTGACAACGAGCATGCGCCGGCACTAACTTGTCGCATCTCGAGGTGCGGCCGTGCGCGGACGCGCCGAGCGCAGGCCCGCGGAAGGGGAGGTCCCGGGCTTCGGAGGTGCAACTGATGGAGCGATTCACGCCACGCCCGTCCAACACCGGTGGGATCCCGTTCGCTAGGCACGCCTTGGCGATCTCGACTCTGGCGATCATCGGCAGCGCCATGGCGCAAGGAGCGAACGGCCTGGACACGGGCGACACGGCGTGGACGCTCACCTCCACAGCCTTGGTGCTGCTCATGACAGTCCCTGGCCTGGCGCTGTTCTACGGCGGGCTGGTCCGCAAGAAGAACGTGCTGGCGACCTTGCTACAGACGTTCGCCGTCACCGCTCTGGTGAGCGTGCTGTGGTTCGTGGTCGGCTACTCGTTGGCGTTCAGCCCCAACCCCGACGCCGGGATGAACGCCTTCGTGGGAGGGCTGAGCAAGGCGTTCTTCGCCGGCATCCGTCCCGACGACCTCGCCGGAACGGTGCCGGAGCTCCTGTTCGCCACCTTCCAGATGACGTTCGCCATCATCACGCCGGCGTTGATACTCGGCTCACTGGTTGAGCGCATCCGGTTCTCCGCGGTGCTGTGGTTCACCGGACTGTGGGCCCTCGCCGTGTACTCCCCGGTGGCGCACTGGGTGTGGGGCGGAGGCTTCCTGGCCGATGCCGGCGTGCTCGACTTCGCCGGTGGCAACGTCGTCCACATCAACGCTGGCGTGTCGGCACTGGTAGCCGCCCTCGTCCTCGGCAAGCGCAAGGACTTCGGCAAGGCGGCGATCGAGCCGCACAACCTGGTGCTGACGCTGACAGGAACGTCCCTACTGTGGGTGGGCTGGTTCGGGTTCAACGCGGGCTCCGCGGGTGGCGCCAACGCGCTGGCCGCGTTCGCGATGGCCAACACGCAGGTCGCCGCAGCGGCGGCGGCGCTGACGTGGATGTTCGTGGAGTGGGCGTTGCGCGGACGGCCGACGATCGTCGGCACCACGTCCGGCGCCGTCGCCGGGCTAGTGGCCATCACTCCGGCTGCCGGGTTCGTCGCGCCCGCCGGAGCGTTCGTGATCGGCGTCGCGGGCGCCGCCTGTGCCTACCTGGCCGCCGTGAAGCTCAAGCAGGCGCTGGGCTACGACGACTCGCTGGACGTCTTCGGCATACACGGCGTCGCGGGGGTGGTCGGCGCCGTCCTGACCGGGGCGCTGGCCACCGCGACGGTCAACCCTGCCGCGGACGGTGCCGGGATCGGCGCCCAGGTCTACGGGGTTCTCGTCACCGTCGCCTACGCCGCCGTCGCCACCGGCGCGCTCACGCTGCTGATCCGCGTGTCCGGCGGCCTCCGCGTGCCGGAGGAGCACGAAGAGAAGGGTCTCGACCTGGCGTTGCATGGCGAGGCGGTGGCCTAGGCGCGGTAACACGGGATGCCGTACCAGCCTGGCAGGCCTCGGGGAAACTGACAAGTATCGTTGTCATTGACAACCAAACATGTAAGCACTAGTATCCAGGCATGAGCTTGGATCTGGCAGGGCTGCGCGAGGGCGCCTGGTCACTCGACCAAGTGGTCGAGCAAGTGAACAGGCTGCTGCCGGAGGTACTGCCCAAAGATGCGTCCGGTCGCGCCACGGAGGCGGTGAACCAGCGCCTCGTGCGGCACTACGCGACGCAAGGCCTGGTGGACGAACCCCTCAAGGAAGGACGCGAGGCCCGCTACCTCTACCGGCACCTTCTCCAGCTGTTGGTGGTGCGGCGCCTGCTGGCGGAAGGCTTCTCGGCCGCCGTGGTCGGGCGGGTGTTGGCCGGCCGCAGTGACGCTGAGCTAGAAGGCCTGTTGACGGGGAACCTGAACATCGACCTGGTGCCGGCCCAGGGTTCGCAGGATGACAGGGCCGAGTTCCTCAAGCGGGTCCGCCAGCGCGCCGGACTCGACGCTCAGGGGTCGATGCCAGCGCCCGCGCCCGCCGCGAGCATCCCTCCACGGCCGCCGATCGCGAGTACCCCACGCGGAGCGCCGATCGCGAGCACCCCGCCACGAACGCCGACCACCGGTGCGCCGGCAGCTTCGCAGCGGGTGGCGCCAACGGACAGCGGCCCGTTCCGCGAGAGCGTCTGGACGCGGGTCGAGATCTCCCCGGGGCTGGACCTCATGGTGCGGGACGACTTCCGGCTTCCCACCACCAGGCTCGGCGACGAGCAGCTCTTGCAGCTGCTGAAAGTGACGCTCCTCTACCTGGAGCAGAAGCAGCGGGGGAAGCCATGACCGCTACCTAGGGTCCGTAGGCGGCCGGGCAGGGCCGCGCGATCGCCCCGACCGTCGACTCGCGGAAGGCGCCAGCCATTCGCCAAGCACCAGACCAGGCACGCGGTACCCGCGCGCCACAGGGAGTCCTATGCCAAGATCCGACGTCAACCGTACCGACCTTCCCACTCCGCGCCTCACGATCACGCCTGCCAAGGCCGGCTATCCGGCCGACGGCGGCGAACTCGATCTCCTCGTAGCCACGGGTGTCGACCTGCCAACGGAACAGGTGGACCGCAAGCCCATCGCTCTGGCGCTCGTCATCGACCGCTCAGGGTCGATGAGCGGAGAACCGCTGGAGGCCGCCAAGGCCGCCGCTCGGTCCGCGATCGAGATGCTCCTCCCCACCGATTGGGTCTCGGTCATCGCCTACGACGAGCACGTCACCGTCGTCGCCGGGCTGGTCCAGGCGGGCGCTGACCGCCACGCCCTCCTGGGGGCGGTCGCGTCCCTCACACCGGGCGGCAGCACCGCACTCTTCGCCGGCTGGGCCGAGGGCCTCAGCCAGGTGATGTCCTGCCCCGACGACCAGGCTGCCGCACGTGTCGTGCTGCTCAGCGACGGCATGGCGAACGTCGGCATCAGCGACCCGGCCACCATCGCGGCGGACGTGGCGCAGGCGGCCAGCCACGGTGTCACCAGCACCGCCATGGGCTTCGGCCGGTCGTACGACGAGGCGCTGTTGCGAGCGATGGGCGACGCGGGTCAAGGCAACTACGTCTTCATAGAGGGTGAGTCCCAGGTGGTGGAGGCGTTCCACCACGAGCTCTCGGGTCTCAGTGCGCTGCGCGGTCGCAACGTGAGGCTCGAGCCGTCCGCGCGCCTGAGCCTCGAGGGCACCGCCGGCCACCTGGCGCCCTGCGGTGCCGGCGTGCGCCTTCCGGACCTGGTCGGTGGGCTGGAGCGCGAGCTCGTCATCAAGGCGAGGTTCGATGCCGGGGCGAAGGACCCCGTTGTCGCGCTCGTCTGGGACGACGTGCTCACCGGCAGGGTCGAGCGCCTCGAGGTTCCGCTCGCGATCGAGCCGCTGAGCCGCAGCGACTTCGACCGCCTCCCCACGAACCAGGAGGTCGTCGTGCACTTGGCGCTCGCGAGCATCGCCGAGTCGAAGCTGAGGGTCGCCGAGGCTTTCCGGTCCGGCCGTACCCAGGCAGCGACCGTGCTCCTGAACGAGATCCGCGCCAACGTGTCAGCGCTTCCGGCTGGGGAGCTCCGGTCCGCGGAGACCCGGGAACTAGACCGCCTGGCCGACCTCGCCCAGCGCAACCAACCCGCCTTCGCGGCTCGCTACTCGGAGAAGTACGCCAGGGACACACTGCGAGGGGCGTCAGACGAGAAGCGCCTGGCGCAGTTCCGCATGGAGCGAGAGCTCTTCGCGAAGAAGATGGCGCTGGCCGGAGAGACCGTTGAGCCGAGCCACCAGACGGTCACGGGCGCACATGGGGTGGGCGCCGCGTCGATCGCTGGGCATGGTCAGCCCGCGCGGTCCGCTCCAGTGGGCGAGCGAACCTTTCAAGGAGCGTCGGGGTCGGTGGTCGTCCAGGTGTGGCGGGGCGACATCACCGATCAGGCGGTCGACGTCCTGGTCAACTCCACGAACCGTCAACTGTTCGGCAACGCTGGCGTGGACGGGGCCGTCCATCGCCGCGGCGGGCCCCGGCTGACTCAGGCTGCCAGGGCCATCGGCAGCCTCGAGGAGGGCAGGGCAGCGTTCACGCCGGGTTTCGATCTGCCGGCACGCTGGGTAGTGCACACGGCCGCGGCGCCGTGGCGGGGCGGGGCCGACGGTGAGCTGGTCGTGCTGCACGAGGCCTACCGGTCGGCGTACGCCCTGGCGACTCGACTCGGCGCCCGCACCCTCGCAGTGCCCGCTCTTGGTACCGGCACCTACCGGGTGCCGGCCGAAGCGGCGTCTAGGGTTGCCATGAACGCGCTGGGTGAGGCGTTGGAGCGGGGAACTCCCTTCGCGCAGGTCCGCTTCGTGATCCTCGACGCGGACGTGGCCGGGGCGTTCGCCCGCGCTCTCGCGGAGGGCCCGGAGGCCGGAGCGTCGCTGCCCAACTGACGATCGGCCAGGATTAGCCTGTGGTCATGGTCCCTGACACCGAAGGCGCTCGTCCGCGATGGCCCGCCTGAGGACCGAGCACCAGGTCTCGGCCGGTGGCGTGGTCTTCCGTGGCCGCGAGGTCGCCATCATCGGCGTCGAGGGTGGCCGCTGGCAGCTGCCGAAGGGTCTGGTCGAAGACGGCGAGGACCCCGCCGCCACGGCCAGTCGAGAGGTACGAGAGGAGACCGGTCTGGAGGCCGAGCTCCTCTCGCCACTCGACACGATCGAGTACTGGTACGTGTCGAAGCGCGAGGGCGTGCGCTACCACAAACGCGTCCACTTCTACCTGTTCCGCTACTTGGCCGGTGACGTATCCGATCACGACGACGAGGTCGTCGAGGCTAGATGGGTCGGCCTCGATGAGGCTGTTGACATGCTCAACTTCTCCAACGAGAAGCGGATCGTGCAGCTAGCCGCCGAGGAGATCGAACGCTCCAGCGGTCTCTAGTCGCGCGCGCTCGGGTCTCGAGACGCCGCCGGCCGGGCGCTACGTCCGGAGCTCAACGCTCCGGTCCAGGTTCCTACCAAGACCAGCACGGCCCCAGCCATGGCACCGGGCACGAGGGGCACTCCGGCGATCAGTCCTTCGAGCATCAGCGTGACGAGGGGCACGATGACCAGAACGTAAGCGGAGGCCGAGGGTGACCAGCGCCTGAGCAACAGGATCGTCAGGCCGAACAGCCCCATGGACCCGAAGGTAATGAGATAGGCCACCGCCAGCAGGCTCGGGGTCGAAGTCGGGAATGTCCACTTCTCTCCGGTGACGAGGGAGAGGCTCAACAGTAGGCCCGCGCCTACTGCCATGCCCACCGCGTTCACGGAGGCGGGGTGATTGCGGGAGACCTTCTTGCCGACCACGATGCTCTGAGCCAGGCAGGCGGCGGCCAACAACAGGGCCAGCAGGGCTAACGGGGTGGCTGCGACCTCAGACGATGTCGCCGATAGCCAGGCCACGCCCACCAGAGCCAACGAGCCGCCCACGAGGGTCCGAGCCGAGAGCCGCTCGAGCCTTTGAGCCACGGCCAGGAGCAGTGTGATGAGAGGCACCGCGCCGATGACGACCGACGCCGTGCCGGCCGACACGTGCAGAAGCGACCAGTACGTCAAGGCGTAGAAAGCGCCGAAGTTCAGGATGCCGTAGACGACGAGCTCGCGCGTGTCCTCGCGTCGCGCCCACGGCAAACCGAGTACCGGTATCAGCGCGGCGTACATCGCGCCCGCCAGACCGAACCTCAGACCCGCTCCCCACAGTGGCGGCAGGTCGAGGTTGCTGTACCGCACCGCTACGAAGTTGCCGGCCGCCAGCAGAACGCAGCCGGCGAAGAGCAGTACCGTCACCGGGTCCAGTCGCCGAGGAGCCGTGACGGCCGCTTCGTCGGAGGTGCCGACGTTCAGCCTGACACTCACGGCCGGAGTCTAGACCTGGGACCGAGCCGGCGCTACATGACGCGAGGGGCTAGGACGCTGCGGCCCTCTTCTCGATCTCGGTGAGCACGTCGTTCAGCTCGAACTGGGCGGGCTTCTGGTAGATGACCTCGTCGCCGACACTGACGACGAACACGCCGCCCGCGCCCGTCTTGAGCTTCACGCCCTCGATGCGCTGCCCGAAGCGCTCGAGGATGCTCTTCTGAACGTCCATGGCACGGGGAAG
Source organism: Deinococcaceae bacterium (assembly GCA_040256005.1). Classification (GTDB taxonomy): domain Bacteria; phylum Deinococcota; class Deinococci; order Deinococcales; family Trueperaceae; genus DASRWD01. The sequence goes on along the minus strand of JBDZWC010000025.1, from coordinate 20,805 downwards.
ATGACCGCAGGGCACGCAGTACTCGATCTGGACGGTGGGTCTGCTGGAAGAAGGAGCGTCTGCCATGGGGCGATCGTAATACCGGCCGCGCGACATGCGTGACCGGCAGGAACGTAGTGCGCTGTCCCGGCGCAGCCCTCGTTACACACCTTCGGGCGGCAGTTCGCGCACGTCCTTGTGCTCGACCTGGCGCTCGATGCCCGTGACCGCGAGCACCTCCTTCTCGTCGAGCGACTCCCGCTCGATGAGGGCGGCCGCCAGCCTATCGAGCCGCTCGCGGTGCTCCGTCAGCAGTGAGAGTGCCTCCTGGTAGCACTCCTCGATGATCCGACGCGCCGCCGCGTCGATGGCCTCGGCGGTCGCCTCGCTGTACGGCTTGCTCCGTGGCAGGCCGCCATCGCCGCCAAGGAACTGACCCCCCTCGGGCGCCAGCGCGACGGGGCCGATGGCGTCGCTCATGCCCCACTTCGTGACCATGTCGTAGGCCATGCGCGTCACCTGCTGCAGGTCGTTGTGAGCGCCGGTGGTGCGGTCGCCGTAGACCAGCTCCTCGGCGGCTCGCCCGCCAAGGGCGCCCACGATGCGCCCCCTCAGGTAGCTCTCCGAGTAGTTGTAGCGGTCGTCCTCCGGGCGCTGGTAGGTCACGCCCAGCGACTGTCCGCGAGGAGTGATGGTCACGCGCGTGACCGGGTCCGCGCCGGGCACGACGAGGCCGAGGATGGCATGGCCGGCCTCGTGATAAGCGACGCGCTCGCGGTCCTCCCTCTTCAGCAGCAGCTTGCGCTCGGGCCCCAGGATGATCTTCTCGAGCGAGTCGGCGAAGTCTTCCTGCGCGACCCTGTCCCGCTCCCTGCGCGCCGCCAGCAGCGCCGCCTCGTTCACCAGGTTGCGCAGGTCGGCGCCCACCAGGCCGGGCGTCATGGCGGGCGCCGGTTCGGCGGCTGGACGGTGACCCGGCGGTCGAAGCGCCCCGCGCGCAACAGGGCCGGGTCGAGCACCTCCGGCATGTTCGTCGCCGCGAGCACGATCACGCCCTCTTGGGTGCTCATGCCGTCCATCTCGGTGAGTATCTGGTTGAGCGTCTGCTCCTGCTCGCTGTTGCCCCCGGAGAAGACCGCCTGGCCGCGCCGCCGTCCGATGGCGTCGAGCTCGTCGATGAAGACGATGGCGGGCGCAGCCTCGCGGGCCTGCTTGAACAGGTCGCGCACCCGGCTCGCCCCCACGCCCACGATCATCTCGACGAACTCCGAGGCGTTCATGGAGAAGAACGGCACGCCGGCCTCACCCGCCACGGCCTTGGCCAGTAGCGTCTTGCCCGTCCCAGGCAGCCCGACCAACAGCACGCCTTTGGGCGCGGTGCCACCCAGGCGTGTGTACTTGGCCGGGTTCTTGAGGAAGTCGACGATCTCGACGAGCTCGTTCTCGGCTTCGTCGATGCCCGCCACGTCGTCGAACGTGACGTCCACCTGCCCGGGCTCCACGCGTCGCGCCCGGCTGCGACCCATGCTCAGCGCCCCGCCCAGGCCGGAGCCGGCGCCCGTGGCCATGCGACGCATGAGCCATACGAAGAGCCCGATCATCAGCAGGGCCGGCCCGAAGGAGATGAGCAGGGTAAGCAGCGGGTTCCGCGGGCCCTCGATCGTCTCGGCGTTGATCTCCACCCCGGCATCCAACAGCAGGTCCTCGAGGCCCGGGCCCGCGAAGGTGGGTAGCGTGGTCGAGAAGCGGGATACCTCCACCTCCTGTTCTTCCGGAGGGCCGAAGAGGCCGTCGACCGGTCTCGAGATGGTGACGGGCTCGGACAGCTCGCCCTGGATCACGTCGGCCCGCGTGGAGACGCTCCGCACGTTGCCCGCGGCGACCTGCTCCCTGAAGAGCGTGTAGGGGATCTCGGTGGGAGCGCCGGCAGCGGGGAAGAAGAGCGACACGACGAGGTAGTTGAGGAGCAGCAGCGCCAGCGGCAACAGCCACCATGAGCAGCCGGGCGGCAAGCCCAGTGGGCTGGTAGGCGGTCCGCCTCCTCCGTCCGGGCCGCGGCCCGCGCCAGGGTCCGCCTCCGGTGTCCCGTGCGGCCGGCGGCCCGGCATCTGCGGCGCCCGCCTGGCGGGCCACGAGCCCCGTCCGGCGGAGCGACGCCCTTCTTCGGACATGTCAGGACTGTACTCGCACGTGTGATGAGGTCACGGTCTTCTGGCCGCCGCCCGAGCCGATCCATGCGCGGAGGTAGCCAGCGACGAGACGGCTGGTGATCTCCTGATGACTGCGGCCCCCTATGAAGGCGTCGTCGTCCAGGTAGCTCTCGACGCCGTTGTGCCGCATGGGCCCGGGATCCACCGAGGAGAACCCGCCGCGATTCCTCAAGCGGGCGAGATAGGACCGCGGCCAGATGCTCCACGTGCCCGGGAACGCGAGGCGCCCCACGGCAGGGATCCGGTCGCGGCTCGACTCGATGTGGTAGATGCCCTCCAGGCTCAACATGCCGGGTTCGCTGGCCATCACGCCAGCCAGCGAGACGAGCGTCAGAGGCGCGTCCAGCGTCCGCTTCAGGTAGGGCGTCGCGACGAGGGCCACCTGAGCGCCGCCGCTGTAACCGATCAACGCGACCGGTTCGCCGCTGCCCGGCTTGTAACCGCCCTTGAGCAGGGCGTCGGTGATGGCGATGGCTGCGGCGCGCCCGTACACGGCGGCGTACCGCCTGTCGGACGCCACGAGCACCTGCAGCATGTTGCGCACGTTGATGGAGAAGGACAGCAGCGGTCGCCTGCCCTGCAGCTTGAGCTCGAGCATGCGCCGCCAGAACGCCGCCAGTGGCCTGCTCTCGGTTAGGCCCCTACCAGATGGCGAGTAGGGCAGGACGTCGCCGAGGACGACCGCCTCGGGGAGCTCCCGTCCCAACCTCTCGAGGAACCCCTGCACGTCCTGGTAGTTGACGTGGCCAGCCTTGGCTATCCCGTCCAGGTAGATGACGTGCAGTGTGGGCTCCGCGCCCGGCGTGGGGCGGTCGTACACGACGTCGTGGCCCGCGTCGCCGAACCAGCCTGCCCACCAACCGAGCGCCTCGATGGGAGCCAGGAGCAGCGACACCGTCAGCGCCAGCGTGACGACGAGGATGACGGCGAAGATCACTCTTCGGCCACCCCGTCTCGCGCTACCTCATCTTCCAGGACGTCGTCTTCTGCCGCGCTCAGCTCGACGGCCTCGTCGATGGACGTGAGCCTCACGCCGGCGGTGGCGCTAAGGAGCCGACGGGCCACGTAGACGAGCGGCAGTCCCACCGTGCGCTGCAGCACGGCCAGCAACAACGCGCCCAGTGCGACCGCGGCGATCGCCTCCAAGATCCCTGCGCCCAGCACCGCCCTCACCCCGCGCAGCGCCGCGAGCACCGACCAGGCTTGCAGCAGCGCGCCCAGCGGTTGGCCGAAGTAGGGGAGGAAGCCGAGGAAACCGAACATGCGCGGAGCGAACGCCGCGCCCACGACTATCGCCATGTCGAACGCCCGCACGTCAGGGCCCAGCAGCCAGCGCGTCACCGCGATGACGCTGCCGGACAGGAACAGGTAGGTGAACACGAACAGCAGGCCGGAGACGGCCAGGCTCAGGAAGAAACGGCGCGGCCTGACCCGGTTGACGAACAGGACGACGCTCTCGCCCGCGGCCTCCGAGACGCCGGCCAACAGCACGATGAGCAGGGTTGCGGTGCTCGCGTCCGGTAGGGAAGGCACCACCGCCAGTCGCTCCATCGACAGCGTTAGGGCTGCCTTGGCGGCTGTGACGAAGGAGGCGGGGTCGACCACTGTCGCTAAAGCCTATGGTCTGAAGGCGGCCGTCGACGATCTCGTGGTGAGCGCAGCGGTTCCGGGGCCGTTGCTTCCGCGTGCGCGGCACCCCTAGCATGTGCCATGACGCCACCCGTAGACATGTCGGACGAGAACCTCGGGACGCTGTTCATCAAGGAGCTGCGCCAGCGCTTCGCGGCCCAGAAGGCCCAGGCCGAGAAGGTCTTCGCCCAGCTCGAGGTGCCCGACTGGCACGCGAAGGTTGGCGGCAACGCCAACTCCGTGGCGGTGCTGGCCCGTCACCTGGCCGGCAACCTGAGGTCGCGGTACACCGATTTCCTGACGTCGGATGGGGAGAAACCCGACAGGAACAGGGAAGGCGAGTTCACGCCCACCTCGCTGAGCCCCAGCGAGATCTTGACGGAGTGGGACGCTGGCTGGGAGAAGCTGTTCTCCGCGACCGCCGGCCTCGTCAGCGAGGACCTATGGCGAACGGTGACGATCCGCGGGCAGGAGCACTCCGTGCTGGACGCCTTGCTGAGGACGTTCGACCACAACGGTCATCACGTCGGTCAGATCGTGCTGCTCGGCAAGCACATCAGGGGCAGCGGCTGGCGGTACATCTCGATCCCGCCCCAAGGCCACGACCAGAAGACCCAGTAGGCCCGCTCCCGCGCGTCAGAGACCGGTTTCCGCGTCGACTCCTCCAGCGGTCCTCTCGGAACTGAGGAGCTCTGGCAGGTAGCGCAGCGCCGCCTGCGCCGCCAGTGCCGTGAGCAAGGCACCCACGCCGCCCCTGCGACCCACCCTGGCGGCGTCGGCGCGCCCTCCTCGGCCCCGCAGCAGGGCCAGCAGGGTGCCGGCGCCCAAGGCGCCAGCCACCGACGGCAGGGGGGAGGACCTGATGCCGCGCCTCAGCACCCGGCCCGGCTCGGCCTTCTCGGCGGCCACCCGCACCTTGAGCTTGGCGACCTCGACGGCTAGGTCCGCCGGCGCATCATGCTGATCGCGAGCCATGCGCCACCTCCGAACACGAGCCAGACCGCAGCACCCGTCAACGCCAGGGCGCCGGCCGTCGTGAAGTAGTCGGTGAACACCGTATAGAGGGCCCAGATCAACAAGCCCGTGCCGATGACGAGCATGGAGCCGGCGACCATGGCCACGATGACCATGGCCGCGGCCGCGGCGGCCGTGCGCTTGGTGCCCGTGGCCAGTGACCTCGCCTCGGCCTCCACCAGCTCCACGAAGGCGATGCCGAGCTCCGCTAGGTTCCTAACCATGGGTGCCTCGCCTCGGCGTCTTCACGTAGGGGTCAGCGACGGGACAGGAGCATGCCGACGACGAAGCCGACCCCGAGGGCCGTCAGCACCGACGTCATGGGGCGCTCCTTGACGGTGTCCTCCACCTCGTGGAGTGCGGCCTGGCCGCTCTCCTTGACGGTGCCTGCCACGTCCCTGGCACTGGTCTTGACCTTCTGCATCAGAGCGTCTGCCTCTTGCATCAGTTTCTCCCTCGCTTGAGCCGTGGCCTCCTTGGCCGCGTTGTAGATCGCCTCGGCGCCCTCCTTGGCGGTGCGAGCGCTCGACTCCGAGAGCGTCGTGACGTCTCCTCGCAGGGCGGCAAGGTCTTGCTTGAGCGTGTTCAGCTCTCTCCTCAGTTCGGGCGTGTCGGCCATGTCCCTCACCTCCCGGTGCAGGGATCGCCTCCGGGGGTCCGAGAGGCGTGTCCCCATGGGTTCGAAGTAAATGGAAGCTAGCACCCAGTTCTGAGTGTTGGGTGCGAGGTAGGTGGGCTTTCCGAGGGTTACATTGCCCGCCGTGAGGCGACCGCCGCAGACCGAACCACCACCACCGGTGAGCCTCGGCACGCATCTCCGCGACCTCGGCACCACGCTCTCCCTCGTTTGGGAGGCGAGCCCCGGGCGCACCGTCGCCATCGCGGTCCTGTCGCTCGTGCAGGCGGGCTTGCCCGCCGCCAACATGTGGGTCGCGAAGCTGCTGCTCGACCAGGTGGCGGCCGCTATCGGCGGCACCGCAGGCACGCCGGAGGAGGCCTTCGCCTCGCTCCTGGGACTGCTTTTGCTGCAGGTCGCTCTGGTGGCCGGCGGCAACGTCGTGGGCATCGTGCAGGGCGCGAACCGGGAGTTGCTCGGCGACACTCTCCAGAACCGGATCAGCAGGAAGATCCTCGCCAAGGCGGGTGACCTGGAGCTGGCGCAGTTCGAGGACCCGCAGGTCTACGACTCGCTTCAGAACGCCTACCGGGAGGTGGGGAGCAGGCCGCTGGGCGTCTTCTCCCAGATCATCACGCTGGGCCAGGCCGTCGTCACCCTCGGGTCGGTCAGCGCGCTCATGGCCCAACTGGGCTGGGCCGTGGTCCCGCTGGTGCTCCTGGCGTCGGTTCCGGCCGTGTGGGTGCAGTCCCGGTTCGGCACGGAGGGGTACCGCATGATCAGGCGCCAGGCGCAGGACGCCAGACGCCAGAACTACCTCGGCAACCTGCTCACCAACGACCAGGCGGTCAAGGAGATACGGCTGTTCGGTTTCGGCGACTACCTCATGGAGCGGTGGCAGTCGTACTACCACCTGTTCAGGGGGCAGCTGGTGTCGCTCATCCGCCGGCGCAGCGGCTGGGGCCTGGCCGCGTCCCTCGCCTCCACCGGTCTGGTGGGGGCCGCTACGGCCGTCGTGCTGAGGCGCGCCGCCGCCGGGGCGATCACGGTCGGCGACTTCGGGCTGTTCATCCAGGGCATCTCGCAGCTGCAGCAGCAGTTCTCGAACCTGCTCTCGGGCGTCTCGGGCATCTACCAGAACCTGCTCTACATGCGGAACCTCTACGAGTTCCTCGAGCTACCTGTCACCGACCACGATGCCGGCGAGAGGTGGTCCGGCCCCATCGAGTCGATCGAGCTGCAGGGCGTCTACTTCCGCTACCCGCTCACCGAACGGGACGTCCTGACCGACGTGAACCTGAAGGTCTCCAAGGGCGAGACGCTGGCGCTCGTCGGCGAGAACGGCGCCGGCAAGTCGACGCTCATCAAGCTGATGACGTTCCTCTACCGCCCTTCCAGCGGCCGGATCCTTGTCAACGGTCTGGAGGCGACGCGCTTCAGCCCCTCGAGCCTGAGGGCCGAGATGAGCACGGTCTTCCAGGACTACGGCCAGTACCAGATGACCGTGCGCGAGAACGTCGCGCTGGGCGACGTGGACGAAGCCGCCAACGACCCGGAGGTCATCGCCGCCGCGGAGCGGGCGGGTGCGGACGACTTCATCGAGAAGCTGCCGGAGCGCTACGACAACATGCTGGGTAGGTGGTTCGAGGGCGGCAGGCAGCTATCCGGCGGTCAGTGGCAGAGGCTGGCCTTGGCACGGTTGTACTTCCGTGGCGGCTCCGTGCTCATCTTCGACGAGCCCACGGCCGCCCTGGATGCCGACGCCGAGTTCGAGGTCATCGAAACTTTGCGCGCCCACGCCAAGGGCCGCATAACGATCATCGTCTCGCACCGGTTCAGCACCGTGCGCATGGCGGAGCGGATCGTCGTGCTCGAGGGCGGGGTCGTCGTGGAGAAGGGCACCCATGAGGAGCTGTTGGAGCGGGGCGGCGTGTACGCCCGCATGTTCCTCAAGCAGGCGCGCGGTTATCTGGAAGGGTACGACGAGCTGGAGCTCGGTTAGGCTCACTTCAGGAGGCTATCTATGTCGGTCACGACCAAAGCCAACGCGCGCTGGGAAGGCAGCCTGAAGGACGGCAAGGGCGTCATGCGACTGCCCAGCGGTACCTACGAGGGGCCCTACACGGTCAAGTCGCGCTTCGAGTCGGGAGCCAGCCGCGAGAACGGCACGAACCCTGAGGAGCTGATCGGTGCGGCGCTGGCGGGCTGCTACTCCATGTACCTGGCGAGCATCCTCACCAAGGCGGGGCACACGCCCGACCATGTGGACACCGAGGTGTCCGTCCAGATGGACACGACCGACTCGGGGCCGGTCATCTCCAAGAGCGTGCTGCGGGTACGGGTCAAGGCGCAGGGCCTCGACGACCAGACGTTGCAGGCCAAGGCCCAGGAGGCGGGGCGCGATTGCCCGGTGTCCAAGGCGCTGGCCAGCGTCGAGAAGACGATCGAGGCTAGCCTCGCAGGCTGATCACAGGAACCGGTTCCAGGCGTAGAGCGCCGCGCTCAGCGCCAGGCCGTACAGCAGGACCCTGACCACGGAACGCGTTACGTCGGGCCGTGGTCGGGCCTCGTTCAGTGGCGTGCGGGTAGGCTGCTTGAGGATGTAGTAGACGCCGTAGCCGGCGACCACCAGCGTCAGTCCCACGCCCCACCACACGCCCTTGCTGGCCCAGACGTAGACGCTGAACCCCGAGAACACGACGATCATGCTGGGCGCGAACACCTTGACCCAGCCGGGGATGCCCTTGCCGGCCTGGAAGTCGCGTACCCAGCCGCCGAAGGTCCGATGGTTCATCAGCCAGTTGTAGAAGCGTGGGCTGGAGCGAGCGAAGAAGAACGCCGCGATGAGGATGAACACGGTGCCAGGCAGGCCCGGCAGCACGTAGCCCGCGATCCCGAGAGCGACGAAGAAGACCCCGATCGCGCGGAAGACCCAGCGCAGGGCAGGGTTGGTCGAGACGTGCATCTCCGCGCTGTAGTCGACGAAGGGACGAGAACTGCGCGCACTGGTGCTTGGTTCGATGGCGCCGGCATCCGGCCCGGAAGGACGTGTCACCATGCCACTGTAACGTCGGTCTTCGTGCCGCTGCGGCCGCCGGCTACCGACGCGGCACCATGACCCTCGGCGCTCAGCTCGTCAGCGAGACCCGGCCCGGCTCGACGCGCACCCTTCTCAGCCCGCGCACCGAGCTGCTGACCATCACCACCGGCGCAGCGCGCAGGTCCTCCTCGCGCAGCACGGCCTCGCGCACGAGCCCCCGCTCCAGCAGCTCTTCGCGCAGGACGCCCGGCAGCGCCCCGCTGGAGAGGGGCGAGGTGGCGAGGTCGGACTCGGTCCCGACGTAGACAGAGGAGATGGCCGCCTCGACCAGCTCCCCCTTGGTGTTGAAGAACACGACGTCCTCGAGCCCGTGCGCCGGGGCGAACGGGCGGCCCAGTTCGTAAAGGTGGCGATCGGTGGTCTTGTAGCGCCTGGCCGGGTCGCTCTCGTCCACGGGCTCCGTCGCCACGGCCACGCTCAGGTACGGACCGTCGCCCGCGTAGTCCAACGCCTGGGCGGGGGTGTCGGCGAACCCCTGTGGGTAGGGCGGCGGCTGGGGCGTGACGATGACGGTGGGCTCGCCCTCGACGGAGAGCGACAGACGCACCCGCAGGGGCTCACTCGCCCCCTCGACCGCCTCGGCGATGGCTTCCAGCACGACCTGCCTGTGCAGCGGAACCTCCGTGAACTCGCACGATCGCGTAAGTCGCGCCCAATGTCGCTCCAGACGCGCCAGGCCCGGCACCGGGCCGCCCTGGCCCGTCAGCGCCGGGTCGAACCGCATGGTCTCGTACGGGGTCGTGGGCTCGCTCGCCATGCGCGCACCTTAACCGAACGGCCACTCGGCCTCACCCAAGTCTCGTACTAGCTTGCAAATATCGCGTCGGGCGCGTAGACTGCCCGCGTTCTCGACAACCAGATGGATGTCATGAACGGGGGCCCTAGAGGCCCAAATCGAAGTAGCCCACTGCCTGGCGGTGGGCAGTTGGGAAAAGGTACATGGCAACAGGTAGAGTCAAGTGGTTCAGCGGCGAAAAGGGCTTCGGGTTCATCGAGCAGGGCGGCGGTCAGCCTGACGTGTTCGTTCACTTCTCGGCTATCCAGGGCTCCGGCTTCCGCAACCTCAACGAAGGCGACGAAGTCACTTTCGACGTCGAACAGGGCAAGAAGGGCCTCCAGGCCGCCAACGTGGTCGTGACCACGCAGGCCGCCGGCGGTCGCTACTGACCTGACAGACTAGCGATCGATAGCGCCCGGGGCAGCGATGCTCCGGGCGTTCTTCTTGGGCCGGCCCGCGAGCTCGGGTGCTCAGTTCCACCGGCGCCGCCGGCGCCTGACGTGCAAGCGTGGCGTCTCTACCGATCTGGCGCTGACCCCCAGGTAGAACTCGCGGACGTTGTCGTTGCCGCGCAAGTCGGTCGCGGTGCCCTCGAGCACGAAGCGACCGCCCTCCAGCACGTACCCGTAGTCGGCGATGTTGAGGGCCTGGTTCGCGTTCTGCTCCACGAGCAGGACCCCCATGCCCTCCCCCGTGATCCGCCTGATGACGGCGAAGATCTCCTCGACGAGCAGCGGCGCCAGCCCCAAGCTGGGCTCGTCCAGCAACAGCACCTTGGGCCGGCTCATCAGCGCCCGCGAGATCGCCAGCATCTGCTGCTCGCCGCCGGACAGAGTGCCGCACTCCTGCCGGTTGCGCTCGGCCAGGCGCGGGAACGTCGCGTAGATTCGCTCCAGGTCCTCCTGCACGCCCTTCCGGTCCCGCCGGTGGTAGGCGCCAAGCAGCAGGCTCTCGCCCACCGTCAGGTCTGGGAACATGCCGCGGTCCTCCACGACGTAGGCGATGCCTGCTTGCGAGATCGACTCGGTGCCCCAGCGCGTGACGTCGCGCCCCCCGACACGGACGCGCCCCTTGCGCGGCTCGTCGTCGATGAGGCCCATCACCGTCTTGAGCATCGTGCTCTTGCCAGCGCCGTTCGAGCCGAGCACGGCCACGCACTGGCCCCGGCTCACGGTCAGGGAAACGCCCTTGAGGACGCGCAGCTGGCGGTGATAGCCGCTCTCGACCGTGACGAGCTCGAGGTACGGTCCGCCGCCGCTGCCTTCCCCCATGCCTGGCGTGGGCATGGCGGTCATGCGGCCCCCTCGGCGGCCATCTTCGAGCTACCCAGGTAGGCGGCGACGACGGCCGGGTCGTCCTGCACGTCGCGAGGAGCCCCGTCGGCGATGAGGCTGCCATGGTCGAGGACGACGACCCTGTCGGCCATGCCGCCCACGACGCGCAGGTCGTGCTCGACGACGAGCATGGTCAGGTCGAGCTCCTCGCGCAGCCGCAGGAGCGTGACCATCGTGTCCTCCTTCTCCTCGACGGTCATCCCGGCTGTCGGCTCGTCGAGGAGCAGCAGAGACGGCTCGGTGGCGAGGGCCCGTGCCACCTCGATGAGCTTCTGGACGCCGTAAGGCAGCGAGCCCACGGGCTGCTCCCTGAACGCCTGCAGGTCGAGCAGGTCCATGAGCTCCTCGGCGCGCCGCCTCTGCCTCACCTCGTCGCGCGTCCAGCGCGGCGTGGCGAAGAGCGCGTCGAAGAGGGTGGCGCGGACGTGCATGTGCCTGCCGAGGAGAAGGTTCTCGAGGCAGGTCATGTTCTTGAACAGCTCGATGTTCTGGAAGCTGCGCCCAATGCCCAACGCGGCGACCCTGGGCGGTGCGAGGCCGGTGATGTCGCGGCCCCGCCAGCTGACGCGCCCCGCCTGTGGGCGGTAGAAGCCGCAGACGACGTTGAAGACGCTCGTCTTGCCCGCGCCGTTGGGGCCTATGAGCGCCGTCACCTGACCCTCCTCGAGGCCGAAGCTGACACCCGCGAGCGCGGTCAGGCCCCGGAAGGTGAGGGTGACGGAGTCGAGCTCGAGGAGCGGGGCCATCCTGCGGATCGGCGCGGCGGCGGGCGCGGATGGCCCGCCGCCGCAGCGTCACCTCCTACAGCGTCAACCAGTCGGAGACAGGCCGCAGCCCTTGCGGCGTGACCTGGAGGAGCTGCACCGAGTTGTTCCCGCGGGGTCCGTTCTCGAACGACACCTCGTGGTAGAGGCCCTCGGTGTAACCGTCGATGCCCTGGAGCGCGGCCACGAAGCTCTCGCGTGTGAGGTCTGGGCCGGCGGCCTGGAGCGCCTCCACCAGCGGCTGGGCGAACGCTATGCCTGCCAGCGCGAAGAACGGCGCCGTGGCGATCTCGGGCGCGTAGGCGAGGATGACCTCCTGATAGAGCCGGTCGGCGATCGGGTCGCCGTTGCCCTCGCCCAGGACGACGCTGGGCAGGCGCAGGAAGACGCTGTAGAGGGCGCCCTGCATGGCGGGGTTGCCGATGAGGCTGGGGTCGAGCAGCGTCACCGTCGAGAGGATCTGCGGATGGTAGTCGAGGCGCTGGAACTCGTTGAGCAGGTTGGCGGCTGCCGTCGGGTCGGAGAAGAGGACGACGCTGTCCGCGCCCGAGCCGCGCAGCCGGAGCGCCTGGACGCCCAGGTTCGTGGTGCCGCGCTCGTAGTTGACCCTGTCGCCGACGGTGACGTCGACGCCCTGTTCCTGGAGTCGAGCCACCTCCTCCTCCAGGCCTCGCAGGCCGGCCTGGCCGTAGCCGTCGTTCTGGTAGAAGATCGCGATGTTCTTGCTGCCCAGCTCCATGGCGGCGTGCCTCGTCATGAGAGAGGCCTCGACCACGTAGTCGGTGAACGTCGTGTAGACGAGGCCGCCCGACTGCTCGGCGAACACCTCGCTACCAGATGCCGGGGCGACCCATGGGACGCCGGCGCGTTGGATGAGCGGCAGCGCGGCCAGCCCGTTGGCGGTGCCCACACCGGCCACGAAGGCGAAGACGCCTTCGCGATCGATGAGCTCGCGCACGGCCGAGACCGTCCTGGCGGGGTCGTACCCGTCGTCGCGGGTCTCCAGCACCAGGTTCCTGCCGTGGATGCCGCCCTGGTCGTTGATGTAGTCGAAGTACGCCTGTATCGCGACCGTCACGGCTCCCCACGCCGCGGCCGGGCCAGACTGGGGGCCCCAGTTGCCGATCACGACCTCGGTATCGGTCACCCCCTCCTGCGCCATGGCCCAAGAGCCGGCTAGCGCTACGACGATGCCGAGAACGATGAACCTCTTCATGTCGCTCCTCTCCCCACATCGGGGCAACTGCTGTTTTTCGCTCGTTTCACCCTACCACGGGCCCACCTGCGCGCGGACGGCCAGAACCGTTGGGGACGGCACGAATCCGATGTCGCCCGGGCCGCGGGCGTTCGCGGGGGCTGCGTCACACGCGCTTGACGTCCGCGCGCCCGAGCAGGCCGTGCGGCCTCACCAGCAGCACGATGATCACGACGAGGAAGGCGAAGCTCGCCTTGAACTCGAGGGACACGTAGACCCCCACCAGCAGCTCGAGGATGCCGAGCACGTAGCCGCCCACGACAGCGCCTGGCAGGCTGTTCATGCCGCCGATGACAGCCGCAACGAAGCCCTTGGAGAGCGGGTCGAGCATCATCGTGGGGTTGAGAAGCGTAGTGGGCGCGAACAGCAGGGCGGCGGCCGTCGCCAGCAGCGCGGCCGCTCCCCACGTCGCCATGAGGACCGTCCGCACCGGCAGGCCCATCGCCTCCGCCACGTCCTCGCGCTGGGCCACGGCACGCATGGCCACGCCCAGCTTGGTGAAGCTGAGCAGCGCCCACAGCCCCAGCATGAGCAGCACGCCGAGGGCCGCCGTCAACAGCGAGGCGACGCTGAACGAGGCCCCGAACCCCCTGACGATCGAGTCTGGAGCCAGGGTGGGCACGACCTTGTTGTCGGTCCCGAAGACCAGAGCGTCGAAGCCGCCCAGGAACAGGGCCAGGCCCAGGGTCAGGATGATGAGCCCCAGGTCGCTCTCTGTCCTCGCCTGGCGCACGGTGGTCAGGTAGATGAGCGCGCCTATGACGGCGGCGGCGAGGAGCGCCAGCAAGAACGCGACGCCGAAGGGCAGGTCAAGGTTCGTGAACAGCACGAAGGCGATGAAGGTCCCCAGCACGCCGACGTCGCCGTGGGCGAAGTTGAGGATGCGTGTGGTGCGGTAGACGAGCACCAACCCCAGAGCGACGAGGGCGTAGACCGAGCCGATGGTGGCGCCGCTGACGAGCACCTGGAGCACCTCACCGAACGTGTTCACAGCGGCCACGACTTCCAGTAATTACGGATCTTGAGCCACCGGCCGTAGAGACCGCTGGGCTCGAGTATCAGCACCAGCATGACGACGGCGCCGAAGACCAGCTGCGACCACGCCCTGAACGTCGAGAGGTAGAGCTCGAGGCCGGTGATGAAGCCCGCGCCCACGAGCGCCCCCGGCAGCAGCCCCAGCCCACCCACGACGACCATCAGCAGGAACTTGATCGACAAGAGCAGGTTGAAGCTCTCGGGCGTCAGGTAGCCGATGAGCGGCCCGTACAGCGCACCGGCCAGGCCAGCGATGCCGGCCGACACGACGAAGGCCAGCGACTTGTACTGCGAGAGGCTGATGCCGCTCATCTGCGCCGCGAGGTCGGCGTCGCGCACGGCGCGGAACGCCCTGCCGACGTGCGAGCGCTCCAGGTTGAGGACCAGCAGCACGACCGCGCTCGTCACGGCAGCGACCAGCCAGTAGTAGGCGGCATCGCCGTAGAAGTCCACGCCGGCGATGACGGGGCGGTCCGCGATGAGGCCGGTAGAGGCGCCGACGAAGCGCCAGTTGTTGAGGATCTGCTGGATGGCCAGCCCGAAGCCCAGCGTCGCGATCGCCAGGTATGGCCCCTCGAGACGTAGCGCCGGCACGCCTATGACGAGGCCGAGGAGCGCGGCCACGGCGATGGCGCCGAGCAACGTCAGTAGGTAGGGGATGCCAAGCGCCGCCAGCGCCGCCTGGGCGTAAGCCCCCGCGGCGAGGAAGCCGGCGTGACCGAGGGAGACCTGGCCGGTCATGCCGACGAGGACGGCGAGCGATAGAGCCACCAGCGCGTAGACGAGGAACAGGGTGAGGTTGTAGACGATGTAGCCCTGCGCGACCAGGGGCAGCACGGCGACGGCCACGGCCGCCAGGGCCGTCCCGGCCCAGCCCGCTGCGCCCCTCACGTGTTGGAGGTCCTGCTCGTAGCTGTCGCGGAAGAGCACGCTCTGCCGGCGGCGCCTGGCGGGTCTGGGCTTGGCCTCCTCGGCCGATCCTCCGTCTGTCATGCGTAGAGCCCCTCCACCAGGTCGCCGTAGCGCTCCGCGATGCTCGAGCGCTTGACCTTGAGCGTGGCCGTGACCTCGCCGTCCTCGTGGTAGAGCCTCTTCGGCAGGATCGCGAAGCGCTTGACCGTCTCGACGCGCGCCAGCGAACCGTTGACCCTCTCGACCTCGGCCCCTATGAGGGCGACGACCTCCGGGTTGCGCGTGAGGTCGGTGTAGGTGGAGTAGGCCAGCTGCCTTTCGGCAGCCCAGTGCCTCACGTTGTCCTCGTCCAGGACGAGCAGCGCCACCAGGTACCTGCGCCTGTCGCCCAGCACGACGGCGTCGTTGATGTACACGGACGACTTGAGCTGGTTCTCGATCTTCTGCGGCGCGATGTTCTTCCCGCCGGCGGTGATGAGGATGTCCTTCTTGCGGTCGGTGATCCTGAGGTGGCCCATCGCGTCGAGCTCCCCTATGTCCCCGGTATGGAGCCAGCCGCCCGCCAGCGCCTCGGCGCTCGCCTCCGGGTCCTTGTGGTAGCCGAGGAAGTTGCCGGGGCTGCGCGAGAGGATCTCACCGTCCTCGGCGATCTTCACGTCGACGCCCCAGAACGGGATGCCCACCGTGCCCAGGCGTACCTGGCGCGGGCACAGGGAGATGAGGCCGGTCGACTCGGTGAGGCCGTAACCCTCGCGCACGTCGACGCCGAGGCTCCTGAAGTAGGCGAGGATCTCTGGCGCGATGGGTGCGGCGCCCGATATCGCCAAGCGGACGCGGTCGAGTCCGAGGCGGTGCTTCAGCGGCGCCAGCACCGCCAGGTTCGCGATGGCTACGGCCGCCGCTCTGGCCGGGGAGGCTCCTGCCCCGGCCCTGCCCCTGACGGCGGCCATGGCCCGCTCGTACGCCAGGCGTTTGAAGAGCTGCGCGTCCTTCATGTGAAGCTCGACGAGCGAGTAGAGCTTCTCCCAGATGCGTGGCACCGCGAAGAAGATCGTCGGCCTGATCTCCCTGAGGTCGTTCAGCACCGTGTCGAGGTTCTCCGTGAAGCTGACCGCGTAGCCCCATCGGATGGGGTTCGCGATGCTGATCAGGCGCTCCACGATGTGAGACACCGGCAGGAACGAGAGGAACTCGTCGCGTGGCCCACAGTCGAGGGCCCGCCTCAGCGCCTCGGTGGCCCAGACGATGTTGCCGTGGGTGAGCATGGCGGCCTTGGGGTCGCCGGTGGTGCCCGAGGTGTAGATGAACAGCGCGACGTCGTCGGGCGAGAGCCGTGCGAGCCTCTCGTCCACGGGTACCGGGTCGCTGGCGTAGCGCCGCCTGCCCGACGCCAGGGCCTCGGAGAACGGTGTCACGCCCGGAGCCTCGGCCTCTTTCTCCTCGATGAGGAGAGCGAAGCGCACGCCGGGGCAGTCGTCGCGCACGGCCAGCCACTTCTCGAGCTGCTCCGCGTCCTCCAGGACGAGGCCCACCGCGTCGGAGTGCTGCAGGTAGTAGCGCAGCTGCTCCGGGCTGCTGGTCGTGTACACCCCTACAGTGGCGCCGCCGGCCGTCTGTGCGGCCATGTCCGCGACCGTCCACTCCGGCCTGTTCTCGCTGAGGATCGCCAGGCGGTCGCCGGGCTGAAGTCCCAGCGCCACGTACTCGGCGGCCAAGGCGTTCACGTCGGCGACGTACTCCGCCCACGAGATCCGCTGCCACAGGCCGAAGCGTTTCACTCGTTGCGCGAGCCCGGCGTCCGCGGCCCGCGCACGCAGCAGCTCCGGCACGCTCGCCGGTAGCCCGGTTGCCATATGCCTAGATGCTAACCCGGGTCCTGAGCCCTGCCTCATGCGCTATCTGGGCGGCCCAACCAGCCACGCGGCCGGCCGTCAGGTCGGGCTCGTTGTCCTCGTCGATCGCCAGGCCGAGGAGCTCGATGCCCCCCACCGCCGCGCGCGAGGCCGCGAAGCTGTAGCCGTCTGCCGGCCACCTGCCCACCAACCGGGCCCCGGTGTTCCGCATGCGCTCGGCCACCATCCCGATCGCGTCCACGAAGGTATCGGGGTAGCCGATCTGATCGCCGGTACCGAAGACGGCGAGGTACTTGCCCCGCAGGTCCAGAGCCCCGAGGGCGTCCAGCTTTGATTCCAGGTCGGGAGGCAGTTGGCCTACGTTCCAGGTGCAGGCGCCGATGACGATGAGGTCGTGGTTCGCCAGCGTCGAAACCTCGAGGTACGCCAGGTCGTGCGCCTCGACGCGCCCGCGGGTCGCCTCGCCCAGTGAGCTGGCGACCAAACCGGCCACGTACTCGGTAGCGCCGAAGAGCGTCGCGTACGCGACCACGGCGTTCGGTAAGCCTTCCCGTTCCTCACTCGGATGCTCTATCGCGGCCACGACGTCCACGCCTGGACACGGTAGGCGGCTGGCTGACGACCTGGCGTTGACCGTGGTCAAGCCGGCGGTGGGTGCGGGCTTAGGATCGGGGCGTGCTCTCGAACCGTCTCCAACTGGCGCGAGTTGGGCTCCGGACCGTCCCGTGGCTTTGAGCGCCGACGACGCCTTTCGGGCGCTGGTCGTCATGGGCGTATCGGGCAGCGGCAAGACCAGCGTCGGGCGGCGCATCGCGCAGGTCCTGGGCTGGGATTTCCTGGACGCCGACGCCTTCCACTCCCCCGCGAACGTGGCGAAGATGGCGGCCGGCGAGCCTCTCACCGAGGAGGACAGGGCGCCATGGCTGGCGGCCATGCGCGACGCCCTCGCCCGGCGCATCTCCGCCGGCGCCGGAGTGGTCCTCGCCTGCAGCGCGCTGCGGCGCTCCTACCGGGACGTCCTGCGCTCCGCCGGGGCTGGCGTCGCCTTCCTCTACCTCCGCTGCGAGGAAGCTTTGGCCCGGTCGAGGGTCGCGGCCAGGGGAGGGCACTTCTTCCCGGCCGAGCTGGTGGACTCGCAGTTCGTCGCTCTGGAGGAACCCGACCCGGCCGCGGAGCCGGATGTCATCGTCGCCGACGCCAGCGAACCGCTCGCCGGTCTGACGAGACGACACGTCGAGAGCCTGCTAGCGGGCCTGCCGCGCCTGGAGGCGGGATAGCGCCGGAGCAGGTGGCCGGTGGCTACCGCTCCGTTCGGTGGTCCGGCTTCGACGGGCGCCACGGGAAGCGGGCACCGCGCGCCTGGCACGGTGCCCGCCGAGACGGCTAGCGAACGACGCCTAGCGCCCGGAGACCTTGTCCTTGAGGCTCTTGCCCGCCTTGAAGGCAGGGTAGTTGCTCGCGGGGATGCTGATGCGATCCTTGGTGCCGGGCTTAACGCCGGAGCGTTCCTTGCGGGAACGCACCTCGAAGCTGCCGAAGCCGGTGAGGGTGACCTTGTTTCCCCTCGCGATCTCGGAAGTCATCGTGTCGAGCAGGGCGTCGACGGTCTCCTTGACGGTCTTGCGGGGCAGCTTGGTGGAGTTGACGACTTCACCCACGAGATCCGCTTTGCTGACTGTCTTGGACTTTGCCATGCACGTACCCTCCCTCTCCTTCGGCGCTGTCGGCAGAGTATAGGACAAGACCATCGCCGAAGTGGCGTGCCCCACGGGACCTCCTCGTCGCGCCGCGGCCGACACCGTAGGCCAAGGAGGTGAGCGTCCCATGGCCGTGAGCGCGGCGGGCGGCCGCGTGCCGAGCGGCCTTGTGCCGGGCCGGGGGCTTGGCTTATACTTCTCCTTCGGTGTCTCGGTCACCCGGCCGAGGCTCGTGTTTCGGAGGTCCTTGAGATGTTCGCTATCGTGGAATCGGGCGGTAAGCAGTACCGCGTGGCCGAGGGTGACGTGCTCCGGCTCGAGAAGCTCGACGCCGAGTCCGGCAGCCAGGTGGAACTGCCCGTCCTGTTGCTCGGCAGCGATGAGGTCAAGGTAGGCAGCCCCCTCGTCGACGGCGCCAAGGTCACCGCCGAGGTGATCGGGCACGGCCGTGGCGACAAGGTGCATATCTACAAGTTCAAGGCGAAGACGAACTACCGGCGGCACATCGGCCACCGGCAGGACTACACCGAGGTGAAGATCACCAAGGTCGAGGGCTGAGGGAGGACATCTGTCATGGCTCACAAGAAAGGCGTAGGCAGCTCCAAGAACGGCCGCGACAGCCACTCCAAGCGCCTGGGCGCCAAGCGCTTCGATGGTGAAGAGGTGCTGGCCGGTAACATCCTCGTGCGGCAGCGCGGCACGAAGTTCAAGCCAGGTATGAACGTCGGCCTGGGCAAGGACTTCACGCTGTTCGCGCTCCGGGACGGCACCGTCCGCTACGCGAACAGGGGCTCGAAGGGCCGCTTCGTCAGCGTGGAGACCGCTCCGGCGGCGGGCACGGACTGAAGGGTCTGAGCGGCGGGCCCGCTCGGGCTCGCTTCAGAAGGAACGAGATCTGCGGGCGCGGCCCTTCACGGGGCCGCGCCTTTCGCTGACGGGGGCGGCTGAAGCCGTGGCGCCCTGAGGAGACGAGTAAGTGGCTTTCAGGGACGTGCTGGACATCACGGTGCAGGGCGGCAAGGGCGGCGATGGCGGCCTGTCGTTCCTCCGTCTGAAGTACATCCCCAAGGGTGGCCCCGACGGTGGGCACGGCGGCGACGGTGGCTCGGTGATCCTGCAAGCCGTCGACGACATCTCGTCCCTCGACAGGCTACTGGGCCGCACGGTCTTCAAGGCCGGCACGGGGCAGCAGGGCGAAGGCAAGGAGCGCGCGGGCCGCGCCGGCGAAGACCTCATCGTCGACGTCCCCGTGGGCACGCGGGCGACCGACATGGACACGGGCGTGGTGGTCGCGGACCTGACCCAGGTGGGTCAACGCGTCATCGTCGCCAACGGCGGCAAGGGAGGCAGAGGCAACGCCTCGTTCGCCTCGTCCACCCGCCGTGCGCCCCGCTTCGCCGAGTACGGCACACCGGGCGAGAAGCGCCGGTTGCGCCTGGAGCTGATGGTCATCGCCGACGTCGGCCTGGTCGGCTACCCCAACGCCGGCAAGTCGAGCCTGCTGGCGGCCCTCTCGAACTCCAAGCCCGTCATCGCGGACTACCCATTCACCACGCTGTCGCCGAACCTGGGCGTGGTGGAGCGCGATCACGAGCGCTTCACGCTGGCGGACATCCCGGGGATCATCGAGGACGCCCACCTGGGCAAGGGTCTGGGCCTGGACTTCCTCAGGCACATCTCCCGCACCCGCCTGCTGGCCTACGTCGTCGACGCCTCCATCGACCCGGCCGCGGCGCTCGCGGCGCTCAGGCGCGAGCTGCGCGAGTACGACCCGGCGCTGCTCGACAGGCCGGCGGTGCTGGTCGTCAACAAGCTGGACCTCGTCGACGCCGAGGTCGTGAGGCTCCTCGAGGAGGACCTCACCAGCGCGGGCCTCCCCGTCTTCTTCGTCTCGGCCACCACCGGGGACGGCCTGGGCGCGCTCAAGGACGCGATCTTCGCGCTGCTTCCGCCCAAGCCGGAGCCGGTCGAACCGGCCGGCCGCGCCCCGACCGCCGCACAGCCGCCGCGGGTGCGCCGCCACATGAGCGGGGACGGGTGGGTCGTCACCGGGTCGGAGGTCGAGACCGTCGTGTCGCGCTTCGACGCCTCCAACCGCGACGCGGTCGCCTACCTCCAGCACCACTTCCGAGCCCTCGGTATCGACAAGCTCCTGAAGCGGGCCGGCGCCAGGACCGGCGACGAGGTGCACATCGGCGCGGCCACGTTCGACTACCTGTCGGAGGAGGCCGCGGTGGACGGCGCGGAGGGTGACGGGAACGCTGACGAGACCATCTAGGCGCATGTCCAGATGCGACGCGGAGACGCTCATCGCAGCGTGATACCTTCCAGGCAGGCCAGCGGCCACCGCGGGCCCACCGACGGCATGACTCAACGGACCGATCTGGACATCTCCACACGTGGTTCCAGCCGCGCGGCCACGAGCGGCGCGGAGGGCGCGTTCTCGTCCCCGGTCGTGACCCCCTACCTGGGCAAGGTCAGGGCCCTCGTGTCGCCAGACAGGTTCGATCACATCCGCCGCGTGGCCGTCCTCGCGCTGCAGATCGCGACCAGTAACGGCTTCACGCCGGAGGACCAGGACAGGGTCCTCCTGGCCGCGCTGCTGCACGACGCCGCTCGTGACATGTCC
>JBDZWC010000024.1:0-29882 GCA_040256005.1 Deinococcaceae bacterium | reverse complement strand
GGAACCTCCATTCTCACTCAACCAACCGTCTCACCTAAAACGGGACTCAAACAACCGGCGCCGGTGACGGCTGCCTCGAGTTCTACTCCGCCGCGCCGAGTTCTTCGCGGGCCTCGCTCGCCAGGACCTCACGTGGGGGAGCTATGCATGGGGGACGTGGGCGCGGTGCTGCCACGGCTACTCATGAACCTGTTGCTGGTGGGGAACGTCGCCCTGCCGCGTAGCGACTTGGACCTCGCCAGGGTCGACCGCTTCGTGGCGGACCAGATGAGAGCGGGGCGCGTTCCCGGTCTCGCGCTGGCCATCACGCACGGCGACGAGGTGGTGTACGTCAAGGGCTACGGCACCGACGCCCGCGGGAACCCCATCACGCCGCGCACCCTGTTCCCGATCGGCTCGCTCAGCAAGTCGTTCACGGCCCTCGCCGTACTACGACTGGCGGGCGCGGGCGCGGTCGACCTGGACGCTCCGGTCGTCAGCTACCTCCCCGCCTTCGGGCTGGCCGCCGCGGGCGCGGCGGACCGGATAACTGTCAGGCACCTCCTGAACCAGACGAGCGGTCTTTCCGACGCCGGTTTCAGGGAGCCGAGAGGCGCCTTACCGGCGGGCCCGGCCGAGCGCGTCGCGAGCCTGGCGGGCGCGCGGCCCGTGTCCGAGCCGGGGGAGGAGTTCCACTACTTCAACCCGAACTACGAAGTGCTCGGACGGTTGATCGAGGTCGTGAGCGGTGAGAGCCTCTCGGATTACCTGGGGATCCACGTGTTCGCTCCGCTGGGCATGGACAGCACGTTCGCCGTTATCAACTCCGCGGAGCTCGCTGCGGTGTCTGACGACATCGCCAGGGGGCACCTACTGGCGTTCGGACTGCCCGTCGGGGCCGGCGAGGAGTCGGGCTACCTCGGCGGCAGCGGTGGCGTCGTGTCGAACGCGGAGGACATGACGCGGTACCTGACGGCTCTCGCTAGCGGCGGTGCCCCGGGCGTCCCGGCCTCGGTGCTTGGGCCGCTGCTCACGCCGCCACCCGGCAGCGACTACGCCATGGGCTGGTTCGAGCGTGACCGGGACGGGACCCGCCTGCTCGAGCACAACGGCGTGCTCTCCACCTTCACGGCCCAGGCGGTGCTGTTGCCCGACAGCGGGTACGGGGTGGCGGTCCTCTACGACGTGCACAGCTTGGCCCAAGACCTCCTGGCCTTCCCGCGCATCGAGCAAGGCCTCGTCGCGCTGCTCCGCGGCGAGGAGCCCACGACCGGCGGGTTCGACGTCAGGCACTGGGGACTCGTGTTCGCAACCTTGGCGCTGTTGGGAGCCGCTTTGGGAGTGCGCGCGTTGCTCCGGTTCCCGGCGTGGACATCTTGGGCGCCTGGCGTGGGGGCGTGGCGCCACTGGCTTGGCATCGTGTTCGGGCTCCTACCGCTCGGCGTGGCGCTCGCCATGCCGGCGATCGTGTTGCGGACCTCGGGACGGTCGTTCGGGTCCCTGACCCTGTTCAGGTCGATGATCGGCGTGATGACGTGGTTGTGGGTGGTAGGCGCGCTCGGCGCTGCCAACGGCCTGCTGCGCCTGGGGTGGCTGCTGCGACGCGGCTGAAGCGCGCATTTTCCGTGCGGCTACGAGCAGGTTGACAACGCGCCTCTAGCTCCACTAGAGTCTCTCAGCTATGGCAGATCACCTGTTCCCGCACACGGTACGCATCGCGCCGGATGGCGTCAGCGTGGGTGTGGGAGTGGTCTGCCTCGTAACCGGTTAGTCACCAGACAAGTTCGTCAGAGAACATCCGGCCGAGGGCGACCAGCGAAGAGCCCGCGGCCGATCTACTCGTGCGCGGCCAGGGCCAGCTTAAGACGAGAAGCACGACCAGATGAACACCAAGAGGTGACATGACCACCCGAGCAGTGACAACCGAACGGAGGGCGCCGGCGGGCACGACGATGTTCTCCCTGCTGCGCCGGTACCTGGCGCCGCAGCGCGGCATGGCGATCCTCATGGCCGCCCTGCTGCTTTCCGCGGCGGGCCTTCAGCTCGTCGTACCGCAGTTGCTGCGGCGCTTCATCGACGGGGCCCTGGCCTCTGCCGGCCAGGACCGGCTCACGACGCTGGCCGTCCTGTTCCTCATCGTCGCCGTCGCCACCCAGCTGCTCAACGCAGTCGCCACGTACGTCGCGGCTTCGGTCGGATGGCGCGCGACGAACCACCTGCGCGAGGACCTCACCCGTCACACCCTCGACCTCGACATGGGCTTCCACAACTCGCGCACGGCGGGGGAGATGATCGAGCGGATCGACGGGGACGTGACGAGCCTCTCGAACTTCCTATCGCAGTTCTCGGTCCGCGTGTTCGGTGGACTGTTGCTCCTGGTGGGCATCCTCGTAGCACTGTGGTTGGAGAACCCTCTCATGGGCGGGGCCCTGACGGGCTTCGTGGTCCTCGAGATGATCGCGCTCACGCTCACCAGGCGCGTGGGTGTGCCCGCCAGCAACCTCGAGCGCGAGGCCAACGCCAAGCAGTTCGGCTTCATCGAGGAGCGGCTGCAGGGCCTGGACGACCTGAGGGCGAACGGGGCCGGCGACTACTCGATGCACCGCTTCCGCACGGTCATGCGCGGCGTCTACCTGGACACCAGGCGCGCCTGGATGCTGCGCAGCGTCGTGTGGCTCTCCAGCTATGGCCTGTTCGTGATCGGTCTGGCCGTCACCGTCGGCAGTTCCATCTACCTGGTGCGCCGCGGAGACATGACGGTGGGCGGCGCTTACATGGTCTTCCAGTACCTCTTCATGCTGCAGAACCCCATCGAGCAGATCACGCAGCAGCTGCAGGAGCTACAGAAGGCGGCCGCTGGCGTGCAGCGCGTGGGGGAGCTATTCCACACCGAGTCGGCCCTGCCCTTAGGGGGTGGCGCCGAGCTGCCCGCCGGCCCGCTCGCGGTGCGCTTCGAGGACGTGGCGTTCCACTACCTCGACGCCTCGCCCGATCAGCTCACGCTGCGGGGCGTCAGCTTCGAGCTGGCGCCGGGCAGGCGGCTGGGGCTGCTGGGCCGTACCGGCTCGGGGAAGACCACGCTGACCCGGTTGATCTTCCGGCTCTACGACCCGAGCGCCGGCGCCGTGAAGGTGGGGGGCGTGGACACGCGCGACGCCGACATCCAACTACTCAGGGCGCGCATCGGCCTGGTCACCCAGGACGTGCAGCTCTTCAGGGGCACGCTGAGGGACAACCTCACCTTCTTCGACCCGAGCGTCGAGGACGAGGTGATCGTGGAGGTGCTGGAGGAGCTCGGCCTGGGTAGCTGGTACCGCTCTCAGGAGGGTGGCCTCGACACCGAGTTGGACTCCGGTGGCCGCAACCTCTCGGCCGGCGAGGCGCAGCTGATCGCGTTCGCCCGCGTCTTCCTCAAGGACCCCGGCGTCGTGATCCTCGACGAGCCGTCGTCGCGACTCGACCCCGTCACGGAACGCCGGCTCGAGCGGGCCCTGGAGCGCCTCCTGCACGGCAGGACGGCGCTGATCATCGCGCACCGCCTGGAGACGGTGGAGCGCGTGGACGAGATCATGGTCATGGAGCGCGGTCGCGTCGTCGAGGCCGGGTCACGCGAGGCGCTCGCCGCCGACCCGAGCAGCCGGTACGCCCGGCTGCGGCGCGCCGCCCTGTCACTGGACCTGAACGTAGGCGCCGGCGCCGGCACGCGCGGGCTGTCGGCCGAGGAGGCCGAGCTGCTGGAGGACCTGGCATGAACTTCGCGACGAACCCACTGAGGCTCACGCTCGGGCTGGTGCGACAGCGATCCTGGCTGTTCGTAGGCTCCAGCGCACTGTGGGCCCTGATCCATGTGTTGCCCGTGCTCACGGGCGTGCTGACGAAGGGTGTCTTCGACTCCCTCTCCGGCTCGGCACCCGCTGGCGCCAGCGCCTGGACGTTCCTGGCGCTGGCGCTGGCCCTCGACATAGGCCGTATCGGCGTGTTCGTCGCGGCCATCAGGGCGTGGGCCACCTACTGGGTGGAGATCACGCTGCACCTGCGGCACAACATCCTCAGGCACCTGCTCACGGCGCCGGGCTCCCGGCGTCTACCGGAGTCGCCCAGCGAGTCCGTGACGCGCTTCCGCGACGACGTCAACGACATCGGCGAGTACGTCGAGAACTGGGTGGACTTCTGGGGCTTCGCGGCATACGCCGTGGTGGCGCTGACGATCATGGCGTTCATCAACCCGGTGCTCACGCTGCTGGCGTGTGTGCCGCTCGTCCTCACCCTGGGCCTCACCAACCTGCTCAGGCCGCACATCCGCAACGCCCGTCGGGCCTCGCGCGAGGCCACGAGCCGCGTCACCGACTTCCTGGGCGAGACCTTCGGCAGCGTGCAGGCGGTCAAAGCGTCGGGGCGCGAGGGTAGCGTCCTGGCCCGCTTCGCCGGCCTGAACGAGGCCAGGCGACAACGCGCGCTCAAGGACACTGTCCTCACGGAGCTGTTCCGGAGCGTTACCGACAACATGGTGAACGTCGCCACCGGCGTCGTGCTCCTGGTCGGAGCCGCCGCCCTCCGGGACGGCAGCTTCACCGTGGGCGACTTCGCGTTGTTCGTCACCTACCTGCCGCGCCTCACGGGCATCATGACGTTCATCGGCCTGATGTTCGTGCAGCACAAGCGTACGGGCGTGGCCTACGAGCGTCTGGGCAAGATGATGGTCGACGCCCCGGTGGAGAGCCTGATCGAGCCGCACGATTACGACCTCGAGCGCGAGCAGCCGGCGTACATGTCCCGCGGCGAACGCTCCGAGCCGCTGCAGGAGCTGTCGGTGGAGGGGCTGTCGTACAGCCACCCGGGCGCCGAGGAGGGGGTCCAGGACGTCTCGTTCACGGTGCGCCGTGGCGAGTTCGTGGTCGTGACGGGCCGCGTGGGATCGGGCAAGAGCACGCTCCTGCGCGTGCTCCTGGGCCTACTGCCCAAGACGGGCGGGACGATCAGATGGAACGGCGTGGTGGTGGAAGACGCGGCGTCCTTCCTGGTGCCTCCCCGCACCGCGTACACCAGCCAGGTGCCGCGCCTGTTCTCCGACAGCCTCGAGGAGAACATCCTGCTCGGCGGCGACGCCAGCCCGGAGGAGGTGAAGCAGGCCCTCGACCTCGCCGTCTTGGCACCCGACGTGGAACAGCTCCACCACGGCCTCGCGACCGAGGTGGGGACGCGCGGAGTGCGTCTCTCCGGCGGTCAGGTCCAGCGCGCCGCCGCGGCTCGCATGTTCCTGACCGGCGCCGACCTGCTCGTCTTCGACGACCTGTCGAGCGCCCTCGACGTCGAGACGGAGCGCCGCCTGTGGGACGGCCTGTTCGCCGACCGCGACGCGACCTGCCTCGTCGTCTCGCACCGGAGGGCCGCCCTCGAGCGTGCGGACAAGGTCATCGTCCTCGACGAAGGGAGGGTCGTGGCCAGCGGCACGTTGTCCGAGGTGATGTCGCTGTCCCCCGACCTGGCCGGCCTGTTGGGCAGCGACGAGAGACCGCCGGGAACGCGGGACCCCGCTGCCGTGGCGTGAAGCATCTCGAGGGAGCCGGACCGGCGGTCAGCGCACCGAGTCCGGCTCCCTGCCCTGTAGCACCACCGCGGTCCACTGCGACAGCCACCGCTCCTGGTTCTCGGCTATGACGGCGGGGTCCAGCGGTTCGGCCACGGCCGACTCCGGCAGCGTGCCGTAGAGCTCGAACTCCTCCGGTACCGGGGTGCCCTCGACCACCGGCGCCACGAACATCTCCAGCGGGATGGCGGCCTGCACATCGGCCGAGAGGAGGAACTCGATGAACGCTTCTGCGGCGGCGCGCTCCGACGTCCCCGCCAGGATCCCGACCCCCTCGACCTGTCGGTAGGCGCAACCGTCGCAGGTCAGGTTCGCCGTGGGCGCGGCGTTCAACGGTTGCTCCGCGAAGATCACCTCGGCGGGCGGCGAGGTGGCGTAGCTGACGACGATGGGCCTGTCGCCGCCGTAGCGGCTGAACGCCGTGTAATAGGCGTCCGTCCAGCCGTCCGTGACGAGGGTGCCTCCATCAGCGAGCGCGGCCCAGAAGTCCAGCCAGTCGCCCATGCCGCCGCGTGCCTCATCTGCCGCTGCCGGTTCGATGCCGGCTCGTGCGTCGCCGAAGTAGCGGACGGTCGCCAGCAGGAACCCCAGGCCGGGACTAGAGGTCGCCGGGTTCATCACCACGGTGAGGGGCGCGAGCTCCTCGCTGGCCAGGCCGGGCAGAGAGACGTCCTCGGGCGCGTGACCCGCCTGCCCCAGCGCCTGGATATCGACGTTCGGGACGATGTACCCGACGTCGACCGGGGTCACCAGGTGGTCGGACGCGAGCCTGAGGTGAGGCGGGACCCGTGCCAGCGCGGGGCTCTCGTAGGGTTCGAACACGCCGGCGCCACGGGCACGCTCCAGCAGCGCGCCGTCCACCCCGAAGAGCACGTCCGCGATGGGCCGGTTGCGCGTGAGGATGGCCCGGTTGAGTGCCTCGCCGGCGTCACCCCCGGAGATGAACACGACGTCGATACCAGTCTGGGTCTCGAACCTCTCCACCAGCTCGGTGGGCAGTGAGAACGAGTCGTGGGTCATCACGCGCAGCCGCTGCGCCGCCGCGAAGGGCAGCGCCGCCAGGAGCGCACATACCAACAGCTTGCCAAGTGTGGATCTCATCCACGTCCTCCCAGTCACCGGTCGGACGCCTACGGTCCCGAGGTCGGGTCCGCGCGCCACGCTCCCTCCGCCCGCATTACCGGGGTCAGGTTCTAGGGTCTGATCTCAGCCTCCGACCGCCTGGGTCGTTGGCACCCCTGGTGACGACCCGAACATAGCCAGGCAAGGACCCAGAGTCAACGCGCGGTGCTACCCGTCTCCGGGTGCGGGAGACCGCGTGGCAACCGGCGCGTTGGCGGCGTCGACGTACCGCGGCAGACGCCAGGCAGCCAGGCCGGCCGTCACCGCGAAGAGGACCGCGGTGACGAGGAAGATATCGCGGTAGTTGGGCTCGGCCCCGGTCGTCGTCAGCGCGATGATCGCGCCGGCTATCACGGGCGCGAACGCACGGGACGCCGCTCCCACCGAGTTGTCCAGGCCGTACACCGAGCCCGACATCGACGGGTCGGTGAACCTCGCCAGCATCGCCGACACGGCTGGCAGCACGCCGCCCACCGCGAAGCCGACCAGCACGTTCAGCGCGATGAGCTGCCAGACGTTCTGGACCAGGGCCATGGGGGCGTAGAAGACCGCCGTCGCCACCGCGGATGCGATGAGGACCTTGCGGTGACCGACGCGGTCGCCGAGCCGGCCGAGGGCCACGCCGCTGATCGTGCCGGCGAACGAGGCGGCGCCGATCGCGACCCCGGTGTAGATGCTCGCCAGCTCGTCGCTCACCAGCAAGGTGGCGATGAACAGCGGCAGGTACGGCATGATCATCGTGCGGCCGAGCCACGCCGTGAACCTCATCAGGTACGTCAGCGGCACCCCGGGTGAACGCATTACGATGGCCCACTGGCTGAACATGGCGCCGACGAGGCGTTTCTCCCGTGCCGGCGGCTCGAACCGCTCCTGGACGAAGAAGATGACCAGTAGCCCGCCGATCGACAGCAGCACCCCGGTGACGATGAACGACATGCGGATGCCGACCAGGTACTCGAGGAAGCCGCCGACTATCGGTCCGACCGAGATGCCGGCCCACTGTCCTGTCTGCATCAAACCCATGGCGAAGCCCAGCCGCTCGCGGGGCACGGAAGCAGCGACCATGGAGGACGAGGCCGAGACCACACCTGTCACGAGACCCTGGAGCAGCCTGACGGCGACGAGCTCCTCTGAGCTCCTGACGAAGCCCATCAGCACGACGAGGACCGCCCCGCCGATGAGCGAGCGGATGACCATGGGCTTGCGGCCGTAGCGGTCCGCGACGGCGCCCCAGATTGGCGACGCGATCATCATCGCGATCGCCTGCACCGAGTAGACGGCGGCCACCCAGAACACCGTCGAGCCGCCGGTGGTGCTGCCCAGGTCCTCCACGTAGGCCGGGAGGAAGGGGAAGATCGTCGAGAAGCCGAGGGACGCCAGCAGCTGGGCGAGGAACATCACCGTCACGGTGCGTTGCCAGCTAGACGCCATCGGGGCTAAAGACTCCTCGCCGTCCCGGAGCGGACCGCCCGGGAACGGGAAGCGGCGCCCCTGTCAAGGACGCCGGCCATGTTACCCCTGCTCGCGTGCGTGGCCGTAACGGTCCAGGGCGTTAGTTTGGGCGCATGAAGCCGTCAGACTTCGACGTCTTGGCCCGGTGCCCGCTGCTCGCCGGGCTGCCGGACGAGGACGTCAGAGCCCTAGCCGACAGGGCCATAAGACGCTCCTTCGGGGCCGGGGAGACGCTCTTCTTGGCTGGCGACCCGTCCCAGGGCCTGATGGTCATCGCCGAAGGTGAGGTCAAGGTGTTCCTGATCTCGCCGGCCAGCGGCAGGGAGCTGCTGCTCCATCACGAGCGCGAGTACGGCGCGGTGGCCCAGCTCGTGGCACTGGACGGCGGCCCGTACCCGGCGAACGCCCAGGCGCTAACGGACACCGAGCTGGTCGTGATCGAGCACGAGAGCTTCGTGGCCACCTTGTATCGCCGCCCCGCGATCGCGCTCCACCTGATGCGCTCGCTGGGTCGCAACCTCAGGCGACTGGTGGACCTCGTCGAGCAGATCTCGTTCCAGGAGGTCCAGCACCGGCTCGCCGCGTACCTGCTCAGGCAAGCGTCGCAGACCTTGCCGTTCGACCTCGAGACGAACGGCGCCATCGGGGCGCGTCTGGGCACCGTGCCCGAGCTGGTGAGCCGCAACCTGTCGCGGCTACACGCCAGCGGCGCCGTCAGGATGGAGGGGAGGCGGATCGTCTCGGTGGACGCGAACGCGTTGCGGAGCATCGCCGAGTCGGCCGGCCGCTAACCGCGCAGGGCGTCGCGCCGCGAGATCCACCGCTGTCCCGGGCGGACCGCATCGTGCCGCGGCCCGGCCGTCCCTGCTTCAGAAGAACCCGAGCTGGCGCTTGCCCTCGTCGGTCATGGACATGGGTGTCCACGGAGGGTCCCACACCAACTCGACGCAGCCGTGCCGGATGCCGGGCACGGCCTCGAGACAGGCGACGACCTGAGCTTCGATGCTGGCGTGCAACGGGCACCCGGGCGTGGTCAACGTCAAGCGGGCGTGCGCGGCGTCGCCCTCTACCTTGACCTCGTAGACCAAGCCGAGGTTGACGACGTCGACGCCCAGCTCGGGGTCGATCACGACCTTGAGAGCTTCCAGAACTTCGCTTGCCGGCACCGCCGGATCCAGCTCGATCAAAACGGTCTCTGTGGTCACTTGGTGGTCACCACTGCCGTGGCCGGACCCACGCGCCGCGCCAACGTGCGGCCGACGATCGTGGCGGCCTGTGCCAACTGCGCGACCGCGCCGACCAACAGCGCGGAAGCAGCGAGACGAGCCGTGAGCAGCGAGCCCGTCGCCACGGCCATGGTCGCCGCCAGCGCGCCCAGGCACAGACCGGCGGTGATGACCGGCTCCAACCATGGACGCGTGAGGTCGCGCAGCAGCGGCGGCGGCGCGCCGGCGGTCCGCGTGGATCCGAACGCGCGCGTCCACGTGAGGAACGAGAGGATCTTGATCAGCATGCCGCTCACCGCCAACCCCACGAAGCCGAGCAGCAGGGCGACGACGGCGGCGGACCGCCAACCGACGGCGTACATCAGGCCGGCGAAGGGCAGGAACGCGTGGGCTAGGACGTAGCGCTCGACCGGCGCCTCCAGCCTCTTGCGCAGTCGCCTCCTCAGCAGGGCTCCCACCTCGAAGAACTGAAGGGCCGCGACCACGGCGACGAGCAGGACGGCGAGCTGGCCAGCGACGCGGGACAGAGCCGGCGAACCGCCGAAGACGGGCGCCACCGCGGCCAGTACCGATGCAGCCATCACCCCGTGCGTCAGGTAGGTGGCGACTCTCAGCCTCCAGACGGCGCCGCCCTTGGAGAGCGCGAACATGGACAACAGCTTGTGGCCCGACGTCGCGATGCCGAGCATGAACGCCCCGACGATCCCGGTCGTCTGGTGCAGCGCCGCCGGGTAGCCCACCGCAGTCGCCACGCCAGCAGAGGTGCGCGCGGCGGCCAACAGTAGGCCCAACGCCACGGTGAGGAACAGGTAGCACACGGCGGCCACCAAGCCGCGGCTGGCCGGGTCCTTGGGTGGGCTCCTGAGCGCGGTCGCGATTACCTGGGCGGCGGCCATCCCGAGCGCCGCCACGACGGCTGACCCTCCTACCGCCAGCGGGGTGGGTCGGAAGCCGGAGGCTAAGCCCCACACGAGCAGGGTGGCACCGCC
Organism: Deinococcaceae bacterium; assembly: GCA_040256005.1. Taxonomy (GTDB): domain Bacteria; phylum Deinococcota; class Deinococci; order Deinococcales; family Trueperaceae; genus DASRWD01. Next base: position 19,527 of record JBDZWC010000024.1, on the reverse strand, counting down.
GGCGAAGACGGGCAAGCTGAACCAGCCGGAGCCGCGCCAGGCCAGGTCGGTCACCAACAGGACCGCGGGTAGCTGCTGGAGCGTGCCCAGGTAGACCAGAGAGACGAACAGCAGGGTGAAGACGTGCGTCAGCGCCACGGCTGACGGGGAGCCGAGGAACCCGGGAAGGACCTGCGGAACCGAGAGGAGCCAGGCGGTGCCTATCACGAGGGCTGACGCGCCTCCCAGCAGGGCGAAGACGGGCAACAGGGGATGGGCCCCGCCGGTGGCTCCCCGCGGGGGCATCAAGGGCTCCCCTTGACGATGCGGACCCTGGCACTGCCGTCTGGCAGCTCCTCGACCTCGTAGGCCGCGCCCTCGTCGAGGAGCTGCGGGAGCAGGTAGACCGGCACCCGGTCGTTGTGGATCGTCAGGACGTCGCCGGGGTCCAGCTCGGCTAGCTGCCCCAACGTCCTGACCATCGGCTCGGGTGGCTGTAGTCCGCGGTTGTCCAAGAAGACCTCGCGCACGCGCTCACGTTAGGTCCGCCCGCGGCGGTGGCACCTTGACCTGCGTCATGGGAGCGCCACGGCCGGACGTGAGACCATCCCGCCATGCGGACCTCCCCTTGGACGCAGGCCGAGCTGTTGGGGACGCGCGTGTCCGACCTGTTGGCGGCCGACGCCAGGTGCCTCGACGTGCTCGTGAAGCACGGCTTCGGGCCCCTCAGGCAGCCCGCGCTGCGCAAGGTGCTGGCCCACACTGTCGACCTGGGCCAGGCGGTCCGCATCCGGGGTCTTTCGGAGGAGACCGAGGAAGCGCTGCTGGCGGAGCTGCAGGCGCTGTTCGAGGGGGAGCCGGCGACGGAGACGAGGGCCTGATGCCGCTCCTGAAGCCGCTCGAGCAGCGCCGCTTCTCCGAGCACGGCCCGGTCCCACGGCCGCTCAGCATGGGCACCGGCCTGGCGGTGATGCTGTTGTGCCTGCAGTCGGGTCAGACGCTCGTGGCGCCGCAGGGAGACGAAGCCGAGACGGTGTTCACGGTCCTCGACGGCGACGGTTCCGTGCGTGAGGGCACGAGCACCCACAGGGTGCAGGCGGGCGACGTCGTGCACGTCATGCCGGGCGAAGACAAGTCGTTGATCGCAGGACAGGGCACGTTCACCGTGCTGGGGGTGAGGCGACTGGCGGAACGGAAGCCCAGGCCTCAGAAGTCAGTGGGTGACCAAGGATGAGCACCCCGCTGCGACCCAGTCTCGTGTACGTGGACGAAGACAGATGCATCAGATGCGAGGTGTGCGAGGAGTACGCCCCCGGCATGTTGGCAGAGGAGCGGCCGATCGCGGCCGACGAGACGGTGCTGGACGCGATGGCCGCCTGTCCAACGGGCGCCATCCGCTGGTTGGAGAGAGAGGAACCTGTATGAAACAGCTTGACGTACGCGCGATCCCGCCGCGCGAGCGGCATCCGATGATCTTCCGCACGTTCGACGAACTGGCGCCCGGCGAGGCGTTCGAGCTGGTCAACGATCATGATCCCAAGCCCCTCTACTACCAGCTCCAGGCCGAACGGGCGGGGCAGCTCGCCTGGGCGTACCTCGAGCAGGGTCCGGAGCGCTGGCGCGTGAAGGTGGGCAAGGCAGCCTGAGCCGCTGGCAGGTCGCGTTCCTGAGGTGCGGCATCGCCTGGCTGGTGCTCGCCGGGTTGGTGGGCGCCAGCATGGCCGTGTGGCCGCACCTGGCCGGCGCGTTGGCGCCCACCCACGGTCACCTCGGTACCGTCGGCTTCCTGCTCTCCATGGTCATGGGGGTCGCCTACTGGATGCTGCCCAGACCCGGTGGGATCAAGCAGGCGCGACTCGAGGCCGTGACGTTCGCCTTCCTACAGACGGGGATGATCGCTCGCGTGGTGGGCGAGCCCTGGTGGCGGCTCACAGGGGGCGCCTTGCCGCACGTGCTCTTCTCGACCAGCGGCGCGCTGACGTTCGCGGCCATCCTCACGTTCGCCCTCGCCATGAGCCGCCGCATCGTGACGGTGGAGGCGATCAGGGCGGCAGCGCGGCCGCGCAAGGGAGCAGTGACCGACCGGGACATCGCGGGCGCCGACGCCGCCGAGCCCGAGCAGCGTTGAAGGTTTCCGAAAGCGCGCGCAGACGTGCGCCGCGCGCCAGCTAGCTGACTATCCTGGCTCCCGCGCTCAGGTGGTGGGAGTCTCGACGACCACGGTGCCGGCGAACTTGTCTCCCAGGCGGCGCCCCTCGCTGTCCGTGATCGTGAGGACGATCTCCACGAGTTGCAGGATGGCTCCGCCGAAGATCAGCAGCAGCACCAGGCCGAGGGTGATGAGCACCCCGAAAACGCCGAAAGAGCCGGCCAACGACGCCAGCGCGATCGTCCAGTTGCGCGAGGCTGACGTGCCGAGGTCCATCTTGCCGCCGTCGAGCCGCACGGGCCGGAGGCCGATGAGGCGCTTGCCGAGCGAGCGGCCGTCCATGTACTCGAAGGAGAACCCGTCACGCAGCAGCAGGTAGAGCGCTCCCAGGAGCGGGCCGATGAAGGTGGGGATGACCGCGCTCAGGACCCAGGCGACCGCCAGGTCGATGATGAAAGCCAAGGCGCGCTTGCCCGTGTCGGCCTTGGCGTGACCGGTTGGGCCTCCACCTGGCCCGGTCGTCACCACCGGGGTATCGCCCATCGGCTGCGCCGGAGGCGGGACGGGTTCTGTCGCTCCTGGCTCTAACGGGTCGCTCATCTTCTTCTCCTTCGCTTTGGCAGAGCTTAGCGCCTCACGCCCCCGACTGTAAGCTCGACCCCGTGAAGGCGCCATCGGCTCTCATGCTCGTGCCGACCGAGGGAGGGGTCGGGCTGACGTCTGTGAGCCTCGGCCTGTTGCGGGCGCTGGAAGCTCGCGGCCTGCGCGCCGGTTTCGTGAAACCCATCAGGCAGCCGGGCGACGACGTCGGACCGGAGAGGTCCACCTCCTTCGCCGCCGGGGGCTCGGCGAGCCGGCCACCCGATCCGCTCCCGTTCGCCAGGGCCGAGGCGCTGCTGGCCGGCGGTAGGCGTCACGAGCTGCTACAGGAGACCGTCGCTCTCTTCGAAGCGGCCGCCCAGGACAACGACGTCGTTGTCGTCGAGGGCCTCACGGCTACCGCCAGCCATCCGGAGCTAGACGCGCTGAACGCTCAACTGGCACAGGCCATCGACGCGCGGGTGATCCTGGTAGCGACACTCGGAGAGGCGCCGCAAGCGCTATCGGACCGGTTGCGTGTGGCCGCCGAGCCCTTCGGCGGTGCGGCCGCGGCCAGGGTCCTCGGTGTGGTCGTGAACAAGCTGGGAGCCGACTTCGGCCGGGTCACCGGGGCGGCCAGACGCGACCCGGGCGAGGACATGACGGTGCCCAGCGCAGACGAGTTGGTGGCGCGGACCCCGGTGCTTGCCTCGGGCGAACTGAGGCTGCTCGGCGCCGTGCCGTTCGACCCTAGGCTCTCCTCTCCCAGGACGCGGGACATGGCCGAGCACCTGGGCGCGGCCGTGACCTTCGAGGGCGAGATCGATACGCGGCGGGTCGTGGACGTCTCCCTGGTCGCCCGCACGGTGGGGAACATGACGCACCGCCTGCGTCCGGACGCCCTCCTGATCACGCCAGGCGACCGCGAGGACGTCATCCTGGCCGTGGCCATGGCGGCGATGAACGGCGTACCCCTGGCCGGTCTCGTGATCACCGGGGGCATCGAGCCGAGCCCCGCGATCATGAAGCTCTGCGCCAGAGCGTTCGCCACCGGCCTGCCCGTCCTGTCGGTGCCCACCGACTCCTACGTCACGGCGGCGCGAGCGGCCGCCATAGACCCCGAGGTGCCCCTCGACGACACCGAGCGCCTGGGCTGGGTCATGGACGCCGTCGCCGAGCGGCTCTCGCTCGAGTGGCTGGTAGAGCGCCTCGCCGAGGGTCGCGAGCCGCGCCTGTCGCCGCCTGCGTTCCTGCACCGCCTCGTGGAGCGCGCCAGGGCCGCCAACCGGCTCATAGTCCTTCCTGAGGGGCTCGAGCCGCGCACGCTGAGGGCGGCCGCCTACTGCGCCGAGCGCGGCATCGCGCGGTGCCGCCTGATCGGCGAGCCCGACCAGGTCACCCTGGCCGCGGAGGCCGTCGGCGTCAGCCTGGGCCCTGGCGTGGAGGTCGTCGCCCCCACCGACGAGCTTCGCGAGCGGTACGTGGAGCGCATGGTGGAGCTGCGGAGCCACAAGGGCCTCACGGCCGACGGGGCTCGGAACCAGCTGAAGGACGACGTCGTGCTGGCCACCATGATGCTGGCGACGGGCGAGGTGGACGGGCTCGTAGCCGGCGCCGTCAACACGACCGCCCACACGATCAGGCCGGCACTGCAGTTGGTGAAGACGCGCGCGGACGCGCTGCTGGTCTCCTCGGTGTTCTTCATGTGCCTGCCGGACGAGGTCGTGGTGTTCGGAGACTGCGCGGTGAACCCTGACCCCAACCCCGAGGAGCTGGCCGACATCGCGATCCAGTCGGCGGAGTCCGCCATGGCGTTCGGCGTGCCTGCCAGGGTGGCGCTCATCAGCTACTCCACCGGCGCCTCTGGCGAAGGCGTCGACGTCGAGAAGGTGAAGCGGGCCACGGCCATCGCCAAGCAGCGGCGACCGGACCTGCTCATCGAGGGCCCTCTGCAGTACGACGCCGCCACGGTGCCAGAGGTCGCCAAGCAGAAGGTTCCCGACTCCGTGATCGCCGGCCGTGCCACCGTGCTGGTCTTTCCAGACCTAAACAGCGGCAACGCCACGTACAAGGCGGTGCAGCGGGCGGCCGACGTGATCTCGATCGGGCCCATGCTCCAGGGGCTGCGGCGGCCGGTCAACGACCTCTCCCGCGGCGCCTCGGTCGAGGACATCGTCTACACGATCGCCCTGACCGCGATCCAGGCAGCTCGCTGATCAACCCCTATACTGTGCGGCCGTGTTGACGAGCCCGCAGACCCTTGAGCACCTGTCGTGGGGCCGCGTGCTCGCGTCCCTCGCGGACCGCGCCGGCACCAGCTTGGGAGCCGACCTGGCGCGTGAGCTGGATCCCGGCTCTGGCATCGAGGCCGCTACCGCGATGCACCGTCGGGTCAGCGAGGTGATCGAGGGGGGCGAGCTGTCGCTGGGTGGCATCGAGGACGTCAGGCCGCTCCTGCACCGCGTGCGCGAGGGCGGCATGCTGGACGGCCGCGAGGTCCTCAGCGTCGCGTACACGCTCGATGCCGCCGCCACGCTCAGACGGGGGATCGCCCTGTCAGGCCGCGCCGCCTTGACCGAGCTCGCCGAGCTGATCGGCAGCTTCGACGGCGTCCTCAGGCTCGTCCGTGAGCAGCTGGACGTGGACGGCAACGTGCGCGACGACGCCACCCCCAAGCTGCGCGACATCAGGCGGCGCCTGGCGCCGCTCCGGGGCCAGATCCGCGACCGGCTGAACCGGCTGCTCGAGGCGCACGCCGCCGACGTGCAGGAGCCGCTGATAACGCTACGGCGGGACCGGTACGTGATCCCGGTGAAGGCTTCCTCGCAGTCGCGCGTGCCGGGCCTGGCGCTGGACCGCTCCGACTCCGGGGCCACCGTCTTCATCGAGCCGTCGTCGGTGGTGCCGCTGAACAACGAGCTCGCGCTGCTGGAGATGGAGGAGCGGGACGAGGTCAGGCGCATCCTGCTGACGCTGGCCAGGCGGCTCGCCGACGAGCCGCTGGTGGACCAGAGCCTGGCCGCGGTGGCGCGGCTGGACGTCGTCAACGCCGCCGCCAGGCTGGCCAAGGACTGGCGGCTCACCCTGCCCACCTTCGACGAGGGCGGACGTGTGCGTCTGGTCGCCGCCAGGCACCCACTCGTCGAGGGTTGCGTGCCCAACGACGTGGAGCTGGACGCCTACCGGCGTCTCCTGATCGTCACCGGCCCGAACGCCGGCGGCAAGACCGTGCTCCTCAAGACCGTGGGCCTGGCAGCCGTCATGGCGCACAGCGGGCTGTTCGTGGCCGCGTCGGCCGAGAGACCGGCGCTGGTGCCGCGCCTGGACGAGCTTCTCACCGACATAGGAGACCAGCAGAGCATCGAGGCGTCCCTCTCTACCTACGCCGGACACCTCGTGAACCTCAAGGACATCGTGGAGCGGGCCGGGCCCAGGACCCTCGTGCTCATCGACGAGCTGGGCTCCGGCACCGACCCCGACGAGGGCGCCGCGCTGTCGCAAGCGATCCTGGAGAGGGTGAGGGAAGGGGGCTCGCGCGGCGTCGTCACGACGCACCTGGCCCCGCTCAAGGTGTTCGCCAGCGAGTCGGAGGGCGTCGTGAACGCCGCCATGAGCTTCGACCTGGAGCACTTGCGGCCCACCTACCGCCTGGTCGTCGGCCAACCGGGACGCAGCTACGCCCTGGCGATCGCCGAGCGCATCGGCCTCGACGAGGGGCTCCTGGCGCGGGCGTCGGAGCTGCTCGGCGCGGAGGCAGGGCGGCTCGAGACCCTGCTGGCCGCGCTCGAGGAGCAGCGAGCGGAGCTCACGGCGGAGCGCGACGAGGCCAGGCGTAGCGGCGAGATCGCCGTGAAGGAGGCCGAGGTGCTCCGGGAGCAGATCGCCACGCTGCGAGCACGCGAGGAGGAGCTCCTGGCGGCGGCCGCCGCGAGGGCAGAGGAGCTGCTGGGCGAGACGCTGCAGCGCGCTACGAAGCTCAAGCGCGCAGCGACGTCAAGACCCGAGGAGCGCTCCAAGGCGCTGGAGGAGTTACAGGAGCTGAGGCGCGCGGCCCGGGACGCCGCACGTACCAAGCGCGGCACCCAGCAGCCGACCACCGAAACACATGAGGACCCGTGGCGCCCCGGCGTCCTAGTGCACGTGGCGGACTACAACGCCCGCGGGCGAGTGCTGGAGGAGCGCGGCGACGCTGTCCTCGTGCAGCTGGGCCTGGTGAAGGTGGAGGTACCCAAGCGCGCGGCTCAGCCTGTAGCGGAGGAGCCCGGCCCAGGAACGAAGAGGCGCGCGCCGGTGCCGGCGGGTCCCGCCCCCAAGGCGCAGGAGCTGGACGTGCGGGGCGCCCGCGTGGACGAGGCGCTGGAGGCCGTCCGCGACTTCATCGCCGAGACCCATGCCTTGCGTTCGGGGACGGTGCGGATCCTCCACGGCAAGGGCACGGGGGCGCTGCGCGACGCCATAAGGCAGGAGCTCAAGACGACGAGGAGCGTGAAGAGCTTCGCGGACGCCGGGCCGTACGAGGGCGGCCACGGTGTCACGGTCGTGGAGCTGCGCGACTAGCTCGAGATCGGGACGCCAGGCATCGTCGGTCGGCTGCTAACCTCTGCGGATGCAGGACATCGAGAAGCAGTACGTCATCGATGCGCTGGCCGAGGACTCCTGGCGCATGTTCAGGATCCTGGGCGAGTTCGCTCAGGGCTTCGAGGAACTGGCGGGCGTCAACAAGGCCGTCACGATCTTCGGTTCCGCCAGGGTCACGGAAGACTCGCCCGTATATGCCTCGGCCCGCAACCTCGCGAAGGAGCTGGCGGAGGCCGGCTACGCCGTCCTGACCGGTGGCGGCCCCGGCGTCATGGAGGCCGCCAACCGCGGCGCGCTGGACGGCGGCGGCCAGAGCTTCGGCCTCAACATCGACCTGCCTCACGAGCAGGCGCCGAACGCTTACCTGACCAACTCGATCGACTTCAAGTACTTCTTCGTGCGCAAGGTCATGCTGGTCAAGTACTCCACGGCGTTCATAGCTTTCCCGGGAGGTTTCGGCACGCTCGACGAGGTGTCAGAGGCCCTGACGCTCATCCAGACGAAGAAGATCAAGCCGTTCCCCGTCTACTTCATCGGGGTCGACTACTGGAAGGGCCTCATCCAATGGTTCCAGGGAACGCTGCTGAGGCAGGGGACGATCTCCGAGAACGACCTCCACCTGTTCAAGGTGTGCGACGACGTGAGCCTGATCCCCCAGGAGATCGAGGACTACTACCGGCACGAGAACCACGCGGGCTTCAACTTGCCGTGGTAGGAGCTCCCGGCCCCTAGGCCGGTAGGCCTGGGGGCCCGAGCGGAGCGAGTAGGGAACTTGCGACTCGGCTGCCGGGCGAGGTCGGCCGAGCGGAGCGAGTAGAGATGTTGGGACTCGTTCGTTGGGCCTAGGGGCCCGAGCGGAGCGAGTAGGGAACTTGCGACTCGGCTGCCGGGCGAGGTCGGCCGAGCGGAGCGAGTAGAGATGTTGGGACTCGTTCGTTGGGCCTAGGGGCCCGAGCGGAGCGAGTAGGGAGCATGGGACTCGGCTGCCGGGCGAGGTCGGCCGAGCGGAGCCACCGAAACCTAGTCGTGGAACGGCGGCAGTGCGTCCTCGCCGAACACCTGCGCGGCCAGGGCCCAGATCTGCTCGGGCTCCATGGCGGCGCCCAGGAACGTCTCGTCGCCGCGCCAGATCTCCACGTGCGGGTGCGGGCCGTCGCGCGTGCCTTGGGCCGCCTCGAGCGTGCCGGAGTTACCCGTCGTGGCGATGATGTCGCCCTGTCTGACGTGGGCGCCTTCGACCACCCCTTCGGCGATCGTGGCCAGGTGGGCGTAGCGGGTGATGAACCCGCCGGGGTGCCGCACCCACACCTGGCGCCCACGCAGCTCGTCGAGTAGTTCCGGCGGTGTGTCGAGGGCGGCCGTGGCGTCGGCTATGATCGCCTCGTACTCATCGAGAGTGTGCTCCACGTAGTCGTGGTCGGCGCGTATCACGACGCCGTCGGCGGCCACGCGGATGGGCGTGCCGTAGTCGATGGGGACGCTCACGGTGCCGGCGTAGAAGTCGAAGCCTTCATGGACGCCGTTGCGGTAGGCCCGCGGCGCTCCCGGCAGGTGGTTGCGACGGCTCGAGATCGTCGCTCCCTCCACGGGCACCACGTAGGCGCTGGGCCAGCCGGCCACGAAGTCCATGTCCTGCGCCTCGATGAGCCTCACGTAGGCGCCCGATGTCCGCACCGATGTGTTGCTCGCGGCATGGTCGGCCGCGCTGCGACCGTCGGCGTCGCGCAGCGTCGGGTCGGCGCCCGCGTTGAGCAGGTAGACGACCTGTGCGGGCGTGCCCTCGGAAGCGGCCAGCATGAGTGCGGTCACGCCGTTCGCCGCCTGCTGGTCGATCTCCGCGCCGGAGGCCAGCAGCTCCTCGATGACGTCCGTGGGCACGTTGGTGGTGACCGCGACCATGAGAGGGGTCAGCCCCGCTTCGTTGCGAGCGTGGACGTCGGCGCCCTCGGCGACGGCCGCGTGCAGGGCGGCGGCGTCACCGGCCTCTACCAGCGGGAAGATGGCCGGCACAGGTGGAGGAGACGGTTCCCGTTGCCCGAAGGGCGGCAAGCCGAAGGCGAAGAGGCCGCCGAGCACGAGCACGACGACGAGGACGGCCGCTAGCAACACACGCATGCCGGGATGCTACCGCGCTCGCAGACGTGGGTATCGTGGGCCGGTGCCGCAGACCGTCACCAGAGAACTGAGAGCCCTGCTCACGGTCGCAGCGCCGCTGGTGCTGGCCCAACTGGCCCAGAACGGGATGAGCTTCATCGACACGGTGATGGTGGGACGCCTGGGCGCGATCCCGTTGGCGGGGCTGGCCCTGGGTGCGGTCGCGTTCAACTTCGTCTACCTGATCACGATGGCCTTCTCCATGGCCGTCAACCCGGTGGTGGCACAGGCGGTGGGCGCGGGCGACCATGCCAAGGCCGCTCGAGCCGCCCGCAACGGGGTCATCCTGGCCGGCGCGGTGTCGGTGCCCATCGCGCTGCTGGTGACGAACCTTCTGCCCGTACTGCGGCTCACAGGCCAAGACGAGCAGGTCCTGGCCGGCGCCGGCGCGTACCTCCGTGCCGTCGCGCTCGGGTTACCTGGTGCATTGGTCCTGGTGGCGCTGCGCGGCTTCCTGGAGGGCAACGGACAGACCAGGCCGATCATGTTCATCCTCGGCGCCGGCGTGCTCCTCAACGCCGGTCTGAACGAGGTACTCATCTTCGGTCGTCTCGGCGCGCCCGCGTTGGGTGTGGCCGGAGCTGGGTACGTCACGTCCATCACCTACTCGCTGATGGCGGTGGCTGCGGCGTTGGTCATCAGCAGCGGCTACCGGCATCTCCGGGTGTTCCGCGATTGGCGCGTCGAGCCGAAGCAGCTTCGTGAGCTGGCGGGACTCGGCTGGCCCATCGGCCTCACGATCGGCTTCGAGACCGGGCTGTTCTCGGTCACCGCTCTGATCATGGGCATGTTCGGCGGCGAACCGCTGGCCGGCCACCAGATCGCCATGCAGCTCGCGTCCATGTCGTTCATGGTGCCGCTCGCGGTCGGCACCGCCACCAGCGTTCGGGTCGGCCAGGCCGCCGGTAGACGTGACCTCGATGGCGTCAAACGTGCCGGGTGGCTCGGCGTAGCCGTCGCCGCCTCGTTCATGGTGGTCACCGCATGCCTCTACATATTCGCGCCGCGGTCCTTGACCGCCATCTTCATCGACGTCAACGACCCGGCCAACCGCGGCGTCGTCACCTACGCCGCCTTGTTCCTGACCATGGCTGGCGCGTTCCAGGTCGTCGACGGCGTACAGGTGGCAGCCATCGGAGCGCTGAGGGGGCTGAAGGACACGCGCGTGCCGATGCTCATGACGCTCGTCTCGTACTGGGCGGTGGGCTTCACCGTCGGTCTGGCATGTACCTTCGCCCTCGACATGGGACCGCGCGGCATGTGGTTCGGGCTCATAGCCGGCCTCAGCTGCGCTGCGCTGCTCCTCTGCCTGCGCTTCCGCTCGTTGACCATGAAGAGCGCGGCGGCCTCGGCCGCGGCGCGTGCGTGAGGACTCGGGGGCCGACCGCCTGTGGACCCTCGACGTTCGCGTCGGCTGCGATATGCTCACCAACCAGGAGGCGAAGTGGAAACCTTCCTCGTCATCATGCGCAACGCACTGATCATCACCGGCTCGCTGGCGCTGTTCGCCGCGGCCGGGGTGGCTATCGCTACCTGGTTCGCCCGGCAGACGCACGAACCGCACTGATCAGGGCCGGCCTCTTCGCGCGGCTCGCGGCGCGCTACCTGAGCGCAGACGATCTCACGCAAGGCCAGGCAGCTGCGTTCCTGCGGCTCGTCTACGCCGGCGCGTTCTTCGGGCACTCGCTCGTAGCCGTTTTGGTCGGTGTGGCGGTGTCGGCGCTGGCGGGTGGCTCCGGTCGCGCCAGTTCCCTCCTGGCGTGGACTCTGGTGGCCTTCGCGTTCGCGCAGCTACCGCTGGGCCTGGCGGCGACCGTGCGCCTGTCGTCGCTCGCCAGCAGGCAGGCGGTGCTGGCGCGGGCGCTGCTGGCCGGCGTGACGCTCTCGACGACTTCATGGTTCGCTTCGCTGGCGCTGGCCACCGGCCAGATGGGGCTACCCGTGTACACCTTGCTGGCGGTGCTCGTGCTCGCCTACGGGCTGGGGTTCCTGGTCACCGGTCGGCTGGCGCGCGCCGCGGCGCAGATCGCGCCCGGGGCGCCGGCAGAGCCGCAGGGTACGTGACAGCGGGGCTCAGGTCGCTTCGTAGCTCGCGTCCCTGAGGATGTGGACCATATCGAGCGCCTGCGCCGTGCCCATGACGACGCAGTCGGCCGCGTTGGGTGCCACGCCGACGGGGATCGACGTGACGGCGCCCAGGTAGGCGTCGAGGTTGCGCAGCAGAGCGCCGCCGCCCGTCATCACGATGCCGCGCTCGATCACGTCGGAGACGAGCTCCGGCGGCGCCTGCTCCACGACCTTGCGCAGGCCGGCGGCGATCTTCTCGAGCGAGGGCTTGAGGGCCGTCACGACGTCCTGCGTGGTAACGGTGACGCTCTTGGGCATGCCGTCGATGAGGTCGCGGCCCCGCACCTCCACGGACCTGTCGTCCTCGGGCGAGACGATCTTCGCCGCCCCGACCGTGCGCTTGATCTCCTCCGCGGTGCGGTCCCCGATGAGCAGGTTGTGCTTGGCCTTGACGAACGCCATGATGTCGCGGTCGAACGTGTTGCCGGCGATGCGTAGGCTCTCCGAGACCACGATCCCGCCCATGCTGAGGATGGCGACGTCCGTGGTGCCGCCGCCTATGTCGATGACCATGGAACCCACCGGCTCGGCGATGTTGATGCCCGCGCCGATGGCGCCGGCGACGGGTTCCTCGATCAGGTAAGCCTTGCGGGCGCCGATCTCGTGCATCGCCTGCACGACGGCGCGGCGTTCGACCTCCGTGATGCCGGACGGGATGCACACCATGATGTTCGGGCGCAGGAACCGTGCCGGCCCGGTCAGGACCTTGCCTATGAAAGCCTTGAGCATCCGCTCCGTGAGGGTGTAGTCGGCGATGACCCCGTCAGCCATCGGCCTCACCGCGGTGATGTTGCCGGGCGTCCTGCCCAGCATCCGGTAGGCCTCCTGGCCGACCGCCTTGACGTCGGTCGTCCCCTTCACCACCGCTATGACGGCGGGCTCCCTCAGCAAGACGCCCTTGCCCTTCACGTGGATCCGTACGTTGGTCGTGCCGAGGTCTACGCCGATCATGAACACCAAGCTACCAGGAAAGCCTGTCGCCACCGTGGCCTTCCTCGTCGCCAGGCAGCCGGGTAGCATGGCCCATGACGCAAGGAGTGGAGGGGACAGGGTCGCTGCCGCGCAGCATGCGTGCCGTGGTGGTACGTGACGGAGGGTTGACCTTGACCGAGGTGCCCGCGCCGGAGCTTCGTCCCGGCGAGGTGCTCATGCAGGTCATGGCGACGGCCCTCAACCGCGCCGACCTGTCCCAGGCGGCGGGCAACTACCCGCCACCGCCGGGCGAGACGGAGGTGCTCGGGCTCGAGGCTGCGGGTTACGTGGTGGCCGGCGATGAGGCGGTCATGGAGGCCGCCGGCGTCGAACCCGGGCGCCGCTACACGGCGCTGCTGCCCGGCGGTGGCTACGGTCAGTACGTGGCAGTGCCGGCGGGCATGCTCATGCCGGTGCCGGAGGACTGGTCTTGGGCGCAGGCGGCGTCGCTTCCGGAGGTGGCGTTCACCGCGTACCTGAACCTGTTCATGGAGGCCCGACTGAAGCTGGGCGAGCGGGTGCTCGTTCACGGCGGGGCCAGCGGCGTGGGCACGTACGCGATCATGCTCGCCAAACGGGCCGGTTGCACGGTCTACGCCACGGCTGGCGGACCCGAGAAGGTCGCCTTGTGCGAGCGGTTGGGCGCGGACCTGGCGATCGACAGGCTGGCTCGTCCGTTCGAGGAGGCGATCGCCGAGCACGGCGGCGGGGCCGGTGTCGACGTGATCCTCGACATCGTGGGCGAGGAGTACTTCGCCGCCAACCTGGAGGTCCTCGGCACCGGGGGTCGGATCGTGTTCATCGCGACCCTGGGGGGCAGGCGCGCTCAACTTGACATCCGGGAGCTCATGACGCGGCGCCTCAAGCTGATCGGCTCCACCCTGCGTCACCGGCCGCTCGCCGAGAAGCTCAAGGTGAGACAGGAGTTCCTGGCGCGGTTCGGCGCTGACCTCGAAGGCGGCCACATCACGCCGCATGTGGACCGTACCTACCGCCTGGAGGACGTCGAGGAGGCCCACTCCTACATGCGCGCCAACCGCAACATGGGCAAGGTCGCGTTGATCGTCGACGAACGAGCCGTTTGACCCGCCGACGTGCGAGCGGCAACCGGTGCCTCCGGATGGCCCATGTCCCGGGGTGCGACAGGCCGGACCGTGTGGCCGTGTCCTGAGGTCGGATCGTGACGGACGCCGGCACTCCGTTCTCCGCCAGACCGTTCACGGCGCTGGCAGACGTCTACGACGAGATCATGGCCGACGTCGAGTACGACCTGTGGGCCGAGTTCGTCTTGCGCCTGGCGACGGGCCGCGGCTACTCCGGCGGGCCCGCGCTCGACCTGGGGTGCGGCACCGGCAACTCCACGGCGCCGTTCGCGGCTCGCGGGCTCCCGGTAGAGGGCCTCGACGCCAGTCCCGAGATGCTGGCCGTGGCCAGACGGAAGCTACCCGGCGTGCCCTTCCACGACGGCGACTTCGGGAGCTTCTCCCTGGGACGTGAGTTCGACCTCGTCTACTCCGTGTTCGACTCGCTCAACAACGTGCTGACGGAGGAGTCCTTGTTGACCGCCTGCCGAAACGTCCACCGTCACTTGGCGCCAGGCGGCTGCTTCGTGTTCGATGCCAACACGGAGCTGGCGATGCGGGAGCTGTGGGCGGGCGGCAAGGTCGAGGGCTGGGCCGACGACGTCTACTACTCCTGGCGTCACGAGTACGACGCTGAGACGGGCCTGGCGTACGTCGAGGCCTACTGCAGCACGGCTGACGGCAGCTTCGTCGAGCGCCACGTCGAGAGGGGGTACGACGCACCTACCCTCACGCGGCTGCTGGAGGGCGCGGGGTTCGCGGACGTGCGGGTGGTGCTGCACCCGGACGGCGAGCCGGCCGGTGAAGACGCGGACCGCGTGTGGGCCGTGGCGGTGCGGCCGTGATGGTGCGGTCCTCCTCGCGAGACGCGCCGGTCGTGGCAGCGACGGGGTTGACGCGCAGATTCGGGGAGAAGGTGGCGGTGGACGGGCTCGACCTCGTGGTGGGACGAGGAGAGGTCTTGGCTCTCCTGGGCCACAACGGGGCGGGGAAGACCACGACGATCCGCATGCTCGCCGGCATCCTGACACCCACGGCGGGTTCCGCCCGCGTCTTCGGCCTCTCGCCGTTCGCGGACGGCCCTGCCGTGCGGTCCCGCCTCGGCGTACTGCCAGAGAACCACGCGCTCGAGGAGCGCCTGACCGCCAGGCAGAACCTGCGCTACTACGCCGATGTGTACGGTTACCCGCGGGAGCGGGTGGACGGCCGGATCGCAGAGATGCTGACGCGTTTCGGCTTGACGGATGCGGCCGACAGGAAGGTGGGCGGCTTCAGCAAGGGGATGAAGCAGAGGCTGGCGCTCGCCCGAGCGCTGCAGCACGAGCCGGAACTGCTGTTCCTCGACGAGCCGACGTCCGGCCTGGACCCCGTGGCGTCGCGCGAGGTGACCGCGTCGCTGCGGGAGCAGAGCGCCGGGGAGGGTCGCACGGTCGTCCTCTGTACGCACGACCTCGGGCTGGCCCAGGCCGTGTGCGACCGGGTTGCCGTCATGCGCTCCGGTGCGGTCGTCGCCATCGGCACACCTGCCGAGCTCGCCGGCCGCCTGCCGGGACGGCTCATCGTCGAGGTGGGTCTCGGCGAGGGGAAGCGTGCCTTGGAGTCCGTGCGTGCGGCGTTCCCCGACGCTGCTGTCGAGCTGGCCCCGGTCGGTGACGAGCTCACGATCGACCACCTGCCAGCCGGCTCCGCTCCGCGCGTGGTGGCGCTGTTGGTCGGGTCCGAGCTGAGCGTCTACCGCGTGGAACCCGTTCGCGCGACACTGCAGGACGTGTACTTCTCGATCTACGGGGAGGGCGGCTGAACGTGCAGCCCGCGTCGCCGTCGCCTTCCGGGCGCGCTCTCCGCGCGATCGTGCGCAAGGACGTGACGGTAGCGCTGTCCAGCAAGGCCGTCTCCGTCCCGTTCGTCATGGTGCCGCTGATCGTCATGGTGGGGCTGCCCTTGTTGCTCGCCCTCGTGGCGCCGCGAACGGCCGCAGGGATGGGACAGCTCGCCGACCAGCTGGAGACGCTCTCGCCTGACCTGGTCGCCAGGGTCTCAGGGTTGGACCCCGACCAGCAGGCCGTCGTCCTCGGCCTCGTCTACCTCCTGGCGCCGCTGTTCCTCATCGTGCCGCTGATGGTCGCGAGCGTGCTCGCGGCCGACTCGTTCGCTGGCGAGAAGGAGCGGGGAACGCTCGAGGCGCTCGTCTACAGCCCGATCTCGGATCGCGACCTCGTGCTGGCGAAGATGCTCTCGGCTTGGCTGCCGGCGGTGGTCGTCGGCTGCATCTGCTTCGTCGTCTACTGCGTCACCGCCAACGTGGCGGCTTGGCCGACCATGGGCCGCGTCTTCATGCCGACGACGATGTGGCTGGTCCTGCTCGTCTGGGTGATGCCGGCGGCGGCCGCCGTGGGCCTGGGCACCTCGGTGATCGTGTCGTCCCGCGTCCGCACGTTCCAGGAGGCGTACCAGCTGGGGGGAGTGGTCGTGCTCCCCATCGTGGCGCTGATGATCGGACAGGTGACCGGGCTCATGTACTTCAGCGCGTGGCTGGTCGTGCTGCTGGGTCTGGTCCTGTGGTTGGCCGCCGCGGCTCTCCTGTGGCTGGGGGCACGCTCGCTCCGCCGTACCGAGCTCATCGCCCGGCTGTGACGGCGCCTCAGTCGTCCAGGCCCGCCATCTCTCTCACGACTCGGGCCACGTTGGACACGTCCTCGTCGCCGTAGCCGCGTCCTACCAGCCCGGTCTCGACCTGCTCCACGTAGGCCGCCACCGGCATGCTCACGCCCAGGTCCCGCGCCTCCGACAGGGCGATCCCCAGGTCCTTGCGGTGCAGCCGCGTCCTGAACCCTAGAGGGTAGTCGCCCCGCAGCATGTTGCCCGCCCGGTTCGCGAGGATCCAGGAGCCGGCGGCCCCGCCGGACAGCGCGCGCACCAGGGCGTCCGTATCGACGCCGGAGCGCTGGGCGAGTGCCATGCCCTCGGCAACCGCAGCGTAGGTCCCCGCGATCACGACCTGGTTAACGGCCTTGGCCACCTGCCCGGCACCGCTCGGACCGATGTGGGTGATCGTCTTGCCGAGGACCTCCAGAAGCGGGCGCACGCGCTCGAGCGCGTCGGCGTCGCCCCCGACCATGATCGAGAGGGTGCCGTTCTCCGCCCCTTCGCTACCGCCGGAGACCGGGGCGTCGAGCATGGCGATACCGCGCCCTGTCAGCTCCGCGGCGAGCCGCCGCGTAGCGGCCGGGCTGACCGTGCTCATGTCGACCAGCACGGCGCCCGGCTCGAGGCCGTGGGCCGCACCGGCGTCGCCGGACACCACGGCCTCCAGGTCGGGCGTGTCAGAGACCATCGTGAACACGACCTCTCGGCCCACGGCACACGAGCGCGGGTCGCCCGCGCGCGCGGCGCCCAGCGCGGCCAACGGCTCTTCGCGTGAGCGGGTCCGGTTGTGGACGGTCACCTCGTGACCGGCTTGAAGGAGCCGGCGCGCCATGGGCGCGCCCATCGTGCCCAGTCCGATGAACCCGATCTTCATGGTTGCAGGGTAACGCCCCAGATGTCAGCCAGCTGGGCCATGAGGCGGTCGGCGACCGACCGGTTGCGGCTCGCGATCGCGGCTCTCCGGGGAACGGGCGGCGGCGCCGGGTCGTCGAAGGTGGCCGGCAGCTCTACGCCCAGTCGCTGCGTCCATCCCGCGCGCCAGCTCGCCGGCAGGTCCGAGGGCAGTTCGCGGCCCGACAGGGCGGACCACGCCAACGACCAGGCCCTCGGCACGGTCCGGTACGGGTCGTAGCCCCCGCCTCCCGTCACGACGAGGCGGCCACCGGCGTGGCGGTCGGCAAGTTCGACGGTGCGCGTGAACGCATGTGTCATCCCCGCCAGCGAGAGGTTCAGGTTCGCGAGCGGGTCGCGGTGATGCATGTCCGCCCCCGCCTGCAGCACGATCAGGTCGGGCGCGAAGCGCTCGACCGCTGCGGGCACCACCGCCTCGTAAGCGTCGACGAAGCTGTCGTCGTCGGTGAACGGCTCGAGCGGCATGTTGACGGCGGTGCCGCGTCCCCTGCCGTTGCCCGTCTCGTACGTGAAGCCCGTGCCGGGGAACAGGTACCGACCTGACTCGTGGAGGCTGATGGTGAGCACGTTCGGGTCGTCGTAGAACAGCCACTGGACGCCGTCGCCGTGGTGAGCGTCCACGTCCACGTACGCCACCCGCATCCCATGAACGTCCACGGCGCGCCTCATCGCCACCGCCAGGTCGTTGTAGACGCAGAAGCCCGAGGCCTTGTCGCGCATGGCGTGGTGCAGACCGCCCGCGAAGCTGCTGGCGCGCAACGCCCTGCCCGTGGCGACCAGCTCCACCGCCGTGACGGTGGCCGCGACGACGCCGCGCACCAGCTCGTGCATGCGTGGGAAGACAGGGTTGTCGGAGGTGGCCAGCCCGTAGCGCTGCAGCTCGACGTCTGGCGGGCGCCTCGCTGGGTCGGATGCCGCCCGCACCATCTCGACGTAGTCAGCGTCGTGGATGGTAAGCAGGTCGTCGTCCCCGACCGGCGTGGGCGCCACCACCTCGTCGGCCGTCAGCACGCCGGCGGCCAGCAGGAGCGTACGCACGAGCTCGTAGCGCACGGGTTTGAAGGGGTGCTCGGGGGTGAGCTGGAAGGCCGCCAGCTCCGGGTCGAACACGAACCTGACCGGCGCGCCGGTCACGGTACCGCTTGCTTCTCCGGCGGCCAGGCGACGGTCACCCCGGCCCGCCTGAGGTGCCGGGCGAGGCCGTGGGCGTCGACGGTCGAGACGCGCAGGACGAAGGACACGGTCTCGGCGTCGCCGCGCGTCGTCATCACGCTGACGACGTTCACCCGCCTGTCGGCGATGAGGCCCAAGAGCTCCGCCAGGGCGCCGGGGCGGTTGGCTACCTCGACCTCCAACCTCGCTGACGCCTGCTCGACCCCCGACATCTTCACCAGCGCGTCGAGCAGGTCAGCTGCCGTCACGATGCCGACCAGTGAGCCTTCGTCCATGACCGGCATGGCTCCGATCTTGCGAGTGCGCATGGCTTTGGCGGTCTCTTCGATGGGGTCGCCCGGATGCGCCGTGACCACGTCCGTGACCATCAGGCGGCTGATAGGGTCTGACGACCTCACGCCTGCCGGCGCCTTGGGGTGGTCGGCGCCCACGAGCCTCACGTCGCGGTCCGAGACGATCCCGACGAGAGCGTCCGGCTGTCCAGGGGCGGCGCGCCCCTCGAGGATCGGGAAGTGCCTGATGTTGCGCTGCTCCATGAGCGCCTGGACGTCGCGGATGGGCGTGTCGGGCCCGATCGCGACGACCTGGCGGGTCATCACGTCTGCTACCAGCACCTACGTCCTCCTCGTCGTGGTTCCCCACAGGCGGTTCCTCAGCCTGTCGAACTCCGCGACCACGGCCGGCGGCGCGTGCGGCCCCACTCGCGCCACCAGTCGGTTGGCCGGGTCGTGGGCGATCTCCGGGTCGGTGGTGCTCGTGGGCACCAAGCCTACCGTGCCGTAGAGGCGCTCCAGCATCCGGCGGTACCCGAGCGCGCCGAGACCCGTGCGACCCAGATCGTAGTGCCAGCGGTAAAGGGTCGCGAACACGACGGTGTCGTCGAACCGGCCGTCTGCGAAGGACGCGGTCAACATCCGCTCGGCGAGCCGTTGCCCGCGCATGACGTCGGCGACCTCCACGGCTCCCAGCTCTACGATGGCGCCGCTGGCGTCGTCGCCCCACGTCTCCACCTCCGACGGCGCATGGAAGGCGACGTAGCCAACGAGCCGGCGCTCGTCAGGTTGGATGGCGACGGTCACGCATCCACGGTCCTCTCCCGCTATGCCGACCAGAGCCTCGTGCTGGGATGCCGGCGGCCTGAACGTGTCGAGGCCGAGGTGGGGATCCAGCGAGGCG
>JBDZWC010000138.1:0-6959 GCA_040256005.1 Deinococcaceae bacterium | reverse complement strand
TTCGTGAGGGTGGGCGTACCGTTGGGGCGGGCGTCGTAACCAAGGTCACGAAGTAGAGGACCGCCGCTCCACGGGCCGCCGACCCGCCACCCTGGGTCGGCGGCCGTAGCCTGCCCCTTCACAGACGGGGCCGACCCCTGTTACGCTTCTAAGATTGGGAGGCCATCATGGCCAGTGACGTAAGGATCAAACTGCTGCTCGAGTGCACCGAGTGCAAGCGCCGCAACTACGCGACGCACAAGAACCGGCGCAACACGCAGCCCAAGCTCGAGCTGCGCAAGTACTGCCCGTGGGACCGCAAGCACACGGTGCACAGAGAGGTCAAGGTCTGACGTGTTCCGTGGCCTGGTGCAGTACCTCCGCAACTCGCGTGCCGAGCTCGGCAGGGTCACCTGGCCCACACGCCGGGAGGTCGTGCAGTCGACCCAGGCGACGCTGTTGTTCGTCGTCCTGACCGCGATCTTCCTGCTGGTGGCCGACGTCACGCTGGGCAACCTGATCAAGCTGATCATCTGACGGAAGAACACGCCGCGATCCGCGCTCGCCTGGCAAGGCGATCGCTCTAGCACGTTGACCGAGGGAAGCAAATGAGTATCGAGTGGTACGCCGTTCACACCTACGTTGGTCATGAAGAGAAGGCCAGGGAGAACATCCTCAACCGGGCCAGGGCTCTTGGCATGGCCGACAGCATCTATCAGGTAGTGGTGCCCAAAGAGGTGACGGTGGAGCACGTCGGCGGCGGCAAGACCGAGCCGACGGAGCGCAAGCTCTTCCCCGGCTATATCTTCGTTCAGATGGACCTGGGGGATAACCCCGACGAGCCCAACGAGGCCTGGGAGGTCGTGCGGTACACGCCGGGCGTGACCGGCTTCGTGGGCACGGCTACCCGCGCCGTCCCCCTCTCGCCAGAGGAGGAGAGCCGCATGCTCGCCAGCATCGGCGTCACCGGCTCCAGGGAGGCTCCCAAGGTCCGCGTCTCGTTCAACGTCGGCGAGATGGTCCAGGTCACCGGCGGTCCGTTCGCCGACTTCACCGGCGTCGTCTCAGAGGTCAACCCGGAGCGCGGCAAGCTGAAGGTCCTCGTGTCCATCTTCGGACGCGAGACCCCCGTCGAGCTCGACTTCTCACAGGTCGTTCGCGCCTGACGCCGGCCCCGCATGCGCCCGGGCGGGCGCGCGGCCGGCGGCATGAGCGCCGTTGCGACAAGCGTCTAGACCCCGCGGACCGCCGATCCGTGGGGGAGCTTAAGGAGGCAGGATGGCTAAGAAAGTAGCAGGGCTCGTGAAGCTCCAGCTGCCCGCTGGCGCCGCGACGCCGGCCCCGCCGGTAGGTCCGGCGCTAGGTCAGTTCGGGGCCAACATCATGCAGTTCGTGAAGGAGTACAACGCCGCGACGGCCTCGCAGGCCGGCGCGATCGTCCCTGTCGAGATCACGATCTACGCCGACAGGTCCTTCACGTTCATCACCAAGACCTCGCCCGCCAGCTACCTCATCAAGAAGGCGGCCGGCATCGACAAGGGCTCTGGCGCCCCGCAGAAGGACAAGGTCGGCAAGCTCACCTGGGACCAGTGCATCGAGCTCGGCCGCCAGAAGATGGCGGACCTCAACGCCAGCGACGAGGTGGCCGCCGCGCGCATCATCGCCGGCACCGCGCGCTCCATGGGCGTGACCGTCGAGGGGGCCCCGGATGCCTAAGCACGGCAAGCGCTACCGGCAGCTCGAAGGCAAGGTGGACCGCGACCGCACGTACGACCCCGGCGAAGCCACCACGCTCGTCAAGGAACTGGCCACGGCCAAGTTCGACGAGACCATCGAGGCGCACTTCCGTCTGGGGATCGACCCGAGGAAGTCCGATCAGAACGTCCGCGGGACGGTGGCCCTGCCGCACGGCACCGGCAAGTCCGTCCGCGTGCTGGCCATCACCCAGGGTGACGGGGCTGCGGCCGCGGAGGCTGCCGGCGCCGACTTCGTGGGCGGGGCCGAGATCATCGAGCGGATCCTCGGCGGCTGGATGGACTTCGACGCCGTCGTGGCGACCCCGGACATGATGGCGCAGGTGGGCTCCAAGCTCGGCCGAGTGCTGGGTCCCCGCGGTCTGCTGCCGAACCCGAAGGCCGGCACCGTCGGCACCGACATCGGTGGCATCGTGCGCGCTCTCAAGGCCGGCCAGATCGAGTTCCGCAGCGACAAGACCGGCGTCGTGCACGCTCCTATCGGCAAGGCCAGCTTCGCCCCCGACCAGTTGGCGGAGAACCTCGAGGCCCTCAAGGCCGCGGTGGAGGCCGCCAAGCCAGACGCCGCCAAGGGCCAGTACCTGAAGACGATCTACCTCACCTCGACCATGGGACCCAGCGTCAGGGTCGCCCTGAGCGGAACCCGCGTCGAGGCTTGAACATAGGCATCCCGGTGCGCAGCGCGAGCTTTGCACCACGGCGTTGGAGACAGCAGGGGCCCGCCAGGCTTAAAGATCCTGCCGAGACGTTGACGGTGGGCGCCACGCGCCCTCGCGACTGCGTTTCGCGGCCAGTCCCGCTCTCGAGCGAGCGGGCGAAGCGATCCCTAGACCGATAGAGAGGTAACCATGGCCAACCCCAGGAACCAGGCGGCCGTCGAGATGCTCCGCGAGCAGCTCGGTGGCGCGTCCACGTTCTTCCTGGTGGATTACCAGGGACTCTCCGCGGGTGAGTTCGGCGCCCTCCGCACCAAGGTGCGCGAGGCCGGCGGACGCGTCCTGGTCGCCAAGAACACCCTCATCAACGTCGTGCTCAAGGAGCACGGGGTAGAGGGGTTCGACGAGGTCCTCACTGGTCCCACAGCGTTGGTGCTGGTGGGCGAGGACATGGCGGCGCCGGTGAAGGCCCTCAGGGACTTCGCCAAGGACCACCCGAAGGAACTCCCGGTGTCCAAGGGTGGCAGGCTCGAGGGCAACGTCCTCGGCCCAGACGCGCTCGAGCGCGTCTCGAAGCTGCCTACCAAGGCACAGGCACAGAGCCAGCTACTGGGCGTGCTGCTCGCTCCCATGCAGCAGCTCGTCGGCGTGCTCTCCGCACCGCCGCAGAAGCTGGTAACGGTGATCAACAACTACGCGGACAAGCAGAAGGAACAGGAGGCCTGAAATGGCATTCGATAGAGAAGCTGTCATCGAACAGCTGAGCGGACTGACGGTGATGGAGCTCGTCGACCTCGTCGACGGACTCAAGGACAAGTGGGGCGTGGAGGCCGCGGCCGCCATGCCGATGGGCGCCATGATGGCCGCCCCGGCCGCTGGTGGCGAAGCCCCGGCCGCCGCCGAGGAGCAGACCGAGTTCACCGTCTCCATCACGAGCGCCGGTGACAAGAAGCTCCAGGTGATCAAGGAAGTACGCGCCATCACGAACCTCGGCCTCAAGGAAGCCAAGGACCTGGTGGAAGCGGGCGGCGTCGTCGTCGAGAACGTCTCGAAGGACGAAGCCGAGGACGTCAAGGGCAAGCTCGAGGCTGCGGGCGCCTCCGTCGAGGTCAAGTAAGCGTGGGACTGCGGGCCCGTTCGAGGCCCGCGGCGCCCAGCGTGCCGGATGCACTCAGGGAGGTAGTGACCAGTAGTCACTAACGTAACCAACCAGGTCGGCCGCGCGCGGCCGGGAATGCCAGCCAGGCTACCCGGCTGCGGCGGACGCCTTGGTACGCTTCACAACGCTATCTTGACCCAGTTCTCTTCAGGTTCGACAACGGAAGGTCCATCCAGAGGCGCTGGCCAAGAGACCCGGCGTCAGTTCGTCGTGCCGGCGGGCCGCGGTGGCTCGTCAGTACCGACCCCATACAGGTACCACACGGCGGCCGCGCACGTGGCAGAGCGCACCCACGTGTCGGCAACCGTTCGCGTGAGCGCCGCGAACCCAAGCGTTTCGAGGGCCCCCAGCCAGGTGGAGGGATGAGGATGCGCGAGATAAGAAGCTTCGGCAGGATCAGGGAAGTCATAGAGCTTCCCAACCTGACGAACATCCAGATCAAGTCTTACGAGAGCCTGCTGCAGAAGGACAAGTCGCCTGCGCAGCGCGAAGAGGTCGGGCTCCAGGCCGCCTTCAAGGAGGTCTTCCCGATCGACGAGACCGAGCGCGGCCGCCAGACCGACCTCGTCCTCGACTTCCTCGAGTACCGCCTGCAGGACCCCGAGTACGGCCCCGACGAATGCCGCGAGAAGGACCTCACCTACCACGCCGGCCTGTTCGCCAAGCTGCAGCTCGTCCACAAGGACACCGGCCTCATCAAGGAGGACGAGGTCTTCCTGGGCGACCTGCCGCTCATGACGGAGGACGGCAGCTTCATCATCAACGGCGCCGACCGCGTGATCGTCTCGCAGATCCACCGCTCGCCCGGCGTGTACTTCACGGGCGCCGTCCTACCAGACGGCGACAAGCGCTACACGGCCAGCATCATCCCCATGCCGAAGCGGGGGCCGTGGATCGAGGTCGAGTTCGACAACGCCGGCGTGCTCTGGATGAAGGTGAACAAGCGCAAGTTCCCCTTCACCCTCCTCCTGCGCGTCCTCGGCCACGGCGACACCCAGATCCGCGAGCTCTTCGCCGGAAACGAGTCCCTCATCGACGTCACCTTCGAGCAGGAAGGGGCGGCCGGCATCACCCCGGACGAGGCGCTGCTGAGGCTCTTCACGGTCCTGCGTCCCGGCGACCCACCCAAGGTGGACAAGGCCACGCAGTACCTCTTCGGGCTGCTGGCCGACCCCAGGCGCTACGACCTGGGCGACGCGGGCCGCTACAAGATGAACGACAAGCTGGGTCTCAAGCACGAGCGCAACACCCTGCTCGGCTTCGAGGACGGTCGCTTCGTGGACTTCGGCCTCGTGCCCACCCTGCAGTACCTCGTGAGCCTGCAGGCCGGCATGGAGGGCTACTTCGAGGACGACATCGACCACCTCGGCAACCGTCGGATCCGCACCGTCGGCGAGCTCGTCGCCGACCAGATCCGCGTGGGCCTCGGGCGCATGGCGCGCGGCGTGCGCGAGCGCATGCTCCTCGGCAACCCCGATGCCGCCACGCCTCAGAAGCTCGTCAACAGCCGGCCCATCGTGGCCGCGCTGCGCGAGTTCTTCGGCCGCAGCCAGCTCTCGCAGTTCAAGGACCAGGTCAACCCGCTCTCCGAGCTGCGCCACAAGCGCCGCATCTCGGCGCTGGGACCGGGCGGCCTGACGCGCGAGCGCGCCGGCTTCGACGTGCGTGACGTCCACCGTACTCATTACGGCCGGATCTGCCCGATCGAGACGCCGGAAGGCGCCAACATCGGCCTCATCACCTCGCTGGCCTCCTACGCGCGGGTGAACGACCTCGGGTTCATCGAGGCCCCCTACCGCGTGGTCAAGAACGGGCGGGTCACCGAGGAGGTCGTGTACGTCACGGCCCACGAGGAGGACAAGCACACGATCGCCCAGGCGAACACGCCGCTCAACGACGACGGCACCTTCGCTACCGAGACGATCGTGGCGCGACGGCTCGGCGACCCGTACTTCGTCACCGCCGAGGAGGTGGACCTCATGGACGTCTCGCCCAAGCAGGTCATCTCCGTCCCCACCTCGCTCATCCCGTTCCTCGAGCACGACGACGCCAACCGCGCGCTCATGGGCTCGAACATGCAGTCGCAGGCCGTGCCGCTCATCAAGGCCGAGGCGCCCTTCGTGGGCACCGGCGTCGAGGAGCGCGTGTCGCGCGACTCCGGCACCGTGCTGCTGGCCACGGCCGACGGCGAGGTGACCTACGTGGACGCCAACCGCATCGTCACCGAGGGCGCCAAGGGCATCGAGACCGAGTACGTGTTGACGCGCTTCCAGCGCTCCAACCAGAACACGAACCTCAACCAGCAGCCCATCGTGAGCCTGGGCCAGAAGATCAAGAAGGGCGACGTCATCGCCGACGGCCCGGCCTCACAGCAGGGCCGCCTGGCGCTGGGTCAGAACATCCTGATCGCGCTCATGCCGTTCGACGGCTACAACTTCGAGGACGCCATCGTGCTGTCCGAGAACCTGGTCCGCAACGACATCTTCACGAGCGTCCACATCGAGAAGTTCGAGAAGGAAGCCCGCGACACCAAGCTCGGGCCCGAGAAGATCACCCGCGACATCCCCGGGCTCTCCGAGGCCGCCCTGCGCGACCTGGACGAGGACGGCGTCGTGCGCATCGGCGCGGAGGTCCGCCCCGGCGACATCCTCGTCGGTCACACGAGCTTCAAGGGCGAGAAGGACCCCACCCCGGAGGAGCGCCTGCTGCGCTCGATCTTCGGCGAGAAGGCCAAGGAGGTCAAGGACACCTCCCTCAAGGTCCCGCCCGGTGACGGCGGCATCATCCTGCGCACCGTGCGCTTCCGCCGCGGCGACCCAGGCGTCGAGCTGCGGCCAGGCGTGCAGGAGATGGTCCGCGTCTACGTGGCCCAGAAGCGCCGCCTGATCGAGGGCGACAAGCTCGCGAACAGGCACGGTAACAAGGGCGTCGTCGCGAAGATCCTGCCGCCGGAGGACATGCCGTTCCTCGAGGACGGCACCCCGGTCGACCTCGTCTTCAACCCGCTCGGCGTCCCCTCACGCATGAACCTCGGCCAGATCCTCGAGACGCACCTGGGGATGGCCGCGCTCAAGAAGGGCGTCTCGTACGTCACGCCCGTCTTCGACGGCGCCGGCGAGGCCGGCATCAAGGACCTCCTAGAGGAGACGGCGGTCGCCGACCTCGAGGAGTACAAGGAGTACGACTTCGGATGGGACAGGCGCGAGCTGCAGGTGTACAGGCGCGCCGCCAAGGTGGGCGTCCTGCCGGAGGGTCTCGACCCCGAGGGTGCCTACAAGGCGCTGTCGCGCACCGGCAAGGCCGTCCTGTACGACGGCCGGACGGGGGAGGCGATCGACGCTCCCATCGTCGTCGGGATCATGTACATCATGAAGCTCTACCACATGGTCGAGGACAAGATGCACGCCCGCT
>JBDZWC010000023.1:0-30401 GCA_040256005.1 Deinococcaceae bacterium | reverse complement strand
GCGGCGACTTGTCGCGCAAGACCACGGTGGACTCGGTCGAACGCGAGGAGGCGCCGTGAGCGTCGCGGGGCTCACCCCCGAGCAGGCGCAGGCTGTCGAGGCGCCCGGGTCCGTCGCGGTGGTCGCCGGTGCCGGCACCGGCAAGACGAAGATGCTCGCCCACCGCTACCTGCGCCACCTGGAGAGCGGGCTCTCCCCCCTCGAGGTCGTGGCCGTCACCTTCACCGAGAAGGCCGCCGACGAGCTGAGGAGCCGCATCCGCTCGCTTGTCAGGGAGGAGCGGCCCTTGGACAGGCGGTCGCGAGTGGAGCTGGAGGCCGCTCAGATCAGCACGATCCACGCTCTCGCCGCCCGCGTCTGCCGCGACCACCCAGACGAGGCCGAGGTAGCCCCTGACTTCACAGTCCTGGACGACGTCGAGGGTGCTCTGTGGCACGCCGAGCAGCTGGAGGAAGCCATCGCAGCGCTGCCGCCAGAGGTGGTGTCTGCGGTGCCCGTCTACGTCCTGAGGACCGTCCTCGGCGCGCTCGTCTCCGACCCGTTGGCCGCCGGCCCGGCGCTCGAGCGTGGGCCGGACGACTGGCGAGCCATGCTGGCGGAGGAGCACCGGGCAGCGTACGAGAGGATCGCCGCCGACTCGCGCTGGCGTGAATGGCGCGCCGTCCTGAGCGCCCACGCGGGAGCCGAAGGAGACAAGAAGGAGATAGCGCGGCGAGCCTGCCTGGCCGCCCTGACGGCGCTCGAGGACCACGACCCGGTGCGGGCTTCGGAGCTGGCCAACCTCGTCGACCTGCGTGGCGGCAAGAAGGACGCCTGGCAGCCCGGCGCGCTCGAGGCCGTCAAGGAGGTCCTCGGACCGGCCCGCGACGCGATCAAGGCCGAGTGCGAGAAGGGCGTTCTCTCCATCCAGTGGGGAGCGGCGGATGACGCGTTGGCGGCGATGCTGCCGCACATCCGCACCGCATACGGACTCACGTCTGCACGCTTCGAAGCCGCCAGGCGCGAGGCCAGGGTCCTCGGCTTCGCAGACCTGGAGCTCCATGCGCTGCGCGCACTGGCCCACGAGCACGTACGCCGCCACTACCGGCGACGCTGGCGCGCCGTACTGGTAGACGAGTTCCAGGACACGAACCCCGTGCAGGCACTCATCCTGGAGCACCTCATGGAGGGCTCCACCTTCACCGTAGTCGGCGACGAGAAGCAGTCCATCTACGGTTTCCGCGGCGCCGACGTGGAGGTCTTCAGGCGGTTCCGTGATCGGATCGTGGCTGCCGGCGGCCAGCACGTGGAGCTAACCAGCACGTTCAGAGCTCACGCGGGCCTGACCGTGGAGCAGGAGCCGGTGTTCGCGGCACTCCTCCGCGGGCTTCACGGGCCGCTGCGAGCCGTGAGGAGCGCTCCCGCTCGGGTCGGGAGCTACATGCAGTTCCACGCCTGCGTGGGTCGGGGCAACAGCAGGGTGAGGAGGCTCAACGAGGCCCACTTACTAGCTGGACTGATCCGCGACCTCGTGGCGACCGGTACGCCCGTCGCCGACCCCGAGACGGACCAGTTGCGCCCGGTCCGGTTCGGCGACGTGGCCGTGCTCGCTCGCGGCAGCGCTCCTTTCGAGACGTTCGCCGCTGTGCTGCCTGCCCTCGGCGTGCCGGCCGTGGAGGTCGCCGGCGGCGACCTGCTGGAGACGCGTGAGGCCAAGGACGGCGCCGCTGCCCTGCGCTTCCTGGCAGACCAGGACGACTCGATCGCCCTGGTGGCGTTGCTGCGTTCACCGTTCTTCGCCGTGGACGACGCTGCTCTGGCCCGGTTCGCCGCCACGCTGCCGCGCCCGAACAGGTCGCATCTCCAGGTGGATGGCGGGTCTGCGCTGCCGGATGCGGGAACTGCCGCCGAGCCACGCGCGGGCGAGCGCGAGATCGGCTGGTGGGAGCACCTCCTCGCCTCCGAACCGGGCGGGGAGCTGGCGCGGGCGAGGTCCGTGATCCAGGACGTGCTCGCCCAGCGTTGGGACGTTGTGCCCAGTCGGCTGCTGCAGTCCCTCGACGAGGCGACCGGTTACTCGGCCGTCGTCGCGAACCTGTCCGGCGGGCGGCGCCGTCTGGCGGACTGGCGAGCCTTCCTGAGCGTCGTGCGCGAGCTCGAGGGCTGGCACCGCGACGCGTTCACGGTCGCGAGGCAGCTGCGGCGCATCCAGGCGGCCGGCGCCAGTCTGCCGCGGCCCGTCCTCCAGCCGGGCGACGCCGTGACGCTCACCACCGTCCACCGCAGCAAGGGGCTGGAGTGGCCCGTCGTGTTCGTCGCCGACCTCAGCTACGAGGGCGCCGGTGACGACACCTCGTTCGTCCTCGACGCCGAACACGGCCTGGGCGTCAGGCTGGCGGGCGAGGAAGGGGACAGCCCGGACCCGGTCGTGCTGCGGCTCCTACTGCACAGGCGCGCGCTGGCGTCGGAGGACGAGGCCAGGCGCCTGCTGTACGTGGCCCTCACGCGGGCTCGCGACAGGCTCTACCTGACCGCGAGCGAGCGCGGGAAGGGGAACCTGGCGTTCCTCGAGCCGGCGTTGGCCGACGCGGGCGTCGAGTGCCGGGAGGTGCCTCTGGACGAGGCGCTGGCGTTCCCGGACGCACCGCCACCAAGCGTCGAGGCTCACGGCCTGATGGCGGCGGACTGACCCATCTCCCGTCAGCCGGCGGAACACTCGGACTGTGGTTCCAGCAACAAGGACGTTCCGCGCTCGAGCATGTCCTGAAGGAACGGGTCCGCCGAGGCTAGGTCTATGCAGTTGTGCCGCAAGTCGTACGGTTGCTCAGCACCGAGAGACCTGTTGCTGGCCAAGCCTCTGACGGACGTGATGTGGTTGCGAGCGAGCTTCAGGATCCGTAGCTCAAGGTTCGTGACGAAGTCCACGTCCGTGAGGAGGTTGTCTTCCAGCTCGATCCAGCCCAGCTTCGTCAAGCCCGCCAACGGCCCGGCATCTGTCACGGCGTTGCGGTTGAGCTTCAGGACCCCCAGTGACGTGAGCGAAGCCAAGGCAGAGATGTCAGCGATGTCGTTGTCGCTCAGCTCGAGCCAATACAGATCGCGAAGCACGGAGAGGGAAGAGATGTCCGAGAGTCTGTTGTCGTTGGCCTGCAAGTGAATCAGTCGCGGGAACCTCGCCACGGCGGACAGATCGTCGATCGAGTTCCCGCTTACGTTCAGGACGGTCAGTGCCGGGACGTCGCTCAGTGAGTCCAGGCCGGCCAGGCTCCCTCTCACGATCTCTACCGTCTGCAGTCGCGTTAGCCCGTTGAGGTGGGCGAGCGAGGCGACATCTGAGTCCTCGATCTTCAGCGATGAGAGGTTCACGGCGAACTGGAGGCCCTCGAGGTCACCCACGCCACGAGCCATGAGCGAGGTGATCCGGGCCAGCTGCGAGCACGGGATGGTGGTCGCGTCGCGGTCGTCCCATCTCAAGCTGTTCATGACGGCCCGAGCCAACGCTGGGTCCGGGATGGCTACATCCTGCTCAGCCGACGCGCACGCCGGGCTCAAGGCCGCCCGCTGGGAGCCGAGCGCCGTCTGAGGGGAAGAGCGCTGGCCAGCCGTCTGTCCACTGCTCGCGGTCGGTGCGCAGGCAGCGAGAAGGATGCCCAGCAGTAGCGTGATGACCACTGTCGCGAGAGGCCTGTGGTTGCCTTGCGAACCCGGGAACTCCAACATGGCCCACCCCCTCCAGGTTGGCTGCTTGTGACGACGCGACCATGCTAGGGCACGTGTCGCGCCGACTCAAGGGGCGCGCGGAGGACGGTCGTCGATACTGCTTCTATCAGAAGCTCACCGTGTCACTCCATCTCTGCGGCAGGCTGACCGATACCGAAAGTCCACCGCAGCAGCAGCGGCGTGATCAGCGTCGTCACCACGACCATCAGGACCATCAGGGCGAAGATGTCCGTCGGTATCACACCGCGCTCGACGCCGATCGCCGCGACGATGAGCCCCACCTCTCCCCGCGAGACCATGCCGGTACCCACCCGTACCGACTCGAGGTTCGAGAACCCGGCCAGCCGCGTACCAGCGGCGGCTCCGATGACCTTGGCGACGGTCGCGATGAGCACGATCGCCAGGCCCAACCACACGAGGTCGCCCCGCAGCGCGGCCCCCAGGTCGGCGCGGAGCCCTATGTCCACGAAGAACACTGACACCAGCAGCCCATAGGTGAACGTCTGCGTTCCTTGCTCGAGCTTGTGCTTTAGCTCGGTACGCCCGAGCAGGATGCCTATGAGGTACGCCCCCGTGATGGCCGCGACGCCGCCCAGGTACTCGGCCGACCAGGAGTAGACGAGCACCAGCACGAGTGCACCTGCCATGAGCGGCTCGGCGATGGGCAACTTGGCGAACCAGCCGAGCAGCCTCTGCATCAGGGGGGCCAGCAGGACCGCGACGGCGAAGTACGCCACCATCTTCACGGCCACCAACCAGATGGGCGTGGCCGCACCACCCGTGGACGCGAACAGGGCCACGACGATCGACAGCATGAGTATGCCGAGCACGTCGTCGATGACGGCCGCCCCGAGGATCGTCATGCCCTCCCTGGTGCGCAACTTCCTCAGTTCGAGCAGGGTCTGAGCGCTTATCGAC
This sequence comes from Deinococcaceae bacterium, assembly GCA_040256005.1. Taxonomy (GTDB): domain Bacteria; phylum Deinococcota; class Deinococci; order Deinococcales; family Trueperaceae; genus DASRWD01. The sequence goes on along the minus strand of JBDZWC010000023.1, from coordinate 25,784 downwards.
ACGCTCGTGGCGGTGAGGATGGTGCCGAGGAAGACGGCCTCGCCCGTGGGCATGCCGACCAGCACGCCCAAACCCCAGCCCCCGAGGAACGGCAGGATGACACCACCAACCGCTCCGGCGAACGCCGGCACACCCACCTCGCGCATGGCCCCCAGGTCCGTCTCCAAGCCGGCCAGGAACATCAACATGACCACGCCGAGTTCCGCCAGCATGCGCAGCGTCTCGCCCGTCTCGGCCGGGTGCGTGACCAGCGGCGAGCTCATGAGGTTCAGGACTGACGGGCCCAGGATGAGCCCGAACGCGATCTCGCCCACCACGGAAGGCTGGTTCAGCCGCACCATCAACCAGCCGGCCAGCTTGGCGCCGGCGAGCACGATCGCCAGCACCAGCATGAGCTCGAGGAACGGAGTCACCGCGCCAGTGTCACACAAGGCAGGCGCAACGTGGAGCGAGTCGACACGGTCGAGACGGCCCGCGATTGCCGCCAGGTTTAGGTGCGTATACACTCAAGGAGTGCTGAGCCGCGAGCAGGTAGCCGCTACGAGGGAGTGCCTGTGCCTAGATGCACGGAGCACGGCCCGCATGCTCACGCGCCACTACGACGAGTGGCTGAGGCCCACCGGGCTGCGCTCCACGCAGTTCTCGGTACTGGCAGCGCTGGCCAACACGGGTGGCGCGACCGTGAGCCGTCTGGCGGACATCCTCGGGCTGGAGCGCACCACGCTCAGCCGCAGCCTCGCGCTGCTCGAGGAGCAGGGCTGGGTGCTGTCCGACGCCACGGAGGACGCGAGGGAGCGTCACGTAAGGCTGTCGGACGGCGGATGGGAGCAGCTCGAGCGCTCCTACCCGGCTTGGGAGGCTGCCCAGGCCGCAGCCGTCGCCATGCTCGCATCGCCCCCCAGAACAGGGGCTGCGGAGGAGGCGCCGGCTGCCTGAGCCGGCCTCGAGAGGAGCACGAGCCATGAGACTCGACCCGTACCTCAACTTCCCAGGCAACGCCAGAGAGGCGATGGAGTTCTACCACTCGGTCTTCGGGGGCAAGCTCGACATCGTCGCGTTCAAGGACTTCGGCGGTGGCGTACCTGAGGCCGAGGAGAACATGGTGATGCACGCGTCCATCTCGCTTCCCAACGGCGACCTACTGATGTGCAGCGATGTGCCGCCGTCGTTCGGCAGCGTGGCCAAGGGCAACAGCACCCACGTCATGGTGGGCGTGGAGAGCGTCGACGAAGCCAAGCGCGTCTACGACGGCCTCAGCGCCGGGGGCAAGGTGCAGATGGAGCTCCAAGAGACAGACTGGGCGGAGCGCTACGCGAGCTTCGAGGACCGCTTCGGGATCAACTGGATGGTCTTCTACGCCGGCAACAGGAGCCAGACGTCGGGCTGACCGCCCCGTGGGCGCCGGCGCCATCGTTCAGTAGTCGCTGTCGTAGTCGAACGTGCCCGTGCTGGCGTCGTACGAGTTGCAGCCGGCCGCGGCCCAGCAGCTCTGGGCGTTGAACGTGTCACCCCAGCTCTGGCCGTCCACGAGGTTGCCCGTGCAGTCCTCGAAGGTGGTGCAGGCGCCGCCGCCCTGCCCGGTGCTGGAGCCTGCCCATTGCGACACCGTCTCCTCGCCGAAGGCCAGGACCAGCACCCCTACAGCGAACTCGCGCTGCTCGTCGAGCGTGGCGGTCGACCAGCCCGCCTGGACCCGCTCCCAGATGTCGCGTGCCTGGGAGAGCACGACCTGATCCGTCTGCGGGAGCTGTGGGTAGTTCTGCGCGATGGCCTGGTAAGCCTGGCCGCGCTCGGCGTCCGTGAACGTGGAGGCGTAGCCGATCTGGGCGAGCACGAACTCGAGGGCCTCGATGAACGCCACGGCGTCGTCCTGCGTAAGCGATCCGTAGGCGCCGGTGGCGATGACCGGGGAGCCCTGTTGCGGTGCCGGCGAGTCAGACGGCGGCGGCAGCAGGCCGCCTCGTGGCGGGGCTGAGCCACCTGGCGCTGCGGGAGCGTTGCCCGGCAGCTGTTTGCTGGGGGTGGAGGCCGCGGCCGGAGGCGACGAGGGCCCGGCGGGAGGGCTCGGCGTGCCAGCGGTAGGGGCTCCGACGCGCTGGAGTATGACCTCGATCTCGCTCTCCGGCACGACTGCGCCGTCGACCACCTCGTAGAACCACAGGCCGAGCGTGTCTCCCTCTACGAGCGCCTCGAACCCCAGTGCGCCCTGTGCGGAGGTGGCTATCCCAACGGCGGTGCCGTCCTGGAGCCAGCCCTCCAGGTCGAAGGAGACGCCGGGGCCCTGCAACCTGCCGCTGAACGTCTCGCCCTGCATGACGATCTCCACGGTGATCGTGCCGCCCTCGACCTGGGTGACGTAGGTGCCCGTGAGGTCCTGGGCGGCGCCGACCACGAGTGCGGTGAGCGCGAGCCATGCGAAGGCGGTGCGGCGGACGGCTGGGGCGGTCGAAGCTCTGGCCATGCCCCCATCTTCTGAACCGGGCGTTACACGAGCGTCACTTCGCGACCGCGGCTGCTCGCGCGGAGGACCACCACGCGTCAGGGACGCTAGCCGCGACCTCGCTCGTGGCGAGCGCCTCGATCAGTCGCTCTACCGCGTAGCGCGGTAGGAGCTCGAGGTCGAACCTCTGTGTGATGCGCGCTAGACGCTGCGCCTGCGCGACCGTCCCGTGAGCGAACACCGCGTAGGCGATGGAGCCCACGGCCACGGGCAACTCCACCTCGACGGCGATGTCGAGCGCCTCGTCGATCCTGGCTCGAGCCTCGCCGGCCCGTCCCAGGTGAGCCAGGCAGTCGGCCAGCCTCCCCAACGCGATGGCCCGGATGTACGTGGTCTCGACCTGCTCCAGCAGGAGCTCGTAGTGGTCCCGCGCCTCGGCGTAACGGCCGGCGTCCATGAGAGATGCGGCCAGGTTGCTCCTCAGCACCGGGATGCCGTCGTAGTCACCCGCGTCCAGGGCCGCCTGCGCAGCGGCGATCGCTTCATCGAGGCGTCCCAGTTCGGTGAGGCAGTAGACGAGGTTGACGGTGCTGTCCACCACGTAATAGCCGGAGCCGAGGGCCTTGGCGAGGGAGAGGGCCTCCAGGTTGAGCTCCAGAGCCTCGTCGTGCCTCTCGAGGTCGTCGAGGATCGCTCCCAGGCTGATCATGTACTGGACCAGACGGACCGTGGGCGGGTCCTTACGCAGCCTGTTCACGACCGGCTCGAGCAGCTCGCGGGCGCGCTCCACCTGCCGCTCCTCCTTGGCTATCGAGGCCTCGAGCATCACGAGGTCGAGAGTGGTGCTCTCGACCTGTGGCAGGTTCCTGGCTATCCGTTTGGTGTCGGCCAGCTCCTCTGACGCGTTCTGCAACCGTCCGGACTGGAACGACAGCCAGGCGCTGACCAGCCCCAGCTTGACGGCCTGCTCGGCCGAGGCGGCGCCCATCTGGCGCACGATGGCGAGCTGCCGCGCGGCCTCGTCTACCTTGTCGGCCTCCCGGTAGGCGTCGGCCAGGCCCAAGTGCAGCCAGGACGCGTCCACGCCGCCCGGTACGCGTGCGAGGGCCGCCTTCAGCATCTCTATCGCCGCCGGCTGCAACCCGCTGGCGCGCAGCTCGGCGGCACGGGTCAGCCAGGCTTCACGCGCCCTGGTCGTCTCGCCGGCGGCCAGCCAATGCTCGGCCACGAGGGCACTGTCTGCCTCGCCTGCCAGGGCTTCGCCGATGAGCGCGTGCAGGAGCCGCCGTCGTGCCGGCGGGACGCGGTCGCCGAGCGCTTGCCGCAACAGGTCGTGCCTGAAGGCGCCGCCGGCAAGGAAGCCGGTCGTGTCCGCCTCGTCGAGAGCCTGAGCCGTCGCGGCGGACGACAGGCCCGTGATGGACGAGAGCACCGACGGCGGGAGCGGGGTCCGGGCCAACGCCAGCGCCTCGAGGACGCGCACCGCCTCCCCTGAGAGCCGGTCCAGGCGCCGCGCGATGACGCCTTCGATGGCCTCGGGAACGGTGAGCTCCGAGTAGTCGACGGTGACGTCGTCGACGTCCGTGTGCCAGCCCTCCTCGTCGCGACGCAGGCGGCCGGACTCGAACATGGACCGTAGGGTCTCCAGCACGAACAGCGGGTTCCCGCCCGTGTGTTGCCACAGCCGCCGTGAGAACGCAGGGGGGCCCTCCGACCGGCCCATGAGATCGGCTATCAGCGTCTTGACGGCCTCTTCACCCAAGGGCCCGATGTCTACCTCCGAGAGCCTGCCGGCACCCGCAAGGGCGTCGAGCGTGCGCCTCAGGTCCGGGCCGACCTCACCTGTTCGGTACGCGCCGTAGACACGCACCCCGCGGCTAGCCAGGTAGACGATCGTCTCCAGGCTGGCTACGTCCGCCCACTGGAGGTCATCGACGACGACGGTGCCGCCGCCAGCTTCCGCGAACCGCGCCAGCGCCTCCGCCAGCCTGAGCTGCGATGCGGCCGAGTCGACGGGGGCTGGGGCAACACCCGGCGCGACGTCGGGGACCAACCGCGCCAGGTCCTCCCTGTAGGTACCCAGGCCCCGAGCCAGCTCGGGTCTGGCGCTCACCAGGGCAGCGAACGGGTGATACGGCAGCCTCTCCAGGCCCTCGGTGGCGCCGCACCGCAACGCCTCCGGGAGGGCCTCCCTCAGGAGGGACGACTTGCCGATCCCCGGCTCGCCGCGCACCAAGACGACCGGCGCCCTTGCGGTCAGGACGGCGTGACGAGCGGCGTCCCTGCCTGCGAGCGTCGACGGCGCCAGGCTGACGGTGCTGGTCGGGTGCCTGAGGGAGACCACTAGCTCCAGCGGCTCGCCCCGCGCGATGCGCCGAGCCAGGTCCTTGGTGGACTCGAGGGGTTCGAGGCCCAGCTCGTCGATGAGAGCGCTCTCGAAGCGGCCGTACGCCGCCATGGCCGCGTCGCGTCTGCCGGACAGGTAGAGGGAGCGGACGAGGGCCGCCAGCACGTCCTCCGCCAACGGGTCAGCTTCGTGCACGGTCTCGAGCAGGCGCGCCGCCTCCTCGTACCGCCCCGTGCCGACGAGTTCGTCCGAGCGCCTGAGCGCCACGTCCTGGAAGGCCATCCGCAGCCTGTCGCGTTCTCCTTCGAGCCAGGCGTCGAAGCCTCCGACGTCGTGCACGACGAAGCCGTCCAGCAGCCGACCGCCGTAGGCGGCAACGGCGGCCCCGGGGTCACCATCGGCCAGGGCGCGGCGGAATCGACCTACGTCGCAACTCACGTCCCACCGCAGGGCGTCGGGTCTCACGTCAAGCGGGGGATCGAGCTGCGAGCGCCTGGTCCTCAAGATCAGCTGCCTGAGGTTGCGCTTCGCCGTGGTCTCATCCGCGTCGGGCCAGAAGAGGAGAGCCAAGCGCTCGCGGCTCACCCATCCGCCCTCGGCGGCCAGGTACGCCAACAGGCAGCCCCTCCGGTCCACCGGCAACGTGATCTCGGCACCTGCCACGTCGAGCGTGGCGGCACCCAACAGCCTGAGGGGTGCGGGCATGTGCAGGACAGTCTACGTGGGAATAACGGCCGCGTAACGCTTCGCCTCGTTAGGTGTCGTCATGAACCCGGGCCGCGTGGTGTCCAGCGTCATCGTGCGCGTGATCGAAGCCGGCCGAGGCGAGACTCGCATCGTCGTCCACGACTTGCTCAACCGCAGCGTCAAGGAGTGCCGTTCCTGGGAGGCGGCGTTCGAACACCTTCAGAAGATCGCTCGAGCACGCGGCTTGAGGTGAGGTCCGAGGTCGCGCAGGGCGTCCGGTGAGAGCCCGACGAGAGAATCCGTGTCAGCCGCTGGCCCGTGTGACGCCAGTGCTACGGGTGACCACCGAGTGGGCACACAGTGACCACAACGCCGTACCGCGCTCCCTGCGCCGAGTCGCGACCGGGTGCGGCTTGCCGGCCGTGGTCAGCCGTCCTCGAGCGAGAGGCGGTAGGCGGCCGAGAGGTCCTCGGGCCCGTTGACGACGAACCGAAGATCTCTCAGCAGCCCGTCCTCGAGCCCATAGACCCATGCCCTCACGGTCAGCGCCTGGCCTCGCGCCCAGGCAGCCTGGACGATGCTGGTGTGGCACAGGTTCTTGGCCTGCTCCACGGCGTTGAGCTCCACCAAGCGGCGGGAACGCGACTCGGGCGGGAGGACATCGAGCTGGGAGGAGTGGCGCGCCGCCACGTCCTTGATGTGACGCAGCCAGTTGTCGAGGAGCCCGTGCCCTTTGCCGTCCAGCGCGGCGTTGATGCCCCCGCAGCCGTAGTGGCCCACGACGATCACGTGCCCCACCTCCAGGACGTCCACCGCGTAGGCGAGCACGGTCAAGACGTTCAGGTCGGCATGCGGCACGACGTTGCCGATGTTGCGATGCACGAACACCTCGCCGGGGGCGAGGCCCGCGATCACGTCGGCGCTCACACGCGAATCGGAGCAGCCGACCCACAGGAAGCGCGGCGATTGCTGGCCGGACAGGCGCCTGAAGTAGCCGGGATCGCGCTCCAACGTGGCGCGCGCCCAGTCGCGGTTGCGGCTCAGCAGCTCGGCGGGGTCCATCAGTAAGTAGTACCGCGCGCGGCATGCCGGCTTGTTGAGGAGTCACTCGTAGCGCAGGGCCTCGATGGGATCCAGCGACGCGGCGCGCCTGGCCGGCAGCGTGCCGGCGAGGAAGGCTATCAGCATGACGAGCCCGATGATGCCGGCGACGGACAGCGGATCGAACGCCAGGAGGCGCAGCCCGCGCAGGTCAGCAAGCACGCCGCGCGCCAGCGCGTCGCTGATCAGCGTGCCCGCGAGGATCGCCACCAGCGCACCTATCGTCGCGCCGAGGAACCCTATGAACACGGCTTCCAGCGAGAACAGGCCGAACACGCGCCCCCCTCCCATGCCCATCGCCTTCATGAGTCCGATCTCCCGGGTGCGCTCCTGGACCGACATCAGCAGCGTGTTCACGATCCCGAAGCCGGCGGCGATGAGAGCGATGACGGCGAAGCCGTTGAGCACGCCCGTTATCGCCGTCACCACGGTCTGGAAGGCGCCGAGCTGGTCCTCGAGGGTCAGCCCGGCCAGGTCCCGCGCGGCGAGTTCCTCGCGCAGTCGCGCTAGGTCGGTTCCCGTCGTGCCGGGCTCCAGCGTCGCGGTCGCCGACGCGTAGATGTCAGCCACGCCCGCCGGCACGCCCGTGGTCTGAGCCGAGTAGATGGCGTCGGTGAGGGCCGTGGACAGAAGGGCGCCGGAGCCGAAGAGCGACGCTTGTTGCACGCCGACCACGCGGGTGCGCACGGTGTGCTGTCTGCCGAACAGGTCGCTCACGGCCAGGGTCACCACCTCGCCCACGACAGAGCCAGGGTCCGCGAAGCCCAGCGGCTCTACGTAGCTCACCGGCAGTATCAGCTGCCCCACGGGCCCGCCGTCATCGCCGGCGAGCGCCGCGCCGGTCGCGTTTGCGTCCGGCTCGATGTGCGCGCCCGCCACGAGGTCGACGTTGAGCTCCGGCGGCATGGGGTTGACGTCGAGCTCGTAGGCCGGTCCGTCACCCCAGGCGATGTAGTCCAACGCGACGATCCTCAGCGGCTGCACCGAGCGCACGCCCGGCAGCTCGGCTATCCACTCCACGTCCTCGCGGCTGAGCGCTTCGAACTGCATCCCGCCGCTGCTCGACATCACCGTGCGGTCCGGGTCGTACGGCCGGGGCCCCTCGTCCGACGGCCCGAAGCCCTGCCCGTCGGCCAGAGAGGCCTTCGTGACCGTGAGTAGGTCCTCGGCACCCAGGGACGAGAGCTGAGAGTCGATGTAGTCGTTGATCCCGGTGCCGACGCCGTTGGTGAGCGTCAGCGTGAAGGCGCCCACGAAGATGGCGAGCACCGTGAGCCCGGTGCGCAGCCTGCTGCGGAAGGTGTTGCCGATCGCCGTGCGCACCAGCTCTAGCGCGCGCATCAGGCGGCGACTTCCGGGTCCACGATCAGCCCGTCCTTAAGCGAGACCTGCCGTGAGCAGCGGGAGGCGAGGTCCTCGTCGTGGGTCACGATGACCAGGGTGATGCCGGCGCTCTCGTTCAGTCCGAAGAGCAGGTCCTCGATGATCCGACCCGTGGCCGTGTCGAGGTTGCCGGTCGGCTCGTCCGCGAAGACGACGCGGGGCTCGTTGACGATGGCGCGCGCGATCACCATGCGCTGCTTCTGCCCACCAGAGAGGTCGGTGGCGCGGTTGTTGGCCTTGTCTGCCATCTCCACCTGCTCCAGGACGGCGAGCGCCCGAAGGCGACGCTCCTGCGCCGCCACGCCCCCGATCTTGAGCGGAAGCTCGACGTTCTCGAGCACGCTGGCGTTGGGGATCATGAAGAACTGCTGGAACACGAACCCGAACGCACGGTTGCGTATGCCGTTCACCGCGGCCGCCGTCAGCGTGCGAGCGTCCTGGCCCATCACCTCGAGGGTGCCCGCCGAAGGCGAGTCGAGCAGGGCGAGCAGGTGCATGAGGGTCGACTTGCCGGAACCGCTCTTGCCGACGATGGCCAGCTTCTCGGCAGGACGTACGTCGAGGTCCACGCCCCGGAGGGCGTGGAAGGCGGCGGGGCCGCTCCCGTACGTCTTCTTCAGACCATGGGCGGAGATCAACGCATCGGTGGTGGGTCCTGCGCGGGGTAGGTCGGCCGTTGCGGTTCGCGGTTCTGTCATCTCTTCGACGTGGCTCCTTCGTCCTTCTGACACCAGGCGCGAGGATTGCACGGCTCGGCTGGCGCGCGCGGAACCTGAAGCACCCAGTGGCGCACCGCCAAGCCTGCCGGAGCCTCCAGATGCGTCGTGAACGCAAGCGGGTTCGACCCTCCTGGGTGGTCACAAACCTGGCAAGTGGTGACCACGATGTGGGCACTCAGTGGTCAACTAATGGTCACTTGATCTTCGAGTTACGGAACACTACTTGGCATCGTCATGACCAAGAAGCCGCGTGCCCGGCATGCCCAAGCGGACGGCGATGATGATGGCCTACCTCATGCGGTATGACGCCCACCACCACGGCCAGATCGCGCGGCAGCTGTCCGAGTTCGGCCACAAGCTGACGACCGAGCAGTCGACGAAGATCTGGGGATGGCGGAAGGTGGACGGCTGAGCACGGCAGCGGAAGGGTTCGAGCCCGCGACGGGGAGGACCGGGGTCAGAGATGGGTAGGACCTGCGGGCCCAGACAGCCAGGGTTGCCGCGCTACGTCAGAAGTCGCCCTCGGCAACGTGGAGGCAGGTGAGTCCCAGTTCACGCCACATCTTCACGACGCGGTTGCGGTCCTCGAGGACGCACAGGATGTCTTCCCTCACGTAGTCGCGTTGGAACCAGTCACGCTTGAGGTCGTCGTCGGGCGTGTGGTCGTGGAACTCGCGCATGACGAGGCGGTCGTAGGGGACCCCGTGCTCCCGCAGCCAGCCCTCCGTGACGCTCCTCGTGTCGTCGCGGCGCCCGGTGATGATGTGGATGTCGTAGCCCGCGGCCTTGAGGGCCTTGACGACGGCGATGACGGCAGGGATGGGGTCGTCGTCTCCGGCGGCCGCGAAGAACGAGTCGTAGTCGCGGGGCTTCTGCCTGACGAAGCGCTCGCGGTGCTTCGTGTCTGAGAGCGTGCCATCGAGGTCGCAGAGGACGATCTTGGGCATGAACGCGAGTCTAAGACGGACCGTCAGCGGCGACCCGGCGGAAGGCGACCGCGCGTACCGGCGCCATGATCAGGGCCTCGAACGCCGCGCCCATCCGCTCGGGATCAGGGCGCATGCCCGCCCCTAACCACCACTCGATGAGCGCGACGACGGACCTGACCAAGTGGTTAACAGCGGCTTCCGGCGGCAGCAGCGCGTCGTCGGACGGGGCGTGGCCCTGCGCCATCCACTCCTGGCTCACGACCGTGGCCCTTCCCACCATGTCGACGGAGCCCTGCGCGCTGATCAGCACCCGGTAGAGGTCGGCGTTCTGGCCGACGTGCTCGAAGATCAGCGCGCCGCTGCGCGCCGAGTCGTCATCGGCGAGGCTGGGCGCCAACAGGGTGAGGAGCTCGTCGAGCAGGTCCTCGAGGAGAGCCAGCAGCAGCGCCTCCTTGTCGCGGTAGTGGCGGAAGAAGGTGGCGTAGCCCACGTCGGCCCGGTCCGCGATGTCGCGGATCGTCACCCGTTCGTAGCTCCGTTCGAGGACGAGCGCCACGAGCGCTCGCTGCAGGCGAGCCCGCGTGCGCCGGACGCGGGCGTCGACCTTGAGAGCCACCGCGGTCATCCCCGCCAGGATATCCCTCATCAAAGTTATGAGACACCGTGTATCGTTTCAGTGTGAGAGAAGCGAACCAGGTCCACGCCGAGAGCGTCGGTGTCCACTCGGCCGACTTCCCGTCCGCGGAAGGCTGCCCCTATCACGGCAAGGCGATGCGCCGGAGCCAGCCACCCGAGGGCGGGAAGCGCGCCGAGCGCGCGCAAGCGGGGCCGCCGCGGCGCGAGGTCGCCTCCATGACATCGTCTCGGAAGGTCCTCAAGGCGGCCGGGGTCGCCAGGCAGGACGGTTTCGGGATAAGGGAAGCGGCTAGCTCCCCGCTGAGGATCAAGCCACCCGTTCTGTGGCAGGACGGCGCCGAGCACAAGGCGCAACGCACCGCGATCGCCCACTTCTTCACGCCCATGGCCGCCAAGGAGCGTTATCGGCCCGTGATAGAGACCGTGGCCGACGAGCTGGTCGCCGAGCTGCAGAGCTCAGGCCGGGCCGAGCTGACTGACATGGCCATGAGGCTCGCCGTCGCCGTCGCCTCGCAGGTCGTGGGGCTGACGGACAGCACGCGACCGGGCATGCACGAGCGCATCGACGCCTTCATCGCGTTGGGGCCGTCGCGACCGTCGTGGAGACCACGCGAGATGCTGCGGTTCCTGCGGCTCCAGAAGGGGATAGCCGATTACTTCAGGTTCGACGTCAAGCCGGCCATCGCTGCCCGCAGGGCGGAACCGCGCGACGACGTGATCTCGCACCTGCTGGCGCAGGGGGCGGGCGATCAGGACGTGCTCATCGAGGCCATCACGTACGGCGCGGCCGGCATGGTCACCACGCGCGAGTTCATCGCCATGGCCGCATGGCACCTGCTCGACGACGAGGGCCTGCGGAACCGGTACCTGGCGGGCGACGAGCGCGAGCGCCAGGCCGTGCTGTCGGAGATCATCCGCCTGGAGCCCGTCGTGGGCAGGCTGTTCCGCCGGCTGGAGGGTGAGCTCGAGCTCGAGGACGAGAAGTTGGAGTCCGGCACCCGTGTCACTGTCGACGTGCGCGCGGCCAACGCGGACGCCACTGCGGTGGGCCAACACCCGCTGTGCCTCGACCCGGCACGCGTGATGACGGCCAAGGGCGTCCAGGGCTACGGGCTGTCGTTCGGCGACGGGCCGCACCGCTGCCCGGGCAGCTTCCTGGCGCTGGAAGAGGCTGACGTGTTCCTGTATCGGATCCTGTCTTCGCCAGGCATCACGTTGGAGAAGCCGCCGCGGCTGACGTTCAACGATCTCATCCAGGGTTACGAGCTTCGTGACATGTGGGTAGGCGTCCGGGAGCGGTAACCTCTCGCACATGAGCGAGGCGCGTACGCACGAGGTCGAGGAGGCGGGTACGCACGAGGTCGAGTACGTGGCGCCGCTGCCCGAGGGCGCGGACAAGAACGAGCGTTACCTGGAGCTCCGGCGCTACGTCGACGCGCTGACCAGCGACGAGGACGACTGGCTCGCGAACCTGGCCAACGTCGCGGCGGCCGTTTACGACCACGTGCCGGGCGTGAACTGGGCGGGCTTCTACCTGATGAAGGGCGGGGAGCTGGTCCTAGGGCCGTTCCAAGGCCGGCCCGCCTGCGTGCGCATCCGGGTAGGGCGGGGCGTGTGCGGTACCGCAGCGTCCGAGCGGCGTACCCAGGTGGTCCCCGACGTCCACGCGTTCCCGGGCCACATCGCCTGCGACGACCGGTCCCGCTCCGAGATCGTGGTGCCCATCGTGGTGCGCGGCGACGTGGTGGCGGTCCTGGACGTCGACTCGCCGCACGTGCGCAACTTCGACATCGAGGACAGGCGGGCGCTCGAGACCATCGTGGCCGACATCGTGCCCCGCGTGGACTGGGTGGCCGCGACCAGAACCTAGGCCTCGCGACCGCCCGCGTAGAACGAACGGCCGGCCACGAGGGCCGGCCGACTCTCCTTAGCGAAGCAAGGGTGCGGCTCGCCTCAGGCGGCCGCCTCGGCTTGAGGGGCCTCGAACTGCGACCGGTACAGCTCGGCGTAGGCGCCGCCGGCGCTGATGAGCTCGTCGTGCGAGCCCCGCTCCACGATGCGGCCGTGCTCCATCACGAGGATCATGTCGGCGCCGGTGATCGTGGAGAGGCGGTGCGCGATGACGAAGCTCGTCCTGTCGCCGCGCAGCGTCTGCATGGCCTGCTGGATCAGCAGCTCCGTGCGGGTGTCCACCGAGCTGGTGGCCTCGTCCAGGATCATGATCGGCGGATCGGCCAGCAGGGCGCGTGCGATCGTCAGCAGCTGCTTCTCCCCGACGCTGATCGTGCCGCCTTCGTCGTCCACGATCGTGTCGTAGCCGTCGGGCAGGCTGTGTACGAAGCGGTCCACGTAGGCGGCTTTGGCGGCCTCGAGTATGTCGGCCTCGGTGGCACCCGGCCGGCCGTAGGCGATGTTGTCGCGGATCGTGCCCTTGAACAGCCAGGTGTCCTGCAGCACCATGCCCACGTTGCGCCGCAGCTCCACCCGTGGCATCTTGGCGATGTCCTTGCCGTCGAGGAGGATCTGGCCACCGTCGAGCTCGTAGAAGCGCATGATCAGGTTGACCAGCGTCGTCTTGCCCGCGCCGGTGTGCCCCACGATGGCCACGGTCTGACCCGGCTCGACGACCAGGTTCAGGTCCTCGATGAGCGGAACGTCCTCGTCGTACCTGAACGAGACGTCCCTGAACTCCACCCGACCCCGCACGCGGCCCCCCAGGCTCTCGGTGGCCACCTCCGCCACCTCCTCTTCGGCGTCGAGCAGCTCGAACACGCGTTCGGCCGACGCGACGCCCGACTGGAGCAGGTTCGCCATCGAGGCCAGCTGGGTGATGGGCTGCGAGAACTGCCTGGTGTACTGGATGAACGCCTGGACGTCACCGAGCGTGATCGTGCCTGACGCCACGCGCAGGCCACCGATGACGGCGATCGCCGCGTAGTTGAGGTTCCCGATGAACATCGAGATGGGCATGATCAGTCCGGACAGGAACTGGGCCCTGAAGCTGGCGTGAAAGAGCTCGTCGTTGTGGGCCTCGAACGCCTCTACGACCTCGCGTTTGCGGCCGAAGACCTTGACGATGTCGTGGCCCGTGAACGCCTCCTCCACGTGACCGTTGAGCGTTCCCGTTGACCGCCACTGGGCGACGAACTGCTTCCGCGAGCGACTCATCACCAGCCCGGCGAGGACCATCGTGGCCGGGATGCTCAGCAGCGCCACCAGCGACAGCACCGGCGAGATCGAGAACATCATCACCAGGACGAGCACGACGGTGAGCAGGGACGTGAGGGCCTGCTGCATGGTCTGCTGCAGCGTCTGCGACACGTTGTCGATGTCGTTGGTGACGCGTGAGAGGAGCTCGCCGCGGGGCTGTCTGTCGAAGTAGCGCAGCGGCAGGCGGTTGAGCTTGTCCTCGACGTCGGCCCGCAGCTTGAAGACCACGCGCTGCACGACCTCGTTGAGGAGCAGGCCCTGTAGGAACATGAGCAGCGCCGACAGCGCGTAGATCGCCACCGCCAGCAGGAGCACGTTGCCCACGGCACCGAAGTCGACGCCCACGCCCGGCGTGAACTCGACGCCCGACAACATGGCGGCGACCTGGTCCTGACCGGTCGCCCTGGCGCCCGCGATCGCCTGCTCCCGCGTGATGCCGGCGGGCATCTGGGAACCGATGATGCCGCCGAAGATCAGGTCGGTCGCCCGGCCCAGGACGCGTGGCCCCACGGCTGCCAGCACCACCGACATGAGCGCCAGCACGATGACGCCGATCACCGCGGTCCGCTGCGGCCTGAGGCGCGCCATGAGGCGCCTGGCCGAGGTGCCGAAGTTCTCTGCCTTGCCGCCCACCATGCCGCCGCCGAACGGGTGGCCGGTGCGCACGCGCTCGGTCTCCTTCAGTCGGCCCCCGTTGCCGCCCGCGGCAGGCGCCACGCCCGACGGCGGCGTTCGGGGAGCGGAGCCGCCAGGCTGGCCGTTCGGTCCTGCGATGGGAGCGCCGTTCCGCTCTCTCCGGTCTGACATCAGGCGGCCTCCTCCTGACGCTGGGACTCGTTGATCTCACGGTAGGTGGGAGAAGTGGCGAGAAGGTCCTCGTGGGTGCCGTGACCGACGATGCGGCCGTCCTCGAGCACGATGATCTGGTCCGCGTCCTGGATCGTACTGACGCGCTGGGCCACGATCACGGTGACCGCGTCGCGGGTATGTGGCTTCAGGGCAGCCCTCAGCCGGGCGTCGGTGGCGACGTCGAGCGCGGAGAAGGAGTCATCGAAGATGTAGACCCCCGGCCGCTTGACCAGGGCCCTGGCGATCGCCAGGCGCTGCCGCTGCCCGCCCGAGACGTTGGTGCCGCCCTGGGCTATCGGCGCCTCGAGCCCTTCCGGCATGGCCTCGACGAAGCCCCTGGCTTGGGCTGTCTCGAGCGCCCGCCACATCTCATCCTCGGTGGCGTCCGGCTTCCCGTACCGGAGGTTCGAAGCGACCGTGCCAGAGAACAGGTACGCCTTCTGAGGCACCAGCCCGATCTGCGACCACAGCGCCTCTGGGTCGTAGTCACGGACGTCGACCCCGTTCAGCTTGACGGTCCCCCCGGTGGCGTCGAAGAGGCGCGGGATCAGGTTGACCAGCGTCGACTTGCCCGCGCCGGTCGAGCCGATGACGGCCAGGGTCTGGCCTGGTCGGACGCTGAAGCTCACGTCCTGGAGCACCGGGTGATCGGCGCCGGGGTAGGAGAACGTGACGTCATCGAAGGTCAGACCGCGTGGCGCGCCAGGCGGCGGGGCGGTGACCCCCTTCTCCGGCGGGACGACGGACGAGTCGGTGTCCAGGACCTCCACGATCCGGTCGGCAGACACCGCGGCGCGCGGCAGCAGCATGAACACGAAGGTCGACATCATCACCGAGATCAGGATCTGCATCAGGTAGCTGAGGAACGCGGTCAACGAGCCGATCTCCATGGCGCCTTCCGCCACGCGGATGCCGCCGAACCACAGCACGGCGACGGAGGATAGGTTCAGCACGATCATGACGACGGGGAAGAGCGCAGACAGCCAGCGACCGACGAAGAGGGCTGCCTGGGTCAGCTCGCGGTTCGCCTCCTCGAAGCGCTCGCGCTCCACCTCCTCACGCACGAACGCCCGCACGACGCGGATGCCGCTGATCTGTGCCCGCATGACCTCGTTGACGCGGTCTATCCGCTGTTGGATCGCGCGGAAGCCGGGCACCATGCGCAGCGCGATGAGCCCGACCGACACGCCTAGTAGAGGCACGGCCACGGCCACCAGCCAAGAGAGGCCCACGTCTTCCCGGAGCGCCATGATGATGCCGCCGACCATCATGATCGGTGCCGAGAGCAGCATCGTGAACGACATGAGTAGCGTCATCTGCACCTGCTGGACGTCGTTCGTGTTGCGGGTGATCAGTGACGGCGCCCCGAACCGCGCCACCTCGCGCGACGAGAAGTCGGCCACCCGGCCGAAGAACGCGGAGCGTACGTCCCGGCCGAAGCCCATGGCCGTGCGCGCGCCCAGGAACACGGCGGCTATGGTCACGCCCACGTTCACGAGGGAGATGCCGAGCATGAGGGCGCCCTGGCGGAGGATGAAGCGCGTGTCGCCGAGCACGACGCCGCGGTCGATGATGTCGGCGTTGATGCTAGGAAGCAGCAGGGCGGTGAGCGTGGCGACGAGCTGCAGGGCGGCGACCGCAGCGACGACACCGCCGTATGGCGCGATGAAGCGCCGGACCAGGCGTAGGAGGGCTTTGAGGGGCATGGTAGGTCTCCCTCCGTGGAGACAAGGAGCGGAGTATACGACCGCGAGCACGAGCATGCCAATCCGGGTCCGTGGACGTGCTATGGGCGGTGCGGTGAGCGGTGCTAGCATCCGCCGCATGACCGTTCCCACCGGGTTGCTGCAGGTCGCGCTGAAGGCTGAAGACCTCGACGCCGCCGCGGCGTTCTACGGAGACCTGCTGGGTGCCGAGGCGGCCGGCCGTTTCGACCCGCCCGGGCTGCTCTTCTTCCGCCTCGGAGTCGTTAGGTTGCTGTTGGAGAGGGGAGCGCCGAACGGCCTCGTGTACCTCCAGGTGCCGGACCTGGAGACGACGGTCGAGCGTCTGCGCGCGGCCGGCGTGAAGATCGAGAGCGAGCCGCACCTGATCTTCAGGCACGAGGACGACTCCCTGGGGCCCGCCGGCCACGACGAGCGCCACGCGTTCATCAGGGACCCGAGCGGCAACCTCGTCGGCCTGGTCTCCCTCGTCCCTTCCACCGGCTGACCGGCCGGGCGCGCCGGATCTCCGTTTACCTCAGTCGCCGTCCGGAGCGAACTTGGCCAGCAGGCGGTCGAGCGTGTTCACGTTGCGCGCCGTAGCCTTCACGCCCAGTCGCTTCTCCAGCAAGGCGTTAGACAGCTTGGCGTCGTGCGATGTGCGGTCGAAACCCATGATCGCGGCGCCGTCTGTCAGTTTCACCGCGTGGGGCGAGAAGTCCTGCTCTGCCAGGTACGTGAGCCCGTCGGGGTCGGGCTCGCCGTCCCACATGGAGACGTAGACGGGCACCACCCCCGTGGGGGTGAACGGGTCAGCAGCCAGGTGATCCCTCAGTCTCCCCGGCCGCCGCATGACCGCGTCGGTGCGCACCCCGAACTCGTCGGCGATCAGCCCTACGAGGCGGTCACGCAGGTCGCGGGTCTCCGGAGCCCCGTCTGAGGGCATGAACACGACGTTGCCGCTCGCCAGCAGGTACGCGGCCGGCGGGAAACCGTTCGCCTCGAGCGCTGTCATGAGCGGCTTCATGGGCACCTTGTTGTGCTTGCCCAGGTTCACCGCTCTGAGGAAGGCGAAGAGGACCTCGGGCTGTCGGGTGGCTGCGGTCACGATCCAGAACCGGTGCGGCGTACCAGGCGGTCCCGGCTCACTGCAGGTTGCCGAGGAACACGTCCGCGTGCGGCATGCCGTTGCGGGCGGCTGCATCTTTGACGCGGCTGGTGTCGTAGGCGACGCGCCTGAGGTGGAGGTTCGGTTGACCGTCTACGACCTGCAACAGCGCGTACTCCGCGACCGGCGGCTGCTCCACCGCGTCCCCGAGACGGAAGAACGCCATGCCGACGCTGCCCGGGTTCGCGACGATGGAGCGCCTGAAGCCCCTTACGAACTGGTGATGCACGTGAGCGCCCAGGTAGAGGTCGGCCTCGAACCCCGAGAGGTAACCCTGGAGTTCGTCCTCGGGCGTGCTCGGCACGATGGGGTCGTCGAAGCTCTTGGGTGAGCCGTGGTAGGCGACGACGCTGCAGCCGCCTACGTCGAGTCGCAGGTACGGGCTGAAGCCGCGCACCCACTCGCGGTCCTCGTCCGTCAGGCGCGAGGCGCACCACGCCTCGAGCTCCAGGAACAGCGGCGTCTCCTCGTTGGGGCTCTTCACGTCGGCGAGGGTCCGCGGCTCGACCAGATGCGCGTCCGTGTTGCCCATGACGGTGAGCGGCTGCAGCGACCTCAGCCTGGCCAGCGTGGCCGACGGCTCGGGCCCCATGTTCGCCATGTCGCCGAGGCAGAGGACCTCGTCGACGTCGAAGCGGAGCATGTCCGCGATGACGGCCTCGAGGGCCGCCAGGTTGCCGTGGACGTCGGCCAGGACCGCGATCAAGGGCGGTCGATGAGCAGGGGAAATGGATCTATCGCGTTCCACTCGCAGAGGTCGTCCTCTTCCCCCACGTACACCCCGAAATGCAGGTGCGTGGGCGTGGTGGCGGCGTTACCGTCGTTCCCAACGTAGCCCAACAGGTCGCCTGCCGCCACGGCCTGCCCCTCCACCAGGTCCTCGGCGACGTCCTCCAGGTGCGTGTAGTAGTACCGCACGCCGCCGTTGGCCACGACGGTGACGGACAGCCCGCCCAGCGTCAGGTCGGTGATGCGGTAGACGTAGCCGGGAGCGGCGGAGATCACGGGGGTCCAGCGGGGGGCGAAGATGTCGATACCCTCGTGGGACCTATCCCAGCGGGGGGCGCCGAACGTCTGCGCCACCTGGCTCACGCTGATCCCTTCCACCGGCATGATCAGCTGCGTGTCGGGCTCGGGCCCGACGCGTGCCAGGTAGGCGGGGAAGTACTGGCGGTAGAGCGCCCGGCTCTCCCGACGCAGCCGCTCCGCCTCGGTTGCCGGCTCGGGCGGCGGCCCGTCGTTCGGGCCGCGCAGCGGGCAGATGTAGCCGTGCAGTTCGGGTCTCAGGTCGGGATACTCCGGGTCGGGCGGTGCCTGAGCGCACACGACGGCGGCCAGGGCCAGTAAGACCACGGCGGCGAACGCTGAGCGCATACACGAAGTTAACGGAGGACGACCGGTCGAGGATGAGCGGCGCCGGCCCCGCCGTCGAACACCGTTCGGCTGGCGCGGCGTGGCGAGCGCTGCCGACCAGCCCAGGCGCCGAAGGGGCCGCTAGGCTTCCGCGGAGCGCTGCCGGTGCCGGTGCTCCCTGACCTTCGCCCTGTTGCCGCACGTCTGCATGCTGCACCAGGTCCCCGACCGGTTCTTGGAAGCGTCGTAGAAGGCCCAACGGCACTCGTCCGCTGCGCAGATCTTGAGCCGCTCCCAGGAGCCTTCGAGCATCGCGGTGTGGACCGCCGCCAGCAGGCGTCCCAGGGAGGCGTACATGTCATCGCCCGTGGGCGTCAGCTCGAGGCGGCCCCCATCCGTGGTGCCCAGGCGCAGGCCGGATCGCGCACTCACCTCGTCGAGGACGGTCAGGGCGCTCTCTTCGCTCTCCTGGCCCTCGGTGAGCACGGTCCTCAGGGCCTCCCTGAACTCGATGGCCGTGAGCCTGTCTGCCTCTCCCAACCGAGCGTTCTCGCCCAGACCGCAATGGGTCGCCAACCAGGTACGCAGCCCCCCAACGTCAGCGAAGCGGTCCCGCCCGCTCTCGACGTCGAGCGTGTTCACGTACGCCTGCACGAACCGCAGGTCGCCGGGCGCGGGCTTGCTCTCGTGGTCGAGTAGCTCGACGGATCTCATCGCCTCGTCCCCAATCGAACACCAGTATAGCATCTTGACCGGTTACAGAAACCGGTGTAAGCTATTGGCCGGTTACGAGCCAACCGCTCGCGGGAGTGGTTGGGGTTGAGAGGAAGGCCGACAATGGAGAAGTCGCTCAGTTATCTGGAGAGGTCGATGCGCGATCGTCAGCACGAGCTGCTGGCGGAGGCGCAACGGATCGCCGCGGCCCGCGCCGCACGTTCGGGCGACTACCTGGCGACGAGGAGGTCCGTGGCGCGCGAACGCACGCTGCTGAGCGCGGTCGCCCGCCCGGGGGCCGCCATAACCTTGCAGCCGCGTCCGGCGGTTGACATCGCCGCGGACTGCGCCGCCAAGGTCGCTGCCTGGAGACGCGCCGCCGCCACGTTCGGTAGATCACTGATCACGGTGGGCAGGCGGCTCGAGGAGGTCGGCAGGGCGGCCTAGGATCGCCCTGCGCCGGCGGGCCACTCGCCAGACGAGCCCCGCCTATGACTTCCCAGTAGATGCGTGTCGACGATCCCTATCGCCTCCATGAGGGCGAACATGGTCGTCGGCCCCACGAACGTGAAGCCCCTGCGCTTCAGCTCGCGCGACAGCGCGATGGACTCCGGAGACACGCTAGGGATCTCGGATAACGCCTTGGGAGCGGGCGTTTGGGTGGGCCGGAACGACCACACCAAGGCGGCGAGGCCGCCGTCCGACCTGAGCCGCACGGTGGCGCCCGCGTTGACTATCGTCGCCTCCACCTTCCGCCTGTTCCTGACGATGCCGCTGTCGTCCATCAACCGCTCCACGTCGGCGGGGCCGAATGCGGCGACGGTGTCGACGTCGAAGTCCACGAAGGCGCGCCTGAACGCCTCCCTCTTGCGCAGGATCGTCGCCCACGACAGGCCCGATTGGAACGCCTCCAGGCTCAGACGCTCGAAGACGCCCCGTTCGTCCCGCACCGGCATGCCCCACTCGGTGTCGTAGTAGGCCCGCAGCAGCGGGTCGGCGGCCGCCCAACGCGGCCGGGCGAGGCCGTCCTCACCGATCACCAGGCCGGTCTCCTCGTCGTGCATCCGGTCAGGCAGCCCGGCTGTGAGCCTCGTCGAACGTCCTCTTCAGCTTCAGGACCGGGATGAACGCAGAGAGCGCCAACGCCGCCAGCACGATGAAGAACACGTAGCGGTAGACGGTCGTCACCGCCTGCGCGAAGGTCAGCTTCACGCCCGACTCCACGCGGTCCATCACCGACCCTGCCTGTGCATCGAAGGTGCTGGTCAGCTCACCGGCCAGGGACTCTCGTTCGGCCGGGGTGTCGGCAGCCGCCACGCGTGCCGCCACGCCGTTCGCGGCCTCGGCGGGTACGCCGGTGCCGGTGAGCAGCCCCCTGACGGCCTCGGTGTCCCCGGCCTCCACGGCCGAGATGAGCTCTGAGCGCGTCGCCTCGAAGGACGCGCGGATACCGGCCAGCAGGTCACCGGCCGCCCTGACCCCCTCACCGCCGGCCTGGGCTTGCGGCGCCGAGCCGACGCCGCCCAGGTTCGTAGCGAAGCCGGCTGCCAAGGAGGTGGCGAGCACCGTGCCGAGGATCGCCGTGCCAACAGCGCCGCCTATCTGCCGGAAGAACTGCGTGGCGCTCGTCGCTTGCCCGATGCGCCTCACGTCCACCGCGTTCTGCACCGCCAGCGTGTACAGCGGTAGCGCGGGGCCCACGCCGAGCCCCGTGATCACCATGTAGACGGTCACCCGGCCGAGCGTGGCGTTGACGTCGAGCAGCGAGATCAGCAAGACACCCGTGGCGAAGATCGCGCAGCCGATCAGCATCAGCAGCCGGTAGCGGCCGATCAGCGAGACCAGTTGCCCCCCTGCGAACGCGCCGACGGTGACCCCGAGGGAGAGCGGTATGAGCGCCAGGCCGGCTCCGGTCGCCGAGACGCCGATCACGTTCACCACGAACAACGGGAGGAACGCGACCGTGGATAGGAAAGCAGCGCCGTGGAACAGCACCGCGAGGTTGGAGACGCGGAAGATGCGGTTGCGGAAGAGGGTCAGGTCGAGGATCGGATGGCTGCTCCTCAACGTCCGCCACACGAACAGCGCCAGCAGCACGACCGATACGGCCAGCATTGTGATCGTCACCGGCGAGCCCCACGGGTACGCGGTGCGGTCTAACTGCAGGGCGGTCGTGAACGGGACCAGCCCGCAGATGAGCAGGGCAGCCGAGACGACGTCGAGCCGGCCTCGCTCGCCTGCCGGTCGCAGCGGCGGCATGTAGGTCGCGATGAACCAGATCGCGAGGGCGCCGAACGGCACGTTGACGTAGAACACCCAGCGCCAGCCGGCGACGCCGGGGATGATGCCGCCGCCGTTGTCCGTGAGGAAGCCGCCCAACAGGGGCCCCAGGATGCTGGCCACCCCGAACACGGCGCTGACCAGCCCCTGGTACTTGCCGCGCACGGCCGGCGGGAACAGGTCGGCGATGATGATGAAGGCGAGGCTGAACAGCCCGGCCGCACCGATGCCTTGGAGGGCGCGGAAGACGATGAGCTGGTTCATCGCGTCGCCCAACAACGGCAGGCTGCCGAACTCTCCCGCGATCCCGCACAGGAACGAGCCGGCCAGGAAGATGCCGACGGACACCAGCTCTATCGTCTTGCGGGAGTACATGTCCGCTAGCTTGCCCACCACGGGCACCAGCACGGTCGACGCCACCAGGTAGGCCGTGAAGACCCAAGCGTAGCGTTCCAGGCCGCCCAGGTCCTCGACTATGCGAGGCAGGGCCGTCGACACGATCGTCTGGTCGAGGGCTCCCAGGAACATGGCCAGCAGGATCCCGGCGAAGGTGAGGTTGCGGTCTCGGTTGGACAGGGTCACGGCGGCAAATGATACGCCCGTCGTCGCGAGACAGAGTAGCGCCGCTGCCAGGGCCGACCGTGCCGCGCTCATCCCCGTGCTACCTGGCTGGCCGTGGGCCTTGGTGCCGATCGCGCGCCAGGTGAAGCGTCCACGCCACCCGCGGGGACGTTCTGCTCTAACCAGCCTCTGTGGCGCCGCCTCTACAGTGAGATGGCGGCTGGAACGGTGCACATCGGGCCGAACCACCGCGCGAGAGGAGGTGCGTCATGCCCGAGGTCGTGGCTATGACCTGCCCCGCATGTGGCGGGATGGTCGACATAGACGACGTGGCCGTCGGAGTGACAGCCGATTGCCCGGACTGCGGCACGCTTCTCGAGGTGACCGCGGTCGAACCCTTGACGTTGCGCGAGGCCGAGGACCCGGACGTGGTGCCGTTCCCTGACGAGGACGAGTACGCCTAGGCCCGGCTGAGGGCTACGCCCAGGCGCTGAGGGCGCCGGGCGCGACGCGACGCCGCTGGTATCGTCTCTGACGCGAGGTCATCGCTCCCCGCCGGGAGCCGGGGCCCCGGGGAGGTACCAGCCGTGAAGGTCTACGAGGTTCGAACCTACCGCTCCGCCGAGGAGCTGCCGCGGGAAGAACAGCTCGCCTGGCGGATGGCCGCCGTCGCGACGGACCCCGTCCCCGTCGAGCCAGACGTCATGGAGATGATCGGCAACCGCGTGGTGGACAACGCTGCCGTGGCCGTCGCCAGCCTCGCCAGGCGGCCGGTCAGGGCGGCCAGGGCGCAGGCGGTGGCCCACCCGCGCGAGCCGGGCGCGTCCGTCTTCGGGCTACCCGCCTCGCGTACCTTCTCCCCGGAGTGGGCCGCGTGGGCGAACGGCGTGGCGGTGCGGGAGCTGGACTTCCACGACACCTTCCTGGCAGCCGACTACTCCCACCCCGGCGACAACATCCCGGCCGTCCTCGCCGTCGCGCAGTCGAAGCGCCTGGACGGAGTGGCGCTGGCCCGCGGCATCGCGGCCGGCTACGAGCTGCAGGTCGACCTCGTGAAGGGCATCTGCCTGCACGAGCACAAGATCGACCACATAGCTCACCTCGGGCCCTCGGCGGCCGGCGGCATCGGCGCGCTGCTCGGACTGCAGACCGAGACCGTGTATCAGGCGATCCAGCAGGCGTTGCACGTGACGACGACGACACGTCAGTCGCGCAAGGGCGAGATCTCCAGTTGGAAGGCTTTCGCGCCCGCGTTCGCGGGGAAGATGGCCATCGAGGCGGTCGACCGTGCCATGCGCGGCGAGGGCGCACCCTCACCCATCTACGAGGGAGAGGACGGCGTCATCGCCTGGCTGCTCGGCGGGCCCGAGGCGCGTTACCGGGTGCCTTTGCCGGAGCCCGGCGAGCCGAAGCGGGCGATCCTCGAGACGTACACGAAGGAGCACTCGGCCGAGTACCAGAGCCAGGCCCTCATAGACCTGGCGCGGCGGATGGGCGCACGCCTGGGCGACTTCGAAGCCGTGGAGTCGATCGTGATCCACACCAGCCACCACACGCACTACGTCATAGGCACCGGCTCGAACGATCCCCAGAAGTTCGACCCGGAGGCCAGTCGCGAGACCCTCGACCACTCGATCATGTACATCTTCGCCGTCGCCCTACAGGACCGCGGTTGGCACCACGAGCGCAGCTACGCGCCCGAGCGTGCCCGACGGCCCGACACCGTGCGCCTGTGGCGGAAGATCAGCACGGTCGAGGACCCGGAGTGGACCAGGCGCTACCACTCCACCGATCCGGCCGAGAAGGCCTTCGGCGGTCGCGTGGTCATCAGGCTCGATGACGGCACCGAGATCGAGGACGAGATCGCCGTTGCGGACGCCCATCCGCTCGGGGCCCGACCGTTCGAGCGCGAGCACTACGTCGAGAAGTTCAGGACGTTGGCCAGTGGTATCGTCGACCCCGACGAGCAGGACAGGTTCCTGTCCCTGACGGAACGCATCGGTGAGCTGAGCCCGGACGAGGTCGCCCAGTTGAACGTGGCCGTGAGCGCAGACCGGCTGGGGCCCGACGTACCGCCCGGCATCTTCTGAAGTAAAGCCGAGAGCGAGCAGGGGGTCGCCCCGGGGGTCGCGGGCAGGGAGGTAGCACATGGCTCAGGACGCAGCGCCAGAGGTGGCGACGCCGAAGTCCAAGAAGTCCGTAGCTCTGTCGGGCGTGCCGGCCGGCAACACGGCGTTGTCCACCGTCGGCGCCAGTGGTGACGAGCTGCGCTACCGCGGCTACGACATACGTGACCTTGCGGCGGGGGCAGAGTTCGAGGAGGTCGCTCACCTCCTGATCCACGGCACGCTCCCCGATCGCGCGCAACTGAGGGCATACAAGGAGAAGCTGCGCCGCCTGCGCGGGCTGCCCGCAGCGGTCAAGACCGTCCTCGAGGCGACGCCGGCGGCCGCCCACCCCATGGACGTGCTGCGCAGCGGCGTGTCCGCCCTCGGCACCGTCCTGCCAGAGGGCCACGCGCACGACGACGCCGGCGCCAGGGACATCGCCGACCGCCTCATCGCCTCGGTGGGCTCCATGCTCCTGTACTGGTACCACTGGACGCACAAGGGCGAGCTCATCGATGTGGACACCGACGACGACTCGGTGGGGGGCCACTTCCTTCACCTGCTGCACGGCGAGCAGCCCGACCCCGCCTGGGTGAGGGCCATGCACCTGTCGCTCATCCTCTACGCGGAGCACGAGTTCAATGCTTCGACCTTCGCCTGCCGCATCGTCGCCGGCACCGGCTCGGACGTCTACTCGGCCGTGTGCGCCGGCATCGGCGCCCTGCGAGGACCGAAGCACGGCGGCGCCAACGAGGTCGCCTACGAGATCCAACGTCGCTACTCCTCGCCCGACGAAGCCGAGGCGGACATCAGGGAGCGGCTGGAGCGGCGCGAGGTCATCATCGGCTTCGGGCACCCGGTGTACCGGGTCAGCGACCCTCGCAGCGACATCGTCAAGGAAGCGGCCGAGCGGCTCTCGGAGCAGGCGGGTGACACGCGCACCTACGAGGTGGCGGAACGCATCGAGGACACCATGATGTCGACCAAGCGGATGTTCCCCAATCTCGACTGGTACTCGGCCGTGGCCTACGGCGTCATGGGCGTACCCACCTCCATGTTCACGCCGCTCTTCGTGATCGCGCGCACGGCCGGGTGGGTAGCGCACGTCATCGAGCAGCGCCAGGACGGCACGATCATCCGCCCGTCGGCCAACTACGTGGGTCCGGACGACCGCGATTTCGTGCCGTTGGAGATGCGGTGAGCTCGCTGTGCCGTTCCGGGCCCGCCGCGGCCGCCTGATGCCGTACCTGGTGGGTGCGGACCAGCCAACGCAACGGCCCGGCGCCCGTTTCCGCGAGCTGCTGGCGCGGCCGGGCATCCTGCGCCTGCCAGGAGCGCACAACGGCGCCGCGGCGCTCCAGGCGAGGGCGGCCGGTTTCGATGCCCTCTACCTCTCGGGCGGCGCCATGAGCGCTTCGATGGGCCTCCCGGACCTGGGCATCATCACCGTTGACGACGTCGTGTTCCACCTGCGGCAGGTGACGCGCGCCGGTCTGCCCGTGTTGGTGGACGGCGACACCGGCTACGGCGAAGCGCTGAACGCCATGGACATGGTCAGGCGCTTCGAGGCTGCCGGCGCTGCGGCCGTGCACATCG
>JBDZWC010000137.1:0-7013 GCA_040256005.1 Deinococcaceae bacterium | reverse complement strand
CCGTCGGATCAGCCGTCGCAGCCGTAAAAGTGATCGCCGCCGTCAACGTGGTCTTCCCATGGTCGACGTGGCCGATAGTCCCAACATTCACATGCGGCTTCGTACGCTCGAAAACACCCTTAGCCATACCGGACTCTCCTTACCAAGCGGCGGAACGATGCCGCCCTGCTCGCGGCGGCAGCCGCCGCCCCGAAGCCGATCGGGGCGGCGGCCTCTCGCCGTGACCGCATTGGAGCTCGTGGACGGGATTGAACCGTCGACCTCTCCCTTACCAAGGGAGTGCTCTACCACTGAGCTACACGAGCCTGCTGGCCGCGCGTCGCCGGCTGGCGGCGACCGCGAAGCTTAGCGGCTGGAGCGGGAGACGGGATTCGAACCCGCGACATTCAGCTTGGGAAGCTGACGCTCTACCGACTGAGCTACTCCCGCACGCAGAGGAGCGCCCGCAGCCGTTCAGGCTCACGTACGCTCCTCTTACCAGGGCCTGCGGCGCGGCCAAGCGACTGGTGGGCAGGGCTGGATTCGAACCAGCGTAGGCATAAGCCAACGGATTTACAGTCCGTCCCCTTTAACCACTCGGGCACCTACCCACGCTCCGCGCTTGGCCGACGCTGCTGGCCTTGCGTGGAGCCACCCATCGGAATCGAACCGACAACCTTCCGATTACAAGTCGGATGCTCTACCGATTGAGCTAGGGTGGCAGCCGAGCCGCAAACCCGAAGAGCTAAAGTAGCATGTCGCTTCTGCCGGAGTCAAGGCCGTCCAGGACGGGGATATCTCGGAATCCGGCACGCCAGCCCAGTGCCTGTCCTCGGTCGCCCGACGCTGCCGAAGTAAGCACCTCCGCCTGGGGTTCGGGGCCGATCGTGGTCGCATCGTGCTCACCGGACCCGGCAAGGCCCTGGCACGTCCTGCTAGCATCGGGCCGGAGGCATCTATGCCCAAGATCGGGTCCATAGGAATCATGGAGCTGCTGATCATCCTCGTGCTGGTCCTGCTCATCTTCGGGCCGCGGCGCCTGCCCGACATGGCCAAGGGTCTCGGCCAGTCCGTCCGCGAGTTCCGCAAGGGGATCAGGGACATGCGCAAGGACGTCGAGGAGGACGACGAGCCCGTCAAGGCCGCGCCCGTCTCGGCAGCAGCGTCGCAGAGCGCTGCTCAGCCCACCGCCAAGCCGGCGGAGGCCACCAGCGGGAACGGCGAGAGCGCCTAGAGCGTAAGAGCCATCCGGCCGTAACGTCGTGACGCTCATCGAGCACTTCGAGGAGCTGCGCAAGCGGCTCTTCATCGCCCTGGCAGCCTGGGTCGTGGGTTCCAGCGTGGCGTTCGTCTTCCGGTTCGCCATCCTGGATTGGCTCAAGGAGCCGCTACCGGCGTCCATGACGCTGAACTACTTCGCGGTCCTGGAGCCGTTCACGGTCTCCATGCAGATCGCGGCCTTCTTCGGCGTGGTGCTGGCCTCGCCGGTGATCATCGGACAGGTATGGGGCTTCGTGGCTCCCGGCTTGTACGCCGAAGAGCGCCGTTACGCCATGCCCTTCGTGCTCTTCGCGGTGCTGGCGTTCGTCATCGGTGCCGCGTTCGCCTACTACGTCGTGCTGCCCTTCACGATCCCCGTCCTGCTCGGTTTCCTCGGCAGCGAGGCAGTTGGGCTGCTCTCCATAGGCCGGTACATCTCGACGATCCTCATGCTCATGGGGATGTTCGGGCTGATGTTCGAGATGCCGGTCCTGGGCTTCCTGTTCGCGCGCATCGGGCTCATCAACCACGCGATGCTGGTCAAGAGCCGTCGCTGGGCGATCGTCGGCGGCATGGCGCTCGCGGCCGTCATCACGCCTACAGGCGACCCTTTCAACCTCGGGCTCGTGGCGATCCCGCTCATCGCTCTCTTCGAGATCACCGTGATCGTCGTCCGGTTCAGCCAGCGTAGTATCAGGGATGCCCGAGAAGGTACAGAGCCTTCGAGCACGTATTGACGAGCTGAACCTCCGGCTCCTCGACTTGCTCTCGGAGCGCGCCAGGCTGGCCGCCGAGATCGGTAGCCTGCAAGCGGCCGCCGGCGCGTCGCAGTACGACCCCGTTCGCGAGCAGCAGATGCTGGACATGTTGGTAGCCGCCAACCGCGGGCCCTTCGACGACGCGACGGTGAAGAGCCTCTTCAAGCAGGTGTTCCAGGCGAGCATGCAGCTCTCGCAGAGCCGCGAGAAGCGCCAGTACCTGATGTCACGCGACCAGCACCCAGACGACACGATCGTACGCGTGGGCGACGTCGAGGTGGGCAGCGCCAGGCCTCCGGTCCTCATCGCCGGGCCGTGCGCCATCGAGTCGCGCGAGCAGACGTTCGCAGTGGCAAAGCACGTCGCGATGCGTGGCGTGTCGCTGTTCCGCGGAGGCGCCTACAAACCGCGCACCGATCCCTACAGCTTCCAGGGGTTGGGCGAGGAGGGTCTGGCCATCGGCCGCGAGGCCTGTGACGCGTACGGCTTGGCCTTCGTGTCCGAGATCGTCAGCGCTCAAGACGTCGGCATGTTCGAGGAGTACGTCGATCTCCTGCAGGTGGGCGCCCGGAACATGCAGAACTTCAACCTGCTGAGGGCGGTGGGGCGCAGCCGCAAGCCCGTGCTCCTCAAGCGCGGCCTGTCCGCCACCGTGGAGGAGTGGCTCATGGCCGCCGAGTACCTGATGTCCGAGGGGAACCACGCCGTGATCCTCTGCGAGCGCGGCATCCGCACCTTCGAGCGCTACACGAGGAACACTCTCGACGTGTCGGCGGTAGCGCTGGCCAAGCTCGAGTCGCACCTGCCGGTCCTGGTGGACGTCACGCACTCCGGCGGTCGGCGCGACCTGCTCGTCGCGCTCACGAAGGCAGGGCTGGCCGTGGGCGCCGACGGCATCATGATAGAGGTCCACCCGAACCCGGCCGTGGCCTTGTCGGACCAGAAGCAACAGGTGGACTTCGAGACCTTCGACGGCTACCTGGAGGCGACGCTCTACCACGAGTCGCTGTCGCCTCAGCGCCTCGAGCTGTCCGGCTTCGCCTCGCGCCGGTAGGACCAGCAGTGCCCGGCCTCGACGACCTCTTCAACCTCGTGTTCCGCGCCGTGGACGCCTCGCCGCGTTACGAGCCGGAGCGCTGCCTCATCGTCACCCGCGCCTCCAACCTCGCCTGCCGCGAGTGCGTGGACGCCTGTCCCCACGATGCGGTGCGGATCGTCGGCATGCGCATCGAGATCGACCCGGTGGACTGTACGGGCTGTGGCCTGTGCGTGAGGGCCTGCCCATCCGAGGCGTTGGAGCAGCGCGTGAACGTGGCGTCCGCGGCGCCGGTCAGGTGCTCCAAGGTCACCGGCAGCTCGCAGAGCGTGCAGTGCCTGGCGAAGCTCTCGGCGATGGACATGCTGCAGCTCGCGGACAAGGCCGGGCACGTCACCCTGGGGCGTGGCGACTGCGCCACCTGCCGTCTGGGCGGGCCCTCGGTCCCGGGCGCCGTCGCCGCCACCGCCGAGAAGGCGGAGACGATCGCGGGCGTCATGGGACGCTCCTTGAAGGTGGAGGTCTTGAAGACCGAGCGGCTCGACCAGGTGGACCCGGGCCGGCGGCTGAGCCGCCGCGAGGTGCTGTCGGGCAGCCTCCGCGAGGCGGGTCAAGCGGCTGCCGACGCCCTGGGCCCGCTCGAGCGACTCCTCCCGGGCGGTGACGCCGAACCAGGCCTCGTGGACATGCCCACCGAGCACACGCGAAAGGTCGCCGCCCTACGCGCCGCGGATCCAGCTCCGGAGACGCTGGTCCCGTTGCGGCTACCGCGGGTGGCGGACGGGTGCATCCTGTGCCCTCTGTGCACCAAGGCCTGCCCGACTGACGCGATCCATAGGGAGCTGGGTCCCGATGGCGGTCAGCTGTTCCTCGACCCGGAACGCTGCGTGGGCTGCGACGCGTGCGTTCCCGCCTGCCCGGTGAGGGTAATCAGCATGGACGACTCGATCACCTGGTCGGAGGTGAGCGCCGGCGAGCAGGTCGTCTACTCCTCCACCGAGGACCGCGGCCAGGTCGGAGCGGTCCATCGCTAGCCCGTCACGAGCCGCGCACCTACCGGGCGGGACGGCGCTAGGACGCGAACCCACGAGGGCGTAACATGGCGCATGACGGTTGACGCCTGGGTACTGGAGGCGGTCGAGTCCAGCGGCGCCAAGGGCGCCACGGTGCGTCAGATCCAGCAGTACATAGACGAGAAGCACTTCGAGGAGCTGGCGATAGACACCATCGAGTCCGCGCTCGCCTCCCTCCTCGCCGAGGCACGCGTGACGCAGGACGGGCCCAGGTATCATCCGGCGAAGCGCACCTCCAAGGAGGACGCGCTCAAGAAGCTGTTCGGGGACGCCTGATCCACGTCGGCGCCCTGCCTGGGAGCCTGAGATGACCACGGTGACGACACGGACTGGCGCGGCCACGCCGTCCCTCAAGGACTTCTACGACGTAGACGCGCTTTACTCCGCCGAGGAGCGCATGATCCGCGACTCGGTGCGCGACTACGTGCGCTCCGAGCTGCTCGAGCACGTCGGTGATTGGTGGCTCGAGGGCGTGTTCCCCGAGGACCTGCCCAGGCGCTTCGGCGAGATCGGGGCTCTGGGCGTGACGCTGCCGGAGCGCTACGGCGGGGCCGAGGCCAGCTACAGCGCGTACGGGCTGGTCTGTCGCGAGGTCGAGTACGTGGACTCGGGTATGCGGTCGTTCGTCAGCGTCCAGTCGAGCCTGGTCATGTACCCCATCCACCGCTGGGCGAGCGACGCCCTGAAGGACGAGTGGCTGCCGCGTCTGGCCTCGGGCGAGGCCATCGGCTGTTTCGGGCTCACCGAGCCCGACGCCGGCTCGGACCCCGGCTCGATGCGCACGCGCTGCCGCAAGGTGGGCGACGAGTATGTGATCACTGGGGTCAAGCGCTGGATCACCTCGGGCTCGCGCGCCCACGTGGCGATCGTGTGGGCCAAGGACGAGGAGTCCGGCGAGATCCTGGGCTTCGTCGTGGAGGCCGACCGCGAGGGCTTCAGCGCAGTCGACATCAAGACGAAGGCTTCCATGCGGGCGTCTGTCACCTCCGAGCTGTACCTCGACGAGGTCGTCGTCCCCGCCGCCAACCGGCTCGACGTCGCGGGGCTGAAGGGGCCCCTGTCTTGTCTCAACCAGGCGCGTTTCGGCATCGCGTTCGGTGTACTGGGCGCGGCGCAGGCATGCTTCGACGAGGCCGTGGCGTACACGGCCGACCGCACGGTCTTCGGCGACCCGCTCGCGAGCAAGCAGATCGTGCAGGCGCAGCTATCCGACATGCTGGCCGAGATCACGAAGGGCGGCCTCCTCGCCTACCGCCTGGGCAGGCTCAAGGAGGAGGGTCAGGACCACCCCACCCGCGTGTCGCTCGCCAAGCGCGACAACTGCCGCTCGGCGTTGGCGGTCGCTCGCGCCGCGCGAGACCTCTTGGGCGGCAACGGCATCACGACGGAGTACGCGTCCATCAGGCACATGCTCAACCTCGAGACGGTCGCGACCTACGAGGGCACCGACACGGTGCACACGCTCGTGCTCGGTAGGCACATCACGGGCATCAACGCGTTCTGAACCCTTCCGGGCCCGAGGCCGTAAGGCCTTGGGCCCCGAGGGGACCGAGTAGGGACAACCAGACTCGGTCGCGGTAGGCGCGGGCGCCCGGGCGGACCGAGTAGGGACCAACAGACTTAGGTGAAACGCCTTGGGCCCCGAGGGGACCGAGTAGGAACCATCAGACTCGGTCGCGACAAGACCCTCAGGGGTGCGCTAACCAACCCAGCACGACCAGTCCTGCGAGCACCAACGCGCGCGCCAGGTGGTTCTGCCACCTGACCTCGCCCAGCACCAGGCGGGCGTTGAGGAACGAGGACGCGAACGTCAGCACCGCTCCGGAGAGCAGGATCCAGAACGCGCCGGTGAACAGGAACGCGTAGGCCACCGCCGCGACCGTCGTGACGGACGCCGCCAGCATGAACAGGCGCGAGACGAGCGGCCGGCGCCGGCTCACGGCCCAGGCGCCGAAGACGTTAACGGCCGCGGTCACCAGACCGAGCACCGTCACCAGGACGTGCACGCGGCTCAGTGTACCGGGACGTCGTACAGGGCAGCGAACGCGTCGTCCGAGCCAAGGGCCGTCTGCCACGGCACCGCCTCGAAGGGCCGCCGCGACACCTGCTGCACCCGACGGGCCAGCCAGGCGTCGCTGGCGGAGCCCTCGTCGACGATCATCCGCACCTGGCCCACTCCGGAACGCCGGGACAGCAGCCTGGCGGCGCCTATCACCTCGGCGTCGGTGTGGAGCAGCTTCTCGTCGAAGCGCCAACCTTCCTCGCGGGCCTTGGCGGGGTCCACGGCGAGTTGGGTGAGCACGCGGTCGTCGGCCGAGAGCCGCGCTGCGACCTCGGTGGTCATGACCCAGGGTTGTGCCACGTACAGCAGGGCGTCACCGCGGGCCAACGCCCTGACCGCCGCTCGATCCGCGCCGGCGCGCGCCCGGGTGGCGCTGCGGCCCTGGGCCTGTGCCTCGGCCCTGGCGCGGAAACGAGCCCACACGCGGCCCACCTCCATCGTCGCGGGGACGAGGTGGGACAGCAGCTCTATCGCTATCGTCTCGATGGCCTCGTCAGGGTAGGCGGGCACGGCGAAGCTCCTGGCGCCGGATGGCAGCGCGTCCACCAGCGCGCCCGGCAGGTCGGCGATCCAGCGGTCTGCCCCACCGCCCCGCTCGCTGGTGCCCTCGGGGTTGAGCCGCGGGAGCACCAGCAGGTCCATGTCAGACAGCGCGGAGGCCTGCGCCAGCGCCAGGCGGAAGGACGCCGTCGGCGCCGCTTCGGCAGGCAGCTGCTCGAACGCCTGCTTCACGGCAGCGGGCTCGGGCAGCGCGGCCTCGGCTCCCGCACCTGCGACCAGGTCACGCCAGAACGAGCCGTAGCGGTCCCACAGCAGTTGGGTGACGAAGCCGACGCGCACGACCG
>JBDZWC010000235.1:0-1885 GCA_040256005.1 Deinococcaceae bacterium | reverse complement strand
AAAACGCCGGCCGAATCAACCGGCCGGCGTCACTCTCATGTGAACTGCCCCAAATAGCCATGTTAGCGCAAGGCGTACGGGGGCAATAGGACGCGGCACCCTACTTACCGGGGTGTTATGGCAGTAGCATCCGAGGCGAAGGAGGTTCTGTTATAGACGAAACAGACCACTTCTTTGGAGGACGGCCCCAGTCCCACTAGAGGCTCGATCGAGCGTCCCAGGCTATATGGCCAGATACACGAAGGGAGCCGACGGAGCGAGAAAAGGCGACAGGGGTCGTTCCATTGTGCCTCGCGCCCGACAGCCCGAGACTCCCACCCCCGAGAAGCCCGAGCCGCGTGTCGAGGAATGGTACGCGGAGGCTTGTGCGGCGCGCTGAACACCTGTAAGACTCTCCATGAACCCGTCCGCTGCTTCTCGGCGAACGCGGTGTTCTGGAGAGGGAACCATGGCTTACGTCATCGCCGAGCCCTGCATCGGCACGAAAGACGCCTCCTGCGTCGACGTCTGTCCCGTCGAGTGCATCTATGAGGCGGACGATCAGTTCTACATCCACCCCGAGGAGTGCATCGACTGCGGCGCGTGCGTTCCTGCTTGCCCCGTCGACGCCATCTTCCCCGAGATCGACGTCCCCGGCGAATGGGAGTCCTACATCGAGAAGAACTCGCGGCTCTCGGGGCTCTGACACCCGTCTGCACCGCCCGGCGCGCGGGCTCCTCTTCTCATCGCCTGAGCGCCTAACTTGACCGGACCTCTAGCCATCTTCTCGAGGAGGTCCGATGCTGGCCACAGAGCAGGTAAGTACGCTGGCCACGAGCCTGGCGCCGCTCGGCGACCAGGTGATCAGTCTCTACTTGGACGTCAACCCGGCGTCGGCTGACAACCAACGCAAGGCCTGGACGTTGCGGGCGCGTGCCGCGATGGACGAGCTGGGTCTGCCCAACGGGGCAGCCAGGCGCATCGCCGACCGTCTGAGGGGTCAGGTCGTGCCCGACTCCCGCACCCTGGCAGTCTTCGCCCATCCCACGGACGAGGAGGTCTTCCACACGTTCCCGATCGAGCACTCGCTGCGCTCCGTCTCGGGGCACGACGGCGCCATAGCCCGCTTCGGTGAGCCGTTCCTCGCCCCGATCCAGTTGAACCTGCTCAGGCGCAGGCCCAGCCTGGTACTCCTCCTGAGCGGCGACAAGGTGCGGTTGTTCCTGGTCAACGCGGGTGGCACGGAGGAGCTGGAGGAGCTGGTCCAGACCTGGGACGAGACGTTCTGGCGCACGGACGAGGCGGCCGGGTCGTTCCGGCCTGGCGAGACGCAACGCGGGGGCTCGCCCAAGGACGCCTACGACGACCGCACGGGCGACTGGATCGCCCGACTGTACAAACGTGTGGGCGCGGACCTGCCTGGTCTGGTGCGTCGACACGGTGCCGCGACGGTCATCCTGTCGGGTACATCCGAGGACGTCGCCGCCTTGACGGCGCAGCTGGAACAGTCGGCCCAAGCGCTCGTGGGCGCGCGGATCCCCCTCCCTCCCAACCCGGAGGCCTCGGCCGGCTCGCTGCACGGCCAGTTCACGGAGGCGGCGAGGGCAGCGGAAGCGGCCGAAGCCGACGAGGCGTTGGCCGAGGCCCAGGAGCGCGGCGTGTTGGGCGCGGAACGCACGCTCGCGGCCGTGAACGAGAACCGCGTCCACCTGCTGATCGTCCCCGACGTCCCCTACCAGACGGTCTGGCGCTGTCGGGTCAGCGGCCGCGTCTTCGCGCGACGGCCGGACGCGGAGTCGGAGTGCCGGGACGACGGGCTCGAGCAGGTGCCGTTGGCGGACACCTTGCCGCGTCTGGCGGAGGACTACGGGATGGAACTGCGCTTCGTCAGCGGGGAGAGCGACGC
>JBDZWC010000234.1:0-1889 GCA_040256005.1 Deinococcaceae bacterium | reverse complement strand
GCGCGCTGCGCAGGGCGTCCTTGGTGATGACGCTGGGCCCGGCCCCGCCCTTGGAGCGGGCGGTGCGGATGAAGTCCTGGTGGATCACCTGCAGCATGCTCGCGCGCGTCAGCCGGGCCAGGATCGCGGCGTGTCCCACGCCGAGGGTGATCGCCGGCAGCACGGCGTGCTGCCACGTGCCCCAGCGCGCGACCGGCAGCAGGTCGGCCTTGAGCGCCACGCCCCAGATGAGCAGCGGGCCGAGGGTCATGGCCGGCACCGACACGCCGCCTATGGCCACGAACATGCCCACGTAGTCGAGCCAGGTGTTCTGCTTGACGGCCGAGACGATGCCCAGCGGCACGCCTATCACGATCGCCACCAGCAGCCCCAGCACCCCAAGTAGCGCCGATGGTGGCAGGTGCGTCGCGATGATGTCGTTGACCGTGCGCGTGCGGTTGAGGTACGAGGGCCCCAGGTCGCCCTTGAGCGCCTTGCCCATGTAGTCCACGTACTGCTGCACCAGCGGCTTGTCCAGGCCGTAGAACGCCTCGAGGTTCGCCTTGATCTGGGGTGGCAGCGGCTTGTCCTCGGCCTGGAAGGGGCTGCCTGGCACCGAGTGCATGAGCAGGAACGTGATGACGGAGATGACGAAGAGGACCGGGATCAGGGCGAGCACGCGGCGGAGGATCGAGACGGCCATGCCTGATGAAGCAGCGCTCCTCTCCCGCTACGCCGCTCACGCGGCGCGCTCCAGCGTACAGAAGGTCGGCATCGAGGGCGGGCGGACCGGTGGTGGCCGCCCGCCCCCCAAGTCAAACGGTCAGTTCCAGGACCAGGTCCAGAAGTCGCGGTTGTAGGCGGGGGTCTCGGGCCGGTCGAGATCCGGGCTCACCAGGAGGTTGTCCGCCGACCAGTAGATGGGCATGACGACAGCGTC
This sequence comes from Deinococcaceae bacterium, assembly GCA_040256005.1. Classification (GTDB taxonomy): domain Bacteria; phylum Deinococcota; class Deinococci; order Deinococcales; family Trueperaceae; genus DASRWD01. Next base: position 970 of record JBDZWC010000234.1, on the reverse strand, counting down.
GTCCTGGACGAGGAGCTGCTCGGCCTGCCGGTAGAGATCGGCGCGGCGCGCGGTGTCCTGCTCCACGGCAGCGGCGTCGATGAGCTGGTCGTACGCCGGGTTGTGGTACAGCGCGGCGGCGCCCACCGCCGTCGTGAACAGCTCGGCGTGCACGTTGTTGGCGTCCGGGTAGTCCATGCCCCAGCCCATGCGCCAGACGCTGTATGCGCCCCCGGCGGCGGTCTGGGAGTAGGTGGCGCCCTCGACGGACTGCAGCTCCACCGTGACGCCCAGCGTCTGCTGCCACATCTGCTGGATCGCCTGGGCGATGCGGCTGTTGGTCTCCGAGGCGTTGAACGCCAGCGTGATCGTGGGCAGGCCGGCACCGCCCTCGTGCCCAGCTTCGGCGAGGAGCTCCTGGGCGCGCTCCGGATCGAACGGGATGCCCACTCCCGCGTCGTTGGGCACGTGCCCGAACGAGCCCGGCGGGGTGATCGTGTTCGCGACGATCTCGCCGCCGCGCGTCACGAAGTCGACGATGGCCTGCTTGTCCGTGGCGTAGGCGAACGCCTTGCGGACCAGCACGTCGTCGAACGGCGGCCGCAGCGCGTTGAAGTCGTAGTAGTAGAGGACCGTGCCCGGCGCGTTGCGGTACTGGGCGGACAGCTCGGGGTCGCTCTGGATGCGGTCGAGGTCGGTCGCGGGCACCCTCACCGTGTGGAGAAGCCCGTCCTCGTAGAGCGCCAACGCCGTGGACTCCTGTGGCACGTCGAACAGGTTGACCACTGGTATCGCGACCGAGGCGGCGTCGTAGTACGTGGGGTTCGCCTCGAGGACCGCGACGTCACCCTCGGCCAGGCGCGTGAGCTTGTACGGGCCGTTCACGACGACGTTCTCTGGCGCCGTCCAGGCGTCGCCGAACTCCTCGATGGTCCAGCGGGGCACGGCGTGTCCGATGGACGCCAGCGAGGAGAGGAACCACGCCGCCGGG
>JBDZWC010000136.1:0-7082 GCA_040256005.1 Deinococcaceae bacterium | reverse complement strand
CGCTGCATGTCGACTTCGGGACCGGGTCTCGCCAGGTTGCCCATGTCCTCGTTGGGGGTCTCCGGCATCGCCGCCGGGTCACGCGTCTGCGGATCACGCATGTTCTGCCACCTCCGTGCCCCGAAGCTAGCGGCGGATCAGGTGAACGATGTCCGGGCCATGTGAGAAAGCTGCCCGCCCGAGCCCGAGCCACCCGGCCGGGTACGAGCGGCTCGCCCCACACGATTCGCAGGAGGAACGAACCTAGCATGTACGCCCGGTCCCACCGGAGATGGAGGGAAGCCATGGCATACAGGCTCTGGACCATCGACCCTGGCCACTCCACGATCGAGTTCTCGACCAAGCACATGATGTTCACCACGGTGCGCGGGCGGTTCAAGGAGTTCTCCGGAGAGCTCCACCTGGACCGAGAGGAGCCGGACCGCTCGTGGTGCGAGGTGACGATCATGACCGCCAGCATCGACACCGCTGACCCGGATCGGGACGCACACCTGCGCAGCGCTGACTTCTTCGCGGCGGAGGCACACCCCGAGATCCGCTTCCGCAGCAAGGAGGTCATGGGCGCCAGACCCGACGAGGGTGCGCGCTTCCGGATGACCGGTGAGCTGGCCATCGCGGACACCGTCCAGGAGGTCGTGCTCGACGTGCTGTTCCAGGGTCGTGGCCAGGACCCGTGGGGCAACGAGCGCGTGGGGTTCACGGCCACGACGGAGGTCGACAGGCGCGACTGGGGGTTGAAGTGGAACCAGGTGCTGGAGACCGGAGGCGTGCTGGTCGCGAACAAGGTGCGCATCGAGGCCGAGGTGCAGGCCGTCCTCAAGGGTCAGGAGGAGCCGGTAGGGGTCGCCTGAGGCGCGCAGCCTCGGATGCGATGATGTAGCCATGGCGAAGAGCGAAGCGAAGTTCCAGCCCGTGGACGTCGCGGTGTCCGATCTCGTGGCAGGCGTGGAGAACGAGACGAGGCGAGAGGACGCCCAGACGATGATCGAGCTGCTGCGCGAGGTCACCGGTGCGGAGCCGCGCGTCTGGTACCCGGCCATCATCGGCTTCGGCGACCATCACTGGCGCCACGAGTCGGGTCGCGAGGGCGACGGCCCGCTGCTCTCGTTCTCGCCGCGCAAGGCCAACCTCGTCCTCTACGGGTTCAGCTCCGCGCCCGAGAGCGCGGAGCTGCTCTCCCGTTTGGGCAAGCACAAGCTGGGCAAGAGCTGCGTGTACGTCAACAAGCTGGCCGACGTGGACATGGACGTGCTGCGTGAGCTGGCCGTGGCCGGCGTACGGCACTTCAGCGGCACGTCCGACAGCCTCGTGCCGCGCTAGGCTGGCGCTAGACGCGGCCGGCGCCGGTGGCGAGGTCGGGTGAGGCGCCAGTGGGCTCCGGGTCCTTGGCGGGTCGAGCGCGCCTGTCCTGTGCGTCGAGGATGAGGTAGGGGAGCGCGGAGGCGGCTACGGCGGCGCCAGCGACGATCCAAGAGGTACCGATCGACGTCGCCTCGGCCAACGCACCTAACGCGACGCTGCCCACGAACGCCCCCGCGAAGCCGGCGAGGGACTGTGCGGACAGCATCACCGTCCGCTTGTCGGTCGTGACCTCGCGGTGGAAGAGCGACGAATGCGGCGAGCTCCACCCCGAGCGCGTCAGGTACGTCAGCCAGAACAGCGCGGTGGCGAGCAGGAACCGGCCGCTCAGCGCGAGGAACACGAACGCGGCTCCCTGAGCCACCTGGAAGATGGCGGAGACCAGGGCGTGCCGCTTGCCGAGGGCTCGGCTCAGCTGCGTCGCGACGAGGTTGCCGAGGATGCCGACCCCGAAGGAGCCGCCCAAAACCACGCCGAGGGCGAGCGTACCGCCGCCGGCTGCCACGTCGGCGCCGGGCAGGAGCGTCGCGAAGAACGGTTGCCACAGGTTCTCGGACCCAGCCAGGATCGCTCCGATCACCACGTCCACGAGCAGGAGCAGCCGCAACCGTGAGCTCTTCACGACTGCGCTCACGGCCTGACCGACGTGGGAGAAGACCTCCGCGAGGCGCAGGTTGCCATGTTGCTCCGCGGCACCGGCGACCGCTGACGTCCGCTCCTCGCGGATCAAAACGCCGGCCAGCGCAGCGACCACGAGCTGCGCGCCGATCGACGCGACGAGCGGGACGGCTAGAGGCGTGAGTACGCCCTCGGCAGGCAGGAAGGAGAAGAGGGTGGGCAGCGCCCCACCCGCGAGCGTTCCGAGAGCGAGACCCACGAGCTGATAGCTGCCGGCGGCGGCGAGCTCCGGCTGCAAGTCGGTGGCGGGGTCCTCCGCCTGCAGAGCGTCGATGAACCACGCTTCCAAGGCTCCCGACGTGAGCGCCCGCGAGGCGCCGAGCACGACGGCGAACGCCAAGAACGCCGTGAGGTCGAACGCGAGCAGGAAGACGACCCTGGCCAGCACGTTCAGCAGGCCGCCGATGATGTACGCGCGTTTGCGGCCCATCTTGTCGGCCAGGGCGCCGGACGGCAGCTCCAGCACGGCGACGACGATGGAGTAAAGCCCCATGAACAGGCCGATCTCAGCCAGCCCAACCCCGCGAGACTGCGCCAGCAGGATCATCACCGCCATGGGCAGCACCGCGCCGAACCAGTTGAGCGAGGTGACCAGGTAGTAGGTCTGTCTGGTGGTCAGCCGCATGGCCACAAGGTGGCGGCTAACCTACTGTGAATGGCAGAGCAGGATTCAGGTAGCTCGCGGGCGCGGTTCCGCCCGGCGCCCGGGGTGAGCTTCCACACCGTGACGGACCCCGAGCAAGCCCGCCTCCTCACCGACCCGGACACGCAGCGGCTGTTCCGGCCGTTCCTGGCTCGCGAGCGGACCGTATCGCAGGTCTCGGCCGAGACGGGCAGCGACCTGAGCGCCGTCTTGTATCGCGTGCGCCAGTACTTGGCAGCCGGGTTGTTGCGCGTCGCAAGGGAGGTGAAGCGCCCCGGGCGACCCATCAAGGTCTACCGTTCGGTGCACGACGCCTACTTCATCCCGTACGAGGTCACGCCGTTCGCGACGCTCGAGGAGCGGATGCTGGAGCAGATGCTCCCGGCCGTGAGGGAGCGGATCCGGATCCAGGCCCGGCAGATCGCCCGGTACGGCCGCGTCGGTCAAGCTCTGTTCCGCGACGAGCGGGGCGAGGCGTGGTTCGCGAGCGCCACCGACGCCGCGCTGCGCACCGACTGGTTGGACCCACAGGGAGGCATCGACTTCTGGACGGAGGTGTGGCTGACGCGGGCCGAGGCCCTGGAGCTGCGGGAGGTGCTGTACGCGGCCCTCGAGCGCTTCGGTTCCCGGCCCGTCGAGGGAGAGACGCCGCCCGCAGCCGGCATGCGTCCGTTCCACTTCAGCGTGGCCACGGTGCCCCTCGACGTTTGACCGGTCGCGCGGCCCCGCGCGGTCGGGCCTAGGGGCTCTAGCGCTTGCGCAGCTTCCAGACCTGTTCCGACGGCCAGCGCTTGGCCCACTCGGGCGGGACCGAGAAGTCCGTGCGGGTCTCGGTGGCCGGTGCCCGCGGCTCGAGGAAGCCTGCGATGGAGAAGCCCACACGGTCGAACAGCGCGACCCAGCCTGAGATGGGCAGGTTGAACTCTATGCCGCCCGGGTCCACCTCCACCTCGCTGTAGTCCTGCCGGTGTAGGTCGAAGTAGGTGCGGACCAGGCGGTCGCCCACCTCGCTGCCGTCGAGCGGGCTGCACACCGAGGCGAACGGGTGGTTGCCCAGGAACACGAGCTGGCCGCCCGGTCGCAGTATGCGGTGGGCCTCGGGAACCCAGCGGTACGGGTCGCACCAGATCGCCGCGCCGTACTCGCTGATCGCGAAGTCGAAGCTCTCGTCCTGGAAGGGTGTCTCCTCCGCGTTGCCGTGCAGGAGGGTGATGTCCAGCCCGTGGTGCGCGGCCAGCGCCGTCGCGGTCGCCAACTGGTTGGCGGAGTTGTCGATCCCGGTCACCTTCGCGCCCCTGCGGGCCATCCACGCCGAGACGTACGCCGTGCCGCATCCCAGCTCCACCGCGTCCATCCCCGCCATGTCCGCGGGCAGCATCTTCAGCTCGCTCTCGGGGATCCGCCAGATGCCCCAGCACGGTTCCGCGCGCTCCCAGTCCTGCGCGCCGCGCTCCGCCCACCAATCGGCCATGCCGTCCCAGTACTGGCGGTTGTGGGACACATGCTCCGGCAGTCGCTCGGGGTCTGGCATGGTCACGACGCTACACCGGGGAGGGGGCGGTCCGGGAGCGGGGTAGCGCGCGCCAAGAGGATGTGCGCCGCGAAGACCGGGGCACTCACATGTCTTTTAGGTGCGAAAGCCATTACCAACCTACTGAATAGGGCAAGGCTGCGCTTGCCTGAAGGCTTCGATGCGGACGGGACGTTCGGGAAGCGATCAGCCCGTTCTATTCGCGTAGTTGGTAGTGGCACCACAGCCGAGAAGAGACCCTCGGTACCGGGGTGCCGACTCCAGCCGAGGACAGACCCTGGGCACCGCGGGGCCGACTCCAGAGCCGGGTCTGAAGTAGCGGCGCCCCCGGCAACCGGGCGCAAGGTCAGGCCGCCCGGCAGCCGGGCGCAACGTCAGGCCGCCTGGCAACCGGGCGCACCGAGGGGCCGGCCGATGGCGCCGACAAGCGCCGCCGGCCGGCCCACCAGGGCTACGGCTGGCCGGGGTTCGGGACGCCGTCGCCGGCTTGCGTGTACTGCACGAAGCGGATGCGGTTGCCGAACGGGTCCCGGACCGCGAAGTCGATCCCGTAGAACTGCTGGGTGGGCTCCTCGGTGATCTCCACGCCCTTCGCCCGCAGCGCCTCACACATGGCGTGGGCGTCGTCGGTTACGAAGCCGACGGCGAAGCCAGAGGCGCCCTTGGAGACCAGTTCGCGGATCTGCTTCGCGGCCTCCGGGTCCACGCTGGGCGGCGCGGCCTTCTCGAGGAGGATGTCTCGGTCGGTGACGCCCTTGGGCCTAACGGTCAGCCAGCGCATCTCGCCACCGAAGACCATGTCGGCGCTGACCTCCAGGCCGAGCTTGCCTACGTAGAAGTCCAGCGCCTCGTCCTGGTCGAAGACCCAGATGTGCGAGATGTTGATGCTCTTGATCACGTCGTTCCCTCCTTGGCATCCGCGACGTCGTCGTCGGCGGCTGGGTCACTGTACGTAGGCCGCTCGCGGGGCGCTTCTCCGAAACTGCTCGGGCGCGCCCACGCCATAGCGAAGCAGGTCGGGACGGCCTCCACGGGGTGCCAGCGTTGGCGGAACTCGGTGGGAGAGACCCCCTTGATGTCCTTGAACGTGCGGCTGAAGGTCCCGAGGCTGTTGAAACCGACGTCGAAGCAGACGTCCGTGACGCTGCGCTCCGTCTCCCGCAGTAGGTACATCGCCCTCTCCACCCGCCGTCGTTGCAGGTAGCGGTGAGGCGTCTCGAGGAAGACCTCCTTGAAGGTCCTGATGAAGTGGGCCTCCGACATGCCGACGCTCCGCGCCAGGGCCACTACGTCGAGGTCCCTGTCGAACTCGCGGTCCATGGCGTCGCGGGCGCGGAGCATGAGTCGGTTGCGCGCCTCGATGGGGGAGAGCTCGCCCGTCACGCCGCCTCTCGCTGCACCGCGTCCAGCAGAACGGGGGCCAACGAGCCCACGGGTCTCACGACCACGTCCGAGAGGCCCTGCCAGGACGACATGAGCACGAGCTCGTTCGCCAGCGCAGCGGCGATCTCGGCGTCGGACCTGCGGCGGGCGCCGGGGGCCGGGGTCTCTTCGCGCCAGGCGGATTGAACGAGCAGCGTACCCGCCTTCCTGTCGGCCTTGAGGTCCACCCTGCCGACCATCTGGTCGCCCATGAGGAAGGGCAGCGAGTAGTAGCCGTACTTGCGCTTGGGGGCAGGCGTATAGATCTCGATGCGGTACTCCATCCCGAACATCCGCTCGAGCCGGTCGCGGTACCAGGTCGCCGGGTCGAACGGCGAGAGGAGCGCGGTGCCGGTCGCCCGGCCAGGGTCCTGAGCGCCCTCGTACAGCAGCGCTTTCTCTTTCCAACCCTCCACCTGCACCCAGCGTGCCAGCCCGCGTGCGACGGCGGAGTCCGCCAGCGGCTTGGCCTCGGTGACCATGATGCGGAAGTGGTCGCCCAGGTCGGCGACGGTCCCGATCCAGTTCGCCTCCAGGGCGTGGTCGAACAGGACCTGCTGAGCGTCGGTCTTGGAGAGCGCCGGCAAGTCATGGACGTCACCCCAGGCGTGGCGCGGCGAGCCGTACAGGCGCTGGAAGTTGTTGCGCGTGGCTACCGCGACGCGGCCAGTGAAGAAGAGGTACTCGAGGGCCCGCTTGGTGTCGCTCCAGTCCCACCACGAGCCTCGCTTCCGGGACCTGTCCTCCTCCAGGTGGGCGAGGTCGGCGGGCTGCAACGGGCCCGACTCGTGCACGGCATGCTCCACCGCTTCGAACAGGTCGGGCTTGTACGTCTTGGGATGTTTCTCGAAGAACTTCGCCCACCTGCCCTCGTAGAAGTCGAAGCGGTGCTTCAGCGCGGGCAGGAGATGACGCGGCATGACCGAGGCTTCGTGCCCCCAGTACTCGAACGTATCCTCCGAGGACCATAGGTACTCGTCCAGGGCTGCCTGGTCATAGGCGCCCAGACGTGAGTACAACGGCATGTAGTGCGCACGCGCCAACACGTTCACGCTGTCCAACTGCAGGACTCCCTGGCGTGCCAGGTAGTCGCGGAGATGGCGGGTTCCCACCCGCCCGGCAGGGCGCCGTCTGGCGAGGCCCTGAGCGTTGAGGAAGATCCGGCGTGCTTCGGCGGCGGTAAGCTTATCGGTCACGCGGACAAGGCTAGCGCAGGGACTGTGAGCGCTGCAGCCGCTCGCAGTGCGGTTCGGCAGGGAGCCGTCTGGCCTTCTGCTAGCCTGGAAGCGGCGCCCAGCTCCTACGCCTCACCGGGCGCGCCGACTTCGACAATAACTAGGAGACAGCTTGCCAGCCTCACCCAACGACGTCCTGCGGCTTCTGGGCGACGTGACCCTGTTTCGCGGCCTGAGCCGAGAAGAGCTCGCGGCCGTGGCCGAACGGCTCCGA
>JBDZWC010000022.1:0-30869 GCA_040256005.1 Deinococcaceae bacterium | reverse complement strand
GGTCGTGGCCAGGGACAGCGAACCGGGAGACAACACGTCCGAGGCCCAGACCTTCACGATCACGGTCGGCTCCGGTGGAGGCGGCGGCGGTGGAGGCGATGGCGGTGGAGGCGGGCCCGAGGGAGACGACGACTGAACCCTGGCCAGCGACGCCCTTCTGGCCCTCGATCCACCTTTTAGAGCCCTGGACCGTCTAACCCGGGGCCCCTGGAGGACCCTGCGGCCCTTGCGGACCCTGAGGCCCGGCCGGGCCCTGGGGTCCGGGCGGACCGGGCGGGCCTTCGGGTCCTTCCGGACCCATGGGCCCGGCGGGACCCTGAGGACCCACTGGTCCCTGCGGCCCGGGTGGCCCGGCCGGTCCCTGTGGCCCCGGGATGCCGCGACAATCGAACAGGTCCACGGCGCCGTCACCGTTCGAGTCCTCTTCGGCTCCGGCGAGGCCGTCACCGTTCACGTCCCAACAGGCGGCACCTGGCGCCCCCGGCGTGCCCGTCTCGCCCTGAGGTCCGACCGGGCCCTGCGGCCCGACCGCGCCGGTCGGGCCTGGCTCGCCGGTGGGGCCGGGCAACCCGATGGGGCCGCGCTCGCCCTGTGGACCGGGGGGACCCTGCGGCCCCATGGGACCCGGCTCACCCACCGGGCCCTGCGGACCCTCCGGTCCGGGCGGCCCGACGAACTCGCCCGCTTCCATGGCGGCGAGCACCTCACCCAGCCGCGCGCCCAGCGAGTCGACCCGTTCGTACAGCCGCGCCTCGCCGCACTCCACCTTCTCCATCGCCAAGCTCAGCGCCCGCTCCAGCAGCAGCGCCGTCTGGTAGCCGGTCAGGAAGCCGTCTCCTCTGAACTCGCCATCCGGGAAGGCGTCGCTGATACCAAGCGTCGCCAGGCGGGCCACGGAACCGGCCGCCCAGTGCCCGGCCGGTACATCGGCGAACGTGAACGTGTCGGTGCCGGCGACGAGCTGGTCGGGGCAACCCGTCGCCGCGTCCACCTGCGACAGCAGCCTGTCAACCAGAACGGCCGCCTGGTAGCCGGTTAGCGTCCCCTCGCCGAGGAACGAACCGTCGGGGAACGTGACGTCAACCCCGCCCTGATTGAGGCCCTGGACCGCAGCCCGGCCCCACTGGTCGTCCCCGCCCTGCGTGAGCCCGAAAGCCGCGAGCAGGACGATCACCGACGTCGGCAACAGCCGCCTCGCCGCGCGCGAAGCCCTTCTCCTTTGCTCCATGCTCCAGCCTAGATGAATCGGCGCGCGGCCTGATGACAAGCCGCGCGCCAGACGCATGTGGGGTTCTTAAGTCAGCCTCCGGCGGCGAAGGCCTCCTTCGGGAGAGGGCGAATCACGTAGTCCACGCCGGACGGGAGCGAGGCCAGCGCACAGGTGGGGAGAGTATCCGTGCCCACCCGCAGCACCGTGGGTAGCGGCGAGATGGTCTCCGTGCCGGTACTTCCCAGCAGGGCGGGCGTCTCACACTCGCATTCGCCGGGCGGGCCCTCCGGGCCGGGGTCACCTTTGTCGCCCTTGGGGCCCTGAGGACCTGGGTCACCTTGATCGCCCTTGTCACCCTTAGGTCCGGTTGGTCCCGCGGGCCCTTGCTGACCCGGTTCACCCTGAGGTCCGGTAGGTCCCTCGGGTCCGATCGGGCCTTGCGGCCCCGGCTCACCTTGCGGCCCCGGATCGCCCTGCGGCCCGGTCAACCCTTGCGGACCGACCTCGCCTTGCGGTCCGGGCGGCCCCATCGGCCCTGGGTCTCCCGGCATGCCCTGCGGGCCCTGTGGCCCGGGCTCACCGGCCGGCCCCGGCGGTCCCATGGGCCCGGGTGGGCCGGCGAGGCCGTCGAGCCCGGGCGGCCCCTGCGGTCCGATCGGACCAGTGGGGCCGATGCAGTCGTCGGTGTTCCACAAGCCGTCCTGGTTCAGGTCCTCGGCAGCGCCGGGAGCGCCGTCGCCGTCGGTGTCCCAGCAGGCCAGGCCGGCGGGGCCGGCAGGACCGGGCTCTCCGGCAGGTCCGACGGGGCCCGCGGGTCCGGCGGGACCGGCTGGTCCGGGCGGCCCGGCAGGACCGACGTCACCCGGCAACCCGTCAGCACCGGCCGGGCCCTCTGGTCCCGCGGGTCCGGCCGGCCCGGTCTCGCCAGGAGGCCCGGGGGGCCCGGCGGCGCCGTCCTGCCCGGGCGGCCCTTGTTCACCCTGTGGTCCGGCCGGCCCGGGAGGCCCCTCGGGACCCGGCGGTCCCTGTAGTGCACCGGCCGCTATGTCGGCGCGGATCGACTGCACCTCTTCCCCCATCGCGCCCAGGCGCTCGGTGACAGACTCCTCGCCGCACGCCACCTTGGCGTCCACGGCCGCGACCGCACCGGCGAGGAGCGCCGCGGTCTGGAAGCCCGTCAGGAACTCCTCGCCCTTGAACTGCCCGTCTGGGAAAGCGTCGCGCACGCCCAGCGCGGCCACGCGGTCGGCGGCGCCGGCCGCCCAGTGGTCGGCCGGCACGTCCGTGAAGGCGAAGTCCGGGTCAGGGAGGCCCGCCATCGCATCGGTGCAGCCGGTGCTGGCGTCGGCCCTGGCCAGCAGCCTGTCGACGAGGTAGGCGGCCTGATAGCCGGTCACCGCGCCTTCTCCGAGGAACGACCCGTCAGGGAACGCGAGCTCGAAGCCCGCCTCGCTCAGCTGGCCTACCGCTTCGCGGCCCCAGTCCGGACCCCCACCGTCCTGGCTCACCCCCACCGCCAATAGTCCCAACAGCAGCAGAGCGAGCACCATCGTCCAGAGCCTGCCCATCGTCACCTGCCTAACTCGCCCAACAGGGCCGGGCGTATCCTCTCATGATGGGACACGTAAATGTGAACCCCTGTCCCCTCAGCAGCGATAACCTGAGGCGTGCCCCAGCCTAGGTCTAGCACCGTTTACCGCGTCCTGGCGGCGCTTCTTGCCTGCCTAGCCGCGGTGGGGCCCGTCACGGCGCAGGGCGCTCTGCCAGAGGGCGCCGCCGAGGCCCTGCGGGCGGGCCAGCTAGCGGCAGCCGAGGCGATCGCCACGTACCCGTCCCATTACCCCGACCGGCCACTGTGGCGAGAGGCCATCGAGCAAGGAGAGCGGGCTCGTGCGCTGGCGCCGGGCCGCGTCGAGCCGTTGCGGTTCCTGGCGCAGGTCTACGGGGTAACCGGCTGGACGTCGCGCACCTGGGAGACGTGGCAGGAGTTCCTGCAGGCGGGCGGCGTGCTGGACGCGCGCTCACGGGCCGACGCGGCGCGAGCGGCGCTCACCCTCGGTTACCAGGCGTTCGCCGCCGGGGCCATGGGGCGGGCGTTGGAGCTCCTCGAGGCCAGCTACGACCTGGACCCGGACGACCTGACGACGGTCACGTACCTGGGGCAGGCGAGACTCGAGACAGGCGACGCCGAAGGGGCGATACCGCTGCTCACGCTGGCGGCGGAGACCTACCCGCAACTGCGGCCCCAGTTGACGCGTGCGAGCCTGGGCGCCCAGCACGGGCTGCGGGCGGCCGACTCGTTCATCGCTGCGGAGCGCGAGTTCGCGCAGGGCAACATGGCGGGTGCCCTCTCGCTGTACACGGCGACGGTCCAGGGCGACCCGACCTTCGTCGAGGCCATCAAGGGCGCCGCCGAGAGCAACGCCGCCCTGGGTCGCGCCGCCGAAGCGAGACGGCTGTGGGAGCGGGCCCTGGCCCTGGACCCCGAGGACGCCGAGGTGAGGGCGGTGCTGGACAGGCTGGACGCGGCGGCCGACGCCGCCGCTCAGGCGGCGGCAGAGGCGGCCCTCGAGGCCCAGCAGGCCGCCGAGGCTGAAGCCGCCGCGCAGGCGGCCGCCGAGGCGGAAGCCCCGCCGATCGTGCTCGCCCTTCCCGGTCAACCCGTGGTAGCGCAGCCGCCGGAGGAGCCGGAACCCGAGGAGCCCGAGCAGCCACAGGAACCCGAGGTAGCCGAACCGGAGCCCGAGCAGCCACAGGAGCCCGAGGTGGCCGAACCGGAGCCCGAGGAGCCGCAGGAGCCCGAGGACGTGGCCGACGTACCAGCGCAGCCCGAGCCCGAGCCGGAACCGGCCGCTACCGGCGCCACGTTGGCGCTGCTGGACGCCACGATCTCGCCACGCGCCGCCGAGGTCGGCGGACAAGGGGCGTTCACGTTCATCGAAGCGCCGGCCGCCGCGGTGGGCAACCTGGAGAGCCCCGTCGCCTACGGGCAGGGGACGCTGCACCTGCAGGTCCAGATGCTGGAGAAGCCCACGGACGACCCCGTGTACGTGCAGTTCTGCATCGTGCCGGACGACATCATCACGGTGAGCCCAGCCTGCAGCGACGCCTCAAGGGTCCGTCTCGATTCCGAGGGCACCGTAGAGGTCTCTCAGAGCGTCACGGGCCTGGATGGAGCCGGCGACGTGGACTGGTCGCAGGGGTTGGCCCAGGTCCTGGTCGTGCTCAGGGACGCAGGCGGCAGGCCGCTCGACCCTCGCTACGCGTACGACGACAGGGGTCGGCCGCTCGACGTCGCCGCCTACTACCCCATGAGCTTGCACGTGCGCGCGGCCATCGTCCCGGCCGGAGGTACCTTCGGAGGTTGGTGAGCAGCCCGGAACGCGGCGCGAACACGGTCGGCCTCGCTCGCCGGCGTGACCCACCCGCCGGCGGGTGAGCGTCTACCTGCCTACACCCACGTACTCGAGACCGGCTCCGGTGACCGCTTGCGGCTGCAGGTAGTTGCGGGCGTCGAGGATCAGCGAGCCGCGCATCCGCTTGGCGATCTCGGGCATGTCCAAGTGCTTGAACTGTGGCCAGTCCGTGACTATGACGACCGCGTCGCAACCGATGGCCAGGCACGCGGGGTCTTCGCAGTACTCGACGGGCAGGTCGGGGTAGAGGCGGCGCGCGTTCTCCATCGCGACCGGGTCGTAGACCTTCACGACCGCCCCGCGGTCCGTCAGATGCTCGATCAGCGTCAGCGACGGAGCGTCGCGCAGGTCGTCCGTGTTGCCCTTGAAGGCCAGGCCCAGGAGGCCGATCGTCGTGCCGCGCAGGACCTTGAGGTGCTGCTGCAGCTTGTCGACGATGAACAGGCGCTGGCGCTTGTTGACCTCGATCGCCGACTTCACGATGGGCATGGCGTAGTCGTAGCTGGAGGCCAAGGCCAGGACAGCCGAGGTGTCCTTGCCGAAACACGATCCGCCCCAGCCGATGCCGGCGTGCAGGAAGCGTGAGCCGATGCGCTGGTCGAGGCCGATGGCCCTGGCGACCTCCGTGATGTCGGCACCCACCCTCTCGGCTAGCTGCGCGAACTCGTTGATGAAGCTGATCTTGGTGGCCAGGAAGGAGTTGGCGGCGTACTTGGTCAGCTCGGCGCTGGTAGCCGACGTCGTGATGAGCGGAGGCAGTTCGTAGCGCTCCGGCCGCGGGGTGCCTTCCGGCGGCTCGAACGTCTGCTCGAGGATGGGCGTGTACATCTCGCGCAGGAGCCCCACGGCGAAGGGGTCGTCTGCCCCGATCACGATGCGGTCCGGGTAGAAGGTGTCGTGAACCGCCCTGCCCTCGGCTAGGAACTCCGGGTTGGAGGCCACGTGCACCTCAGCTTCAACGCCCCTGGCGGCGAGCCGCCGGTGGACGATGCCCTCGACGTGCTTGGCGCTGCCCACCGGGACCGTCGACTTGTTGACGATGACGAGGCGAGCGCCCTCCTCGATGAGGTCGGCCACCTCCTTGGCGGCGGCGTCAACGTACCTGAGGTCGGCGTCGCCGTTGTTCTTCGCCGGCGTGCCCACCGCGATCATGACGACGCCGGTCTCGCGCAGCGGCGGGATCTGGGTCGTGAAGGTCATCTTCGGCCCAGCCGCCGCGAGCAGCTCGGCCAGGCCGAGCTCGTGGATCGTCGGCTCGCCGCTCTTCAGCCTGTCGACGATGTGCTGTTGCTTGTCTACGCACGTGACCGAGTGACCCAGGTAAGCCAGTGCGGTCCCGGTCGTCAGCCCGACGTAACCGGTCCCGATTATGATGACGTTCATCGCAGTCGCCTTTCTCTAGCGCGGCCTAGCCGCGGCGTGTGCTCGTCGACCGGACGCTCACGCGTGCCTCCGGTCGGGAGGGCTGAGCCTGTTCCTGCTGTGGCGGCGCCCCGTAGCCGTACCCGTAGCCGCCCGAGCCGCGCATCTGCGGTTCGGGGACCATGGTCGCGGCGATGCCGAGGAGCCTCACTCCCATGCGCTCGAGGAGGTCGAGCGTCGCCCTTAGCGGTCGCCTGTCAGCCTTGCGCATGCTGACCGCCAGCACCGTACCGGTGCACGATGGCGCGATCGTGAGCGCGTCTGCGACGGCCAACACAGGCGGGGAGTCGATGACGATGACGTCGTAGTCCTGCCCCCAGCGGCTGACGCAAGCGGCGAAGCCGCGCCCGAGGATCTCCGCGGCCTGGGTCGAGACCTGGAACGAGGGCACGATGTCCAGCCGCTGACGGCCGCCCAGCGGCACACGCGCCACCATGTGGGGGCCGTCGGGGTCACGCAGGAAGTCGAGCAGTTCCGAGGCCTGACCGCGCCTCAGCCCGTACTCCTGGAACAGGACCGGCTGCCTCAGGTCGGCGTCCACCAACAGGGTGCGGTAGTCGTTCCTGGCGAAGCTCTCGGCCATGTTGAGCGCCACAGCTGACTTGCCCTCGCCCGAGCGACCGCTGGTGACCATGATCACGCGCGGTGAGGCGTCCGCGGTAGCGAAGAGCACTCCGGTGCGCAGGTAGCTGGCGGCCTCGCGCGGGAAGCGGCGCGTGGGCTTGGCCAGGCGCTGGAACTCGGCCAGGACTGGGGCCCCGGACAAGGACTCGACCTCCGCCACCTCGCTGATGCGCGTGTTCAGCGCCGAGCGCAGGATGACGATGCCGTACGCCACGACGATGCCGGCCAAGGCGGCGAGCAAGGCGTTGACGAGCGGCCGCGGCGCGACGGGCGTGGGGTCGACGACCGCCTCCTGGATCACCTGCAGGCGACCGATGGCCGAGGCGCTCATGGCGCGCGCGACGTTGAGCGATTGCTGTTGCTGGGCACGCAGCGCGATGAGCCCGTCGATCTCTCCCTGTCGGGACGAATCACCCAGCGCCTGGAGCGAGCGGATCTGTTCGGTGAGCGAGCCGATCTGCTGCTCGAGCGCCGCTACCACCTGCACGACGCTCCTGGTCGCCCGCTCCACGTCCCAGGCTACGAGCGCGTCCGCGACGGCGTTGGCGACGTTCGCAGCGCGCTCCGGGCTGCCGGCTCGACCGATGATCGTCAGCAGTGCCGACATGCCATCGTCCTGGGCTTCGACCCTGTAGTCGGAGCGGAGGCGCGCCGGCGGCTGGTCACTCTCGCCCAGGGCGGCCTGCGCGGCAGCCGCGACCGAGTCGCTACGGCTCGCTACCTGGTAAGCGCTGACGTCGATGGGCGGCGCCACCACCGGCGATACGCCGAAAGACCTGAAGTCAGCGGTCGACGAGGCGGCCAGCACCGTCGCCTCGGACTCGTACTCCGGCGCCTGCCGGGCGGACCACAGGTACGCGGCGTAGCCGAAGACGACGGCGAGCACGAGGCCCAGCGCCAGACCCCGGCGCATGAGGCGCATCGCCTCGCCCACGGCAACGGATACGTCGTTGGTCATCGAACCTCTCTCATGCCGCCGGGGCGGCCTGAAGGACTGTAGCAAACGGTATCTGAGACCCGACTGCCGGCCTCACACCGCGGTTGTGACGGTACTCCTCCGCGGGCAGCGAGGGCGGCGCTAGGCTGGCTCGGATGCTGCCAGGCACCAGCACTCACGCCGTCACAGGACCTGGGAAGCAGCCCCGGCGCGGTGGCGCGTTCGGAGCTAAGGGGGTCAGGGCGGGCGTGGCCCTGCTCGCGACCCTGCCGCTCGCCTTCGCCCTGGGTCGCGCCTACGGCGCCGCGCCAGGACCGCTGGGCGACTTCGCCGACCCGTTCAGGTCCGACCTCGCCCTGGCCCTCAGCGTCGACAGCGAGGCAGCCACATCGAGGCGGGCGCAGGTGGCTCGCGCGGAAGCCGGTCTGAGGCGGGCACGCCGGGGCCTAGAGCTGACGTTCGAGGTGGAACCCGAGGCGGAACTGGAGCTCGACCTGCTCTCGGGTGGCTCCCGGTGGGGCACCGACCTGGACGTGAAGATCGGGGCGCAGGTGGCGCGGGACCTCGACCTGGTGCTGCGCGCGGAGGCCACCCTCGCCACCGCGCAGGGGCGCCTGCGCGCGCAGCTCCGTGACGACCAGAGGGCGGCGTTGCTGGCGCTGTCCGACCTCCGCACCGGCAGCCTCGACCTGGCAGAGGCCGAAGCCGACGCCGAAGAGACGGCGGCCGCCCTGGCGGCGGCGCGTGCTGACGCGTCCGACCCGGAGGAGCTCAGGCGGCTGGAGCTGAACGCCAGCCTGGCCGACCTCGAGCTCCGGCGCGAGCGCATCGCCCACGAGGAGCGTCTGTCGAGGGTCGACCGCCTGGGGCCAGGCAGCGCAGACGTCTGCGCCCCTGCCTTGCTCACAGGTCCGCTCGCTGCCGAGGTCGTCAGGCCGGCCGAGCATGCCCAAGCCGCGGCGTTGCGCATCGCACTGGCGCGTGCCGAGCTCGCCTGGCGTGAGCTGCCCTTCGAGACCGTGCAGGAGATCGAGCTGACAGGTGCATACGAGAACGGTGGCGCCGAGCTCTCGGCGGCGCTCGGGTTGGACGGCGGGGTTCCCTCCCTGGAAGCCGAGCTGGGTTGGTCGACGGGTACGCCCGCGGACCCCAACCTGGTCCTCGGCGTGTCCGCCACGCTGGCTTTCAGCGCCGACTCACGATCGCGCACGAACCTTGTGGGTGAGGAGCTCGACGCCGCGAGGCGCGAGCTGGCGGCGTTCGGACCGGCGCAGTCCGCGCGGGAGAGCACGGCGCGGGCGCTGCTGGAACTGGCCTACGAGGAGCTGACGCTGTTCGCGAACGCCGCGGACGCCGCGGCTGCCGACGTGGCCGGGGCCCAGAGCCCCGGTGAGCGCGAGCGGCTGGAGCGCGCGGCGGAGCGCGCCCGGGGAGAAGCCGAGGACGCTTGGCGAGGCTACGTGCGCACGCTCTTCGAGTACTTGGACGAGATCGACGCTGTCCTGGCCGCGCCAACGTGCGACGCCAGCGGCGCGCTACAGACCTGGATGAGGTGGAGTTGATGCGAGTACTGGTCACCGGCACTGACGGCTACCTGGGCACCCTGGTGGCACCGTACCTGATCGAGCGCGGCCACGAGGTCGTGGGCGTCGACACCGGCTACTACAAGGAGGGCTGGCTCTACCACGGCCAAGCCGTGTCGCCGCGCACCGTCGCCAAGGACCTGCGGCGCCTGAGCGCCGACGACCTGCGGGGTTACGACGCCGTGGTCCACATGGCCGAGCTCTCCAACGACCCCACGGGGGAGCTCGCGCCGAACATCACGTACGACATCAACCACCGCGGCTCCGTGCACCTCGCCAAGCTGGCGCGGCAGGCGGGCGTGCCGCGCTTCGTCTACATGTCCTCGTGCAGCGTGTACGGCGTGGCCGAGCATGACGTCGTCGACGAGACGTCGGCGGTGAACCCGCAGACCTCGTACGCGGAGTGCAAGGTCCTCGTGGAGCGGGACCTGACCGCCATGGCCGGCGACGACTTCTCGCCCACGTTCCTCCGCAACGCCACCGCCTACGGCGCCAGCCCCCGCATGCGCTTCGACATCGTGCTGAACAACCTCGCCGGCTTCGCTCACACCACGGGCGAGATCCGCATGCTCTCCGACGGCACCCCCTGGCGACCGCTGGTGCACGGCCTCGACATCGCGCAGGCCATCGCCTGTGCGCTGGAGGCCCCGCGCGAGGTCGTGCATGCGCAGGTCTTCAACGTCGGCGACACGCGGCACAACTACCAGGTGAGGCAGGTCGCCGAGATCGTGGCTGACACCTTCCCCGGTTGCAAGCTAACCTTCGGCGAGAGCGGCTCCGACAACCGCAGCTACCGCGTGAACTTCGACAAGATCGCCTCGAGCCTGCCGGGCTTCGCTTGCCAGTGGGACGCTCGCGCCGGCGCCGAGGAGCTGAGGGCCGTCTTCGAACGCATCGACCTCACCACCGAGCTTTTCGAGTCGCGCCTCTACACGCGCCTCAAGATGCTCAAGCACCTGCTGAAGACGGGCCAGATAGACGAGAGCTTCTACTGGCTCGACGCGCGCACCCGGCCCGACGCCGCCGCCGCGGCCGGCCAGCCCGCCATGCCCGCCGAGGCCTTGGAGGCCGGGGCGTGATCTTCCACGAGACCGGCGTCGCCGGCGTCTACATCATCGAGCTGGAACTGCGGTCGGACGAGCGTGGCTTCTTCGCCCGCTCGTACTGCGCCAACGAGTTCGCCGAGCACGGCCTGGAGCCCGCCGTGGTGCAGGCGAACGTCTCCTTCAACCACAAGGCGGGCACGCTCAGGGGCATGCACTACCAGGTCCCGCCCGCCGCCGAGACCAAGCTGGTCAGGTGCACCAGCGGCGCGATCCATGACGTGATCGTGGACCTGCGGCCGGACTCGCCCACCTACCTGCAGCACGTCGCCGTCGACCTCACGGCCGAGAACCGGCTGGCGCTCTTCGTGCCGCGGATGTTCGCTCACGGCTACCAGACGTTGACAGACGGCGCCGAGGTCACCTACCAGGTGAGCGAGTTCTACACGCCGGGCATGGAACGCGGCATCCGCTACGACGACCCGGCGCTCGGCATCACCTGGCCCCGCGACGTGGCTGTGATCTCGGAGAAGGACCGCTCCTGGCCGGCGTTCGAACCGCGGCGGGCGGTGGCCTCGTGATCCTCGTCGACCGGGCCCTGGCCCAGCGGGAGACGGAGGGCCGGCCCGTACGGGTCGCGATGATCGGCGCTGGCTTCATGGCCAAGGGCGTGGCGAACCAGATCCTCAACTCGACGCCGGGCATGCGCCTGGTCGGCATCGCGAACCGAACGGTCGAGAACGCCAGGGCGGCCTACGCCTACGCCGGTGTGGAAGACGTGGCGAACGCGTCCACCCGACGCGAAGTGGCCGCGGCGATCCAGGCGGGGAAGCCGCTCGTCACGGACGACCCGCTGCTGCTGGCGCGGGCCGACGGCGTGGACGTCGTCCTGGAGGCGACTGGCGCCGTCGAGTACGGCGCGCGGGCCGTCGTCGAGGCCATCGACTCCCGCAAGCACGTCGTGCTGCTCAACGCCGAGCTGGACGGCACCGTGGGCCCCATCCTCAAGGTCATGGCCGACGAGGCGGGCGTGGTGCTCAGCGCCTGCGACGGCGACCAGCCCGGCGTGCAGGCGAACCTCATCCGGTTCGTGAAGGGCATCGGGCTGACGCCGCTGGTGGCGGGCAACGTCAAGGGCCTGCACGACCCCTACCGCAACCCCACGACGCAGAAGGGCTTCGCCGAGAAGTGGGGGCAGCGCCCCAGCATGGTCACGAGCTTCGCCGACGGCACCAAGATCAGCTTCGAGCAGGCGATCGTCGCCAACGCCTTCGGCTTCACGGTCGAGAAGCGCGGCATGGTGGGCCGCGAGCATCGGGAGCACGTGGACACTGGTGTCAGGTACTACGACGTCGGCGCTCTGCGGTCCTCGGGCGGGGTCGTCGACTACTTCGTCGGCGCCCTGCCGAGTCCGGGCGTGTTCGTGTACGCCAGCCACGACGACCCCAAGCAGCGCCACTACCTCAACCTCTACAAGCTGGGTGAGGGGCCCCTCTACAGCTTCTACACGCCCTACCACCTGTGCCACTTCGAGGTCCCCACCTCGCTGGCGCGCGCAGCCCTGTTCGGTGACGCGGTCATGACAGCAGCGGGAGCACCCAGGGTCGAGGTCATCACCGCCGCCAAGCGCGACCTGAAGGCCGGCGAGACGCTCGACGGCCTGGGCGAGTACATGACGTACGGGCTGTGCGAGACGGCGGCCGACACGGCACGACTCTCGCTGCTGCCCATCGGCGTGGCAGAGGGCTGCACCCTCAAGCGCGACATCGCCAAGGACGAGGTGATCACGTACCACGACGTCGACCTGCCGCAGGGACGGCTCATAGACGACCTGAGGACCAGGCAGGCCAGGCACTTCCGGTCCGCGTTCGGCGTCCCCGAGACGAAGGCTAGAGAGGAGGTAGGCGCGTGAAGGCAGTGATCCTGGCAGGGGGCTTCGGCACACGCTTGGCCGAGGAGACGACGGTGAGGCCCAAGCCGATGGTCGAGATAGGCGGACGGCCCATCCTGTGGCACATCATGAAGATCTTCGAGGCGGGCGGCGTCAACGAGTTCGTGATCGCGCTCGGCTACAAGGGCGAGGTCATCAAGGACTACTTCCTCAACTTCTACGCGATCCACAACGACATCACCGTGGACTTAGCCACCGGCGCCGCCACCATCCACGACGGTAACCAGCCGCAGTGGAAGGTCCATCTCGTCGATACTGGCCCCAACACGATGACGGGGGGCCGTTTGCGGCGCCTCAAGCCGTGGCTGACCGAGGGCGAGCCGTTCTACTTCACGTACGGGGACGGCGTCGCTGACTTGGACGTCCGCAAGCTCGCGGCCTTCCACCGCTCGCACGGCAAGGTCGCGACCGTGACGACGGTGCGCCCACCGGCACGGTTCGGCAACCTGACGTTCGACGGCGACCGGGTCGTCAACTTCCACGAGAAACCCGAAGAGGGCGAGGGCTGGATCAACGGCGGCTTCTTCGTCCTCAACACGCAGGCGATCGACTACATAGACGGTGACGCCACCGTGTGGGAACGCGAGCCGGTGGACCGCATGGTCAGCGACGGTCAGCTACGCGGCTACCGGCACTTCGGCTTCTGGTCGTGCATGGACACCCTGAAGGAGAAGGAGATGCTCGAGGAGATGTGGTCCTCGGGCAGCGCCCGCTGGAAGATCTGGGACGATGCGCCGCGGCTGGAAGCGGTGGCAGCGGGCTAGCTCGTCGGCACTGCTAGCCGCCTGCTCGGCCCGGCATCGGGACGGCCCGAAGTGGCTTAGTGTCGCGGCGTCAGGAAGATGCCGTCCACCTGGGTGAGGTCCAGGAACCGGTCGCATGCGTCCTGAAGCTCCTGGCCGGTGAAGTCCTTGAACGCCAGCACCTCGACCCTGGCGCCGCGCTCCTGGGCGAGCTGGACCACCGGTGTGAAGTCGGCGTCTCCGGTGGCCAGGGCTATGGCGTCAACGCTGCCCAGCGCCCGGAAGACGTCGGCCGCGATGCCCAGGTCCCAGTCGCCCTCCAGTACCGGCCTGTCGTCCTCCGAGACGCGCACCCTGACCTTCAGCCGTCGCACGCGGAAGCCGAGCGCCGTCAGCTTGGTGACGAACCCGTAGTTCGCCCCGTCGTCGTCCCGCTCCACTACGTACGCGGTCGCATGCGCCAGGCGCCGGCCGCGCGCGGCGACGTCCAGCAGGCGGCCGTAGTCGACGACCTCGCCGCGCAGGTCACGCGCGGCGAAGAACAGGTTCTGGGTGTCCACGAAGAGCGCCACGCGCTGCTGCGGGTACTCGAAGCCGGCGAACTCATGGCCTGCGCTCACGCCGTTCTCGCCTCCGCGGGCCCGACGTCACCGAGCCACTTGCCCATGATCAGGTTGTCTTCGAACGGGCCTCCGCGCTCGAGCCGCACCTGGCCCACCTCCCTGCCTTCCAGTGCGAACCCCTCGGACCTGTACAGCGCGATGGCTGCCTCGTTGCCGGCCCTCACCTGCAGGCTCACCTTCAACACGCCCACACGCCGGCACCAGTCGTACGCCGAGCGCAACAACGCCCTCCCCACGCCGTGGCGCCGCTCCGTCGGCGACACCGCCAGCGTCAGCACGGCCACGTGCTCCAGCCGCCAGGCGGGCGACCGGTGCAGCTCGCACCAGCCCACCACGTCGTTGCCGCGGGCGGCGACCAGGTAGAGGGAGCGCTCGGGGTCGTCCATGCCGATGCGGGCCGCGAGCGCGGAAGACGAGGCGGGTCCGTCGCCTACGAAGTACCGGTCCTCCCGGTAGATGCCGCTCAGCAGATGGGTGACCTCGGGCGCGTCGGAGGGCCGTGCGGGACGCAACGAGAGGCTTATCGTCGCCACAGACGGAGTATAGGTGCCGCTGCTATCCTCGCCTCCGCCCCCTTGGCGCCAGGAGAACGCATGTCCAAACTCGTTTCCGCCGAATCCGTCACCGAGGGTCATCCCGACAAGCTCGCCGATCGCATCAGTGACAGCGTCTTGGACGCGATCCTCGCGCAGGACCCCAACGCCAGGGTCGCCGCCGAGACGCTGCTCACCAAGGGCCTCGCGCTGGTGGCGGGTGAGGTTACGACCACGGCCGACGTGGACGTCCAGGCCTGCGTCAGGAACGCCGCGCGCGAGGTGGGTTACACGGACGCCGCCTACGGCTTCGACGCCGACCACTCGGCGGTCCTCATCGCCCTGTCGGAGCAGTCCGGCGATATCGCCCAGGGCGTGAACCAGGCGCAGGAGTCCGGCAGCGGCGATGCTTACGACCTGACGGGCGCCGGCGACCAGGGCCTCATGTTCGGTTACGCCATCGACGAGACACCCGAGCTCATGCCGCTGCCCATCACGCTGGCCCACCGCATGGCAAGACGCCTGGCCGAGGTGAGACGCAGCGGCGAGCTGCCCTACCTGCGCCCCGACGGCAAGACGCAGGTGACCCTCGTGTACGAGGGCGACGTCGCCACGGCCGTCGAGACCGTGGTGCTGTCCGCTCAGCACGACGAGGGCATCGCTCTGGAGGAGCTGCGCGCCGATATCGTCTCGGGCGTGATCCAGCACGTTTTGCCGACCGACCTCGACTCGTCGCGAGCGCGCTTCCTGGTCAACCCCACCGGCCGCTTCGTCGAGGGCGGACCGGGCGCCGATGCCGGCCTCACGGGCCGCAAGATCATCGTCGACACCTACGGTGGGGCGGCGCCGCACGGCGGCGGCGCGTTCAGTGGGAAGGACCCCACGAAGGTGGACCGGTCGGGCAGCTACTTCGCCCGGTACATCGCCAAGAACGTGGTCGCGGCCGGGCTGGCACGGCGCTGTCAGGTGCAGCTCGCCTACGCCATCGGCGTCGCCAGACCGGTCGGCATGTACGTGGACACGTTCGGCACCGGGGCGCTGCCCGACGACAGACTGGCCGACGCCGTCAGGGAGTGCTTCGACGGTCGCCCGGCCGCCGTGATCGCGGAGCTCGACCTGAGGCGCCCCATCTACGTGCCCACGAGCGCCTACGGCCACTTCGGCGGGACCGGCTTCCCGTGGGAGCTGACCGACAGGGCGGATCGACTGCTGCAGGCAGCCAAGGCGCTGGCCTGAGCCGGAAATCCGGTCAGGCACGGGCGAACGGCCCGGAAGCAGCGTGAGGGGTTCGGTTAGACTGCTGAGCATGGCGAGGATCGTGCTTGGCAATCGGGAGGGGACCTTGGCCGTGCGCCACGGCCGGGGCGTCATGGAGGCTCTGGGCGAGGAGTGGCCCGACCTGCATGTCAGCGTCAGGACCCTGACCGGCGGCGAGGACTCGGAGGCCGTGCTAGCCGCCCTCTCCGCCTCGAAGATCGACGTGGCCGTCGTACAGCTGGACACCCTGCCGCCCACTTTGCCGGAAGAGCTGACCCTGGCAGCCGTGCGCAGGCGCGCCGAGGCTCGCAGCGCCCTCGTGGCCAAGGGGGCCAGCACCCTCGCGGAGCTGCCGGCAGGCTCCGTCGTGGGCGTGTTCTCCGAACGCGACGCCGCGTTCCTTGACGCCGCGCGGGCGGGCCTGAAGACGCGCCTGCTGACCGGCACGCCGGAGCAGCGCCTGCCGCTGGTGACGTCGGGTGAACTAGGCGCGATCGTCATGCCGGCCGCCGCTCTCATCGCCCTCGAGCTGCGGAACCATCTGGGCGGACTGCTCGATCTCGACGCTTTCACACCCGCGCCTGGCCAAGGCGCCGTGGGGCTCGTGGTTCGCGCCGACGACGACCTGGCGGTGGAGTCCGTGTACCCGCTCCAGCACCGGCCCAGCTTCGACAGGGCCAGGGCGGAGCGGGCGTTCGCGGCCGCCGCCGGCGACCTGCCCGTCGGCGCAGCTGCCACGGTCACCGACGACGGCGAGCTCACCCTCGTCGGCGCGGTCGTCAAGGACCAGACGTCGGTGCAGGCGAGCGTAACGGGTGAAGCGCGCGAGGCCGAGGACCTGGGTCGCGAGCTCGCCCAGGACGTGCTGGACCGGCTCTCCAAGCTCTGAACGGTGAGCGGCGCCGGGGCGAACCCTGCGCGCCGGATCCGAGGTTCAGCCTGCTGCTCGCGCCGCCTGGCTGGAGCGCTCCGCGAGGATCCTCTCGGCGACGTTGTGGGGCACGCCGTCGTACTTGTCGAAGCGCAGGGAGTACGCGCCGCGCCCGCCCGTCATCGACCTGAGGTCGGCCGAGTAGCTCTGGAGCTCCGCCATGGGCACGTGCGCACTCACCAGGCTGACAGAACCCTCGGCGTCCATACCGAGTATCCGGCCGCGCCGCGTGTTGAGGTCGGAGATCACGTCACCGGTGAAACGGTCGGGGACCCTGACCTTCACGAGCATCACCGGCTCGAGCAGTTGCGGTGACGCCTGCGCCATCGCCTCCTTGAACGCGTGCGCCGCCGCGGTCTGGAACGCGACGTCCTTGGAGTCGACGGGGTGGTCCTTGCCGTCGTAGACGGTGACCTTGACGTCCTGGACGGGGAAGCCTCCCAGTGCCCCGGCCGTCATACCCGCCCTGACACCCTTCTCGCAGCTCGACTGGAACTGCGTCGGGATCGACCCACCCACTACCCCCCACTCGAACTCGAAGCCGGCGCCGCGGGGCAACGGTTCCACGCGTAGGGCCACCTCGGCGAACTGCCCGGCGCCACCGGTCTGCTTCTTGTGGCGGTACCTGGCATCGCCCGTGCCAGCGATCGTCTCGCGGTAGGCGACGGCGGGGGTGCGGGTCTCGATGTCGACGCCGTACCGCTCCTTGAGCACCTGCGCCCCGATCTCCAGGTGCACGTGTCCCATGCCCCATAGGACGGTCTCGCGGGTGTCGGCGTTGCGTTCCAGGCGCATGCCGGCGTCGGCGTCCATCAGCCGGTGCAGCGCCTCGCCCAGCTTGTCCTCGTCCGCCCGCGTCTTCGGGAAGACCGCCACGGCCATCACCGGTTCTGGCATGCGGATCTGCGAGAGCACGAGGTCCACACCCGGCTGGGCGAGCGTGTCCCCCGTGGACACGACGTCGGCCTTCGTGATCGCGCCGATCATCCCCGACGTGAGCTCCTTGACCTCCTTGAGGTCCTTGCCCTGCGGCATGTAGAGGTGAGCCGTCTTGAGCTCCTCGCCCTTCGTCGTGTCCACGACCGTGTCACCGGCCTTGAGGGTGCCCCCTAGTACGCGCATCAGCGAGACCTTGCCCATGTACGGGTCGATGACGGTCTTGAACACGCGGGCGGTGAACGGCGCGTCGTCGCCGAGCTTCGGAGACTCGCCACGGTCCACGCGCAGGGGGGCGTGGTCCTCCACTCGCCTGACGCCCTCGAGGATGAAGTCGAGCAGCAGGCTGATGCCCATCTCCTTGATGGCGGAGGTCACCAGCACGGGGGTGAGCTCGTTGCGGACGACAGCCGCGTCGAACGCCCTGCGCAGTTCGTCAGAACCCAGCTCGGCGTCCTCGAGGTACTTCAGCATGAGCTCGTCATCGGTCTCGACGATGGCCTCCACCAGGCGTTCCCTGTACTCCTGGGCGATGCCTGCCACCTCGTCCGGCATGTCGACGGGCCGGGGCTCGCCCTCGGGCCATTCGTAGGCCTGCATGGCGAGCAGGTCGACGATGCCCCGGAACGTCTCGGCCTGGCCGATGGGCACCTGGATGGCCGCCAGGTTGCCGGCCAAGGTCGACTCGATCTCGGCCATCGTCCGGAAGAAATCGGCGTTCTCCCGGTCCATCTTGTTGACGACGACCATCGTGGACAGCTCGCGCTCCAAGCTCGAGTTCCAGACCCGCTCGGTGCCGACCGCCACACCGGACACCGCCGAGATGACGATCATGGCCGCGTCGGCGGCCGCCATCGCCCCGCGTATCTCGCCCACGAAGTCCGCGTAGCCCGGCGTGTCTATGAGGTTGAAGCTCTGGCCTTTCCACGTGATGGGGTGCACCGCCGAGTAGATGGAGATCTTGCGCCTTCGCTCCTCGGGGGTGTGGTCAGAAGCGGTGGTGCCCTCCTCTACCGACCCGAGCGTCGGCAGCGCGCCGGAACGATGGAGCAGCGCCTCGACGAGGGAGGTCTTCCCAGCGCCGCTATGCGAGAGGACGGCGACGTTGCGGATGTTCGACATGTCGGCTCCGATCCCTGGCGAGAGGCGGCCGCTCGAAAATGCGCGCCGGGCGGGACGGGAACCTGTTCGGGCGCGGGCTCCACACCAGCGGCCTCCCAAGCGCTTCTGCGAGTGGGGCACATCGTAGCAGAGGCGCTAGAGTCCGAAGGTGGACATCGAGCGCGAGCTGAAGTACTCGACTACCGACGACCACGTGCCCAGCGCCGCCGAGATCGCATCCGCGCTCGACGGGACCGAGCTGAGCGTCGGCTCGCCCAGCGTGGAGCGCTACCGGGACGTCTACTTCGACACCGAGGACGGCGCGCTGAACCGGGCGGGAGTCGCGCTGCGCAAGCGGCACCGCCCCGGCCGGTCGTTCGCCACGTACAAGGGCCCGGTCACCCTACGGGAGGGCATTCACTCCCGCCGCGAGCTGGAGTC
Organism: Deinococcaceae bacterium; assembly: GCA_040256005.1. Lineage (GTDB taxonomy): Bacteria > Deinococcota > Deinococci > Deinococcales > Trueperaceae > DASRWD01. Next base: position 12,118 of record JBDZWC010000022.1, on the reverse strand, counting down.
CCCCCTCACCCCCGAAGGAGCCTGGCCCGAGGATGTCCTCACGGTGTTGCCGGCCGGGGTGGCACCTGAGCACCTGACGGCGCTGGCGGAGCTGGACGTGCGCCGCGTACGCCTCGTCGCCGAGCTGGCCGGCCGACCCGTCGCCGATGTCGCGTTCGACGAGGTGACGTGCCTCCTGCCCGATCAGGACGACTCGTCGGTCACCTTCCACGAGGTCGAGATCGAAAGCCTCACCGACGACCCCGGCGCCGAGGTCCATATGCAGCGCCTCGCTAAGGCCGTTGAGACCCTCGTACCGCTGACCGTGTCGAGCGTCTCGAAGCTCGAGCGGGCGTTGGCCCTGCTGTCGGCGTTCGCCTGAGGGGGCGTGCCCGGCCGGGAAGGCCTGCCTGGTACGAAGTTTCCTTAGCGCTCCGCACTGGGCCCTTGCCCTTCCGTGCGAGGGTCCGGAAAGTCCCTAAGCACTCCGCGCTGGGCCCTTGCCCTTGCGGGCAAGGACCCGGAAAGTTCCTAAGCGCTCCGCGCTGGGTCCTTGCCCTGCCGGGCAAGGACCCGGAAAGTTCCTAACGCGCCAGGAAGCCGCCGTCCACGGGCAGGTAGGCGCCGTGGATGAACGACGCCTCGTCACTGGCCAGGAACAGCGCCAGTGAGGCTATCTCCTCTGGCTCGCCCAGCCGTCCGACGGGATGCATCGCGACGAGCATGTCGTTGGCCGCCTTGTCCTCTTCCAACGCCGCGATCAGCGGGGTATGGATGAAGCCGGGGCCGATCGCGTTGACTCGCACCCCCTTGGCCGCGTACTCGAGCGCGGCTGTCTTGGTGAGGCCGACCACGCCGTGCTTGGCAGCGACGTAGCCCGCCGAGGTGGGCCAGCCGACGGCGCCCAAGATCGAGGCCATGTTCACGATCGAGCCGCCCCCGGCCGACAGCATGGCCGGGATCTCGTACTTCAGCGCGTAGAAGACGCTGGAGAGGTTGATCCCGATGATCTTCTGCCAGCCTTCGACGCTCATGTCGGCGATCGGGTTCGCCTCGCCGCCGATGCCGGCGTTGTTGCAGGCGACGTGCAGCGCCCCGAAGCGCTCGACGGTCTCGCGCACCATGCGCTCGTTGTCCTCTGGCTTGGAGACGTCCGCTCGCACGAACATCGCCTCGCCGCCCCTGCCCCTCAGCTCCTCGACCGCGCGGTTCCCGCTCTCCTCCGAGAGGTCCACGATCGCGACCTTGGCACCTTCCTTGACGTAGGCGTCGACGACCGCCCGGCCGATGCCCGAGGCGCCGCCGGTAACGAGAGCTACCTTGCCCGCTAGCTTCGCCATCTCCGCAGTCCTTTCTCCGGGCCTCGCGAGCCGACGGAAGTGTGGACGTGGGGCCCGGCGCCCGCGGCCATGGCGGCGCGGACGACCATGCCAAGCCTGTCACCCGCCGGTGAGGGGCGGTAGGAACCAATGTCCTGCAGGGGTCGAAGCGCCGTACCGGGCGCCCCTGGCCGGGCCGCTGCGAACCGGGGCGGACATATACTCGCTAGCCATGGATCGAGACACGGCCGTCTTCGAACTCATCGAGCGCGAGCACGAGCGACAGCGGGCCGGCATAGAGCTGATCGCCTCCGAGAACTTCGTGTCGCAGCAGGTGCTCGAGGCCGTCGGCTCGGTGCTCACCAACAAGTACGCGGAGGGCTATCCCGGCAAGCGCTACTACGGCGGTTGCGAGGTCGTCGACGAGGTCGAGACGCTGGCGATGGCCCGCTGCAACGAGCTGTTCGGTTCGGCCTGGTCCAACGTACAGCCGCACTCCGGCTCGAGCGCCAACCTCGCCGTCTACTACGCCCTGCTCGAGCCCGGTGACCGGGTCCTGGGCATGGACCTCGCGCACGGCGGCCACCTCACACACGGCTCTCCGGTGAACTTCTCCGGGATGAACTACGAGGTGACGGGCTACCCGGTAGACCCCGACACCGAGCTCATCGACTACGACGCGCTCAGGCGTCTGGCCCGCGAGGTGAGGCCCAAGCTGATCATCGCGGGAGCGTCCGCCTACAGCCGGTTCATCGACTTCGCCGCCTTCCGCGAGGTCGCAGACGAGGTGGACGCGTACCTCATGGCCGACATCGCCCACATCGCCGGCCCCGTCGCCGCCGGCCTGCACCCGCTCCCGTTACCGCACGCCCACGTCGTGACGAGCACCACCCACAAGACGCTCAGGGGGCCGCGCGGCGGCCTCATCCTGGGCGCCGACGACGAGGTGGGCAAGAAGGTCGCCCGCACGATCTTCCCAGGCACCCAGGGTGGCCCGCTCATGCACGCGATCGCGGGCAAGGCCGTCGCCTTCGGCGAGGCACTCACCGGCGAGTTCCGCGCTTACACGGGGCGCGTGCTGGAGAACGCGTCCGCGCTCGCGACCGCGCTGGCCGACCGCGGCTACCGCATCGTCTCGGGCGGCACGGACAACCACATGTTCGTGGTCGACCTCAGGCCGCAGGGCATCAAGGGGAACAAGGCCAGCAACGTCCTCGACGCGGCCGGCATCACTGTCAGCAAGAGCATGGTCCCCTACGACCAGGAGAAGCCCTGGGTCACCTCCGGGATACGCCTGGGCACGCCGGCGGTGACGACGCGAGGGTTCACGACGTCAGACATGGAGACGGTCGCAGGGCTGATAGACGAGGCGCTCAGGGGTGCGGACCCGGAGGAGGTCCTGAAGCGCGTGCGGGCGTTGACCGCGGAGAGGCCGCTGCCCGCCTAGGCCGGCCCTACCGCCGGCGCCGCAGCCGCTCCATGCCCTCCCGCAGCGAGATGCGCATGCGCTCGACGGCCCTGGCGATCTGCCCCAGCTCGTCGTCGCGCTGAAGCTCGACGGGCTGCTCGAGGTCGCCGTGGCTGATGCGGTCGGTCGCGACCAACAGGTAGCGGATCGCGTCGGTGATGCCCCTGGTGAGGGACATCGCGGCCAGCACGGCCAGCAGCACCGGGATGAGCCCCACCAGCAGCGAGGAAAGCAGCACCCGGCCCAGCTCGACGCGCAACCCCGAGGCGTCCACGCCGACCACCACGCTCCCGAGCGGCAGACCCTCGCGCGCGACCTGCGCGGCGGCAACCACGGGCGCCGCGTCGCGCACACCGACGACGGCCAGCAACGTGTCCCACGTGCTGCGCAGTGACGCCTGCCAGTCGCGCGGCTCGTCGGCCGCCGGCGCGGCGCGGGCCGCCGACTGAACCACCGCCTGGGTCTCCGGGGAGAGGGCGCCCGCGCCCGACTCCCAACCCAGCAAGGGGCGACCGTCCGCGCCGATCACCGCGAGGAACGTGAGGTCACCACCTGCCAGGCGCATGGCCACCTGGGACTCGACCTGCGCGAGCTGAGTGCGTATGAGCGGAGACGACAGCGGCAGCCCGCCCGACAGGCCTTCGATCGTGGCGGCGACCGCCGCCGCCGTGCCCTGCGCGCGCTCGAACTGCTGGCGCCTCAGAGCGGGTAACAGCGTGACCGTGAGCACCAGCAGAGCCGCCAGCAGGGTGAGCACGGCCGGCAGCGTCGCGGCCCTGCCGATGCGACGCCTCAGGCCGCGCCTGTCGAGGTCCGGCGGCTCGCGCGTGAGCGTCGTCTTCATGGGGTCCCGTGGAGGCGTCGTGGTCGTGCGACCCGCCGGTGGGACCGGCGTGGAGCGGGTCACCCTGTCGTCCGCGGCGGCAGTGGCCTGGTGTGCCGGTTCGGACGTCCCCTCGTCCTCGCGCGGGGTCGCCGCGTCGACCCGCAGTCCCTCGGCCCTCGGGTCGAAGCGCCGTTCTTGCCCTGCTTCGGTACTGGGTTCCGCGGCGGTCCCTGCCTCGTCGGCCTCCCCGGCGCTACCCCCGCCGAGGCTCGGGCCGGGCGCGTCGGCAGGAAGGGGGGGCGGCGCAGGCACGGACGACACCAGCGGCACCACAGGCCCGTCGACGTTCCCCTCGCGGAGCTCGACGCTGAGGCCTGCCTCGGCCAGGATGCCGGCGACGGTCCGGGCCTGGCCTTCCGGCACGGCCTTGGTGACGGCGCCGGGGGCGCGACGGAGCAGAGCCAACGCCCGGTCTTCCGAGATCTTGAAGCGCTGCGCGACGACACCGGCGATGACAGTCAAGTCCTCGGGAACTGGCCCCACAACCACGACGACGTAGTCCATCACAGCCTCCCCGGCGCCAGCGGCTCCAGTGCGAACAGCTCCTTGAGCTCGTTGGCGCGCCTGACGAACTCCGATCTGGCATGGGGTTCACCGAACGCGGCCTCGATCGCCTCGATCAGCTCATCGACCCGCCCGACCAGCACGGAGTCGGCGCTCATGCCCAGCTCGTAGAGGGCGTCCTCGACCACGATCTCACCCACTGGACCCAGCAGGTCGACCGCCTCGCGCGCCAGCTCAAGCGCGAAGCGCGGGTCGGCGACCACGACGGACACGTACTGTGCGAGGCCCGACTCGAGCAGCTCGGCACCCGCCGCGACGACCTCGGAGACAGGGCGGCCGGCCGACGTGGCCAGCTCCCGCAGGCTGCTGGAACCGTCCAGGCGTCGCCACAGGTGGAGGGCGGCCAGCGACAAGGAGACGCTCTCAGGGGCGCCGTTGGTGCCTCCGCCCACGGCGGAGCGGTAGGCGTCGCCGACGTCGCCGAGGACGCGCACCGGCCCGAACGGATCGTCGGTCAGAGAGTCCCGCGTCAGCGTGGTGGGAGCCGGGCGGCGCCTGGGCGGCCGCGGCTCGCCCTGCACGGCCGCCAACACCGTGTCCGGGTCGACTGCCTCGCCGGCCACCTCGTCGGCGCGCTGGGTGGCCTGCAACAGCAGGTTCTCGGTCGAGACGTCCAGCGTCCTCCGCGGTGCCGCCACGCCCGACCTGAACGCGAACCTGCCGTCCCGCCACGACAGGAGCTGGGTGAGGGCGGCCAGGTCGTAGAGCGGCCTGGCGTCGACGAACACGACGCGGCCGGACTCGAAGTAGACGTAGCCCTGGCGCCGCTGCGAGTGCCTGAGCAGCAGGCAGCCGGAGGCCCGCGCCATGGAGAGGTACTGCAATAGGTCGGGGAGCGCCCCCTCGGTAAGGTGGCCGCTGAGGCTGGTCACGAAGGTGCTCCTGGCATCTGTCGCGGCCATCCTAACAGCGGCTTGGGCCTCCCGGCCCGCGTGTTACCTTCTTATGGCTGGCCCGCCGCTAGAGCGGGCATGTTAGGCGCGACCTAGGAGAGTTCCCATGCCGACAATCTGCCTCATCCCCGGTGACGGCATCGGGCAAGAGGTGATCCCTGCCGCGCGTCGCCTGTTGGAGGCGACGGGCCTCGATCTGACGTTCATCGAGGCAGAAGCCGGCTGGGCGACGTTCCAGAAGACCGGCACCAGCGTGCCCGCCGAGACGTTGACCAAGGTCACCAGCTCTGACGCCACGCTGGCCGGGGCGTTCACGAGCCCGTCGCACAAGGTCGAGGGTCACCAAGGCGCCATTCGCTACATGCGCCGCACGCTCGACCTGTTCTCGAACCTCCGGCCGGCCCGTTCGCGGGCCATCCCCAACAGCATCCCCGGCATCGACATGCTGATGGTCAGGGAGAACACCGAGGGCCTCTACGTCGAGAAGGAGCGCCGCTATGGGGACCTCGCGATCGCCGACGCCGTAGTCACCCGCAGGGCATCGCAGCGCATCGCGCGCGTGGCGTTGGAGCAGGCGCGCAAGCGGCGCGGACGCGTCGCGGTGATACACAAGGCCAACGTGTTGCCGTTGACCTCCGGCCTGTTCCTCGAGACCGTCATGTCTGTCGCCAAGGAGGAGTACCCGGACGTGGAGGCCTACGACGTCATCGTCGACGCCGCCGCCATGAAGCTCGTGCGCGACCCAGGCAGCTTCGACGTGCTCGTGTCCACGAACCTCTTCGGCGACATCCTCTCCGACCTGATGGCGGGCCTGACCGGCGGCCTCGGCGTCGCGCCCAGCGCCAACGTGGGTGAGCGCTACGCGATCTTCGAGCCCGTCCACGGCAGCGCGCCTGACATCGCCGGGCAGGGCGTGGCCAACCCGACGGCCACCATGTTGACGGCCGCCATGATGCTCGACCACCTGGGGTTCACCGCGGAGGCCAGGCGCATGGACGCCGCCGTAGACACGGTGCTGGCTGACGGACCGGTGACCCGCGACCTGGGCGGCGACGCCGGCACCGAGCAGTTCACCGATGCGGTCGTAGCGGCGTACACTGCGGCTTGATGTACGCGCTGGCGCAGGCCATGCGCGCCATCCGGGCGAACTGGGTGGCGAGCGTCTCCACCATCACCACCATGACGCTCTCGCTCACCATGCTCGCCGCCTTGAGCCTCGTCAGCGCCAACCTCAGCCAGGTCCTCACCACCCTCCAGGGGGAGCTCGAGGTGGCCGTCTACCTCGGCCAGGACGCCAACGACGAGCAACTCATCGCCACCGTCAGGGCATGGCCCGAGGTGCAAGGGGTGGAGTACGTGCGGGCCGACCAGGCGCTCGCCGACCTGGTGTCCGACCTGCCCGCCCTGGCCAGGGCGGCCTCGTTCGTCGAGAACCCTCTGCCCGACACGCTCCTGGTCCAGCTCTTCGACCCCTCGCTGACCGGCACGGTGCGCTTCCGGCTCGAGCAGCTGCCCGGCGTCGACGAGGTCGACGACTCGAGCCAGGCTGTCGACACGTTCCTGGCCGTCTACGACGCGCTGCGCGTGGGCGGCTCGATCCTCGTCGTCGTGTTGCTGTCCGCGGCGCTCTTCGCGATCGTGAACTCCATCAGAGCGGCCATCACCGCCCGGCGCGAGGAGATAGACGTCATGCGCCTGGTCGGCGCCAGCCGCCGGTTCATCCGTTCGCCGTTCCTGATCGAAGGCGTGCTCCTCGGCCTCATCAGCGCCACGATCTCGCTCGGCCTGGTCATCCCCGGCTACCAGTTCGGCGTCGCGCGCCTCTCGGAGCAGTTCACGTTCGTCCCGTTCGTGCGTGACGCCGCCCTGCTCGGCTGGATCGCCGGCGCGCTGGCGGCGCTGGCGGTGCTGGTCGGTTTCGTGGGCAGCGCGATCGGCCTCTCCCAGTTCCTGAGGGAACAGACGTGAACCGGCGGCGGGGCGCGCGACCCGGTGCCGCGTGGCGGCGCCATGCCCGCGTGCTGCTCGCCGCCTGCCTGCTCATCGGTTCCGCAGCGACGAGCCAGGTCGTCCTCGATTCCGAGGCCAGGCGTCAGCTGGAAGGTGACATCGAGCGCTACGAGCAGCTGCAGGCAGCCCGGCGCCAGGAGCTGGCGGATATCGAGGCGGCTCTCGGCGCTACCTCGGCGCAGCTACAGCAACGCATCGCCGAGCGCAACCAGGTCAGCGCGGAGCTGGCCGAACGCGGCCGTGAGCGCGAGGCGATCGTGGGCCAGATCGCGGTCCTCGAGGAGGAGCGCCTGGCGACGGAGGCGCGCATCGCCGACCTCGAGGTGCGACTCGGCGCCATGCACGAGCGGGTGAGCGAGCTGCTGGTGACCCTCTACAAGCAGCGCGGCTCGCCGGCCCTGTTCACGCTGTCGCGCAGCCAGAGCTTCTCGGACCTGAGGGTCAGGAACCACTACGTGTCGCTGCTCTCCTCTCAGGACGCGGACGTGATCGGCGAGCTCGACTCGCTGCTCTTCGCCCTGCAGATGGAACGCCAGAGCCTCGCCGACCAGCAGGCAGCGCTGCGGGACGCCGAGGCCCAGCTCGCCGCGGCCGAGGCGGAGCTGCAGGCGGCGCAAGAACGCTTGAACGCGATCGTCGCCGACCTCGAGTCGACGCGCCAGGGTCAGTTGGCGCTGCAAGCGGACCTGTTGGAGGAGCAGCAGCGCATCGAGGCCAGCCTCAGCGACCTCGACTCGGCGCTGGAAGCCGAGATGGACCGGCTGCGCGCCGCCGAGGCGGCGGCGCGCGCCGAGGCAGCCAGGGCCGCGCAGGACCGCGAGCGCCGTCTGGCCGCGGAACGTCAGGCGGAGCAGGCGGCCGACCAGCTGAACGCCTTGAGGGAGGCGCTCGAGCCGCTGAACACGGGCTTCGTGCGGCCGCTCGACGGGGCCCGGCTCGTGACGCGCTTCGGCGCCGCCAACAACTCGTACCTCGAGCTCGAGGCGGGGGCAGCCAACGCCGCCGTCTACAGCGTGGCCCCCGGCGTCGTGCAGGTGACGAACTACCTGGGCGCGAACCTGGGCTACCTGGTCGCCGTCGACCACGGCGGGGGCATGACCAGCGTCTACGTGAACCTCAGGCCGCCGGTGGTCGAGGAGCTGCAGGTAGTGGCACAGGGCCAGCTACTCGGCTACCTTGGAGGCGGCACGTTGGTCCACAACGACACGCTGCACTTCTACGTGCGGCGCGCGGCGGGGGACGGTGCGTACACGTACGTCGACCCGGCTCCGATGCTCGGCTGGTGAGTGAGTAAGGTGACCTGCACTACCTGCGGCAACGACAACCCAGAGGGCAACCGCTTCTGCGGCATGTGCGGCAGCCCTCTCGCCCGTCAGCTGACGGGCAGGGAGCGCCGCAAGGTGAGCGTGCTGTTCGTCGACCTCGTAGCCTTCAGCTCCATGACGAGGGGGCTCGACCCGGAGGAGGTCCGCGACCTGGCCGACAGCGTCCTGACGGCTGTGGCCGGGGTGGTCGAGGACTTCGACGGCTACGTCGACTCGTTCCGCGGCGACGGCCTCATCGCCTTGTTCGGCGCTCCGCACTCCCACCCGGACGACCCGCAGCGGGCCGTCCTGGCGGCTGCCAAGGCCCTCGAGGTGATCAGGGAGACGGGTAGGCAGCGCGGCCGCTCGCTATCGGGGCGCGCCGGCGTCAACACCGGCATCGTGATCGCCGGGGCCATAGGCTCCGGGAAGGTCCGCAACTACACCGTCATGGGCAGCGCCGTGAACCTCGCGTCGCGCCTGGAGGAGGCGGCGGGGCCCGACGAGGTCTGGGTGGGCCCCGAGACGTACGAGGCCACGCGGCACCGCCTCTTCTACGAACCCACGGGCGAGATCGAGCTGAACGGCTTCCCCGCGGTGCGCGAGGCCTACCGGCTGGTAGCGCCCCCGTCTCAGCCGGAGGCGGACCCGTTCGCCCACCTCAGCTTCGTGGGGCGGGAGGACGAGCTGCTGCGCCTCTCCGCGGCTCTCGACATGGTCAGCGCCACCGGCAACGCCACCGAGCTGTGGGTGGCGGGCGAGGCGGGTCGTGGCAAGACGCGGCTCCTGCGCGAGTTCCTGGCGCGGGCGCAGGACCGGGCGATCACGCTGTGGCTCGAGCTGACGCCGGCCTCCGAGTTCTCCTGGGACCCATTGGCGCGCCAGGTGTTCGGCATCCGTCCCGGCCAGGAGGAGGAACAGGCGGTCCAGCAGGCTAGGGCGGTCCTGGACGCCGCCCTGCCCGGCGACAACCGCGCGCACAACGCGGTGCTCGGCAGTATCGACCTGGCGCCTCTCAAGACGTGGACCCGTCTGGAGCGACGCCGCGTGGACCGCACCAGCCTGGCGTGGCGCGACCTCATGGCGCGCCTGCCCGGCACGCAGGGCCGTCCCGGAGCCTTGATCCTGGCCGTCGAAGGTGAGCCGCGGGACAGGCAGCTGCTGCAGTTCCTCGAGCTGCTCAAGTCGGCCGCGGCCCCGGTGCTGATCCTGCGCAGCAGCCGGGCGCGCACGTTGCCCGAGGGCGCCGACGCCATCCACCTGCCGCCGCTGTCGTTCGAAGAGAGCATGGCGCTGCTGGGCGAGGTCGTGAGCCCGGCGCTGCGGCTGGCCGCCGACAGCCTGGTGCAGCAGGTGGGCGGCGTGCCGGCCTACGTGCTGGAGCTGGGCAGGGCGCTGTCCATCACGCAGGAGGACTCGTTCTCCGGCTCGCTCGCTTCGCTGCTGCAGTCACGCCTCGACATGCTCGAGCTAAGGCCCCGCCGCCTGCTCGCCCAGGCTGCGCTGGTGGGCGAGAAGTGCTGGGAGGGGCTGCTGCGCGAGCTCTCGGGGGCCGACGTCGCCGAGATCCGCACGCTGGTCAACGAGAACCTGCTGGTCAAGCAATCGCGGTCGCTCATACCCGACCAGGTGGAGTACCGCTTCCAGAGCGAGCTCTTGCGCAACGCCGTGCTGCGCATGGTGCCGTACGGCGACCGCCCTCACCTCCACCTGCGCATAGCGACGTGGCTCGAGCTGCACGCGCCTCTCTCCCTGGCCGAGCTCACGGCCGAGCACTTCCAGCACGGCGGGTCGCCGGACTCGGCGTTCGACCACTACCTGACGGCCGCCGAGCACGCCCTGGCCGAGAGCGACGCCGCTCGCTGCTTCGCCCTCTTCGATCGCACGCTCGGCCAGCCGGTGCCCGTAGTGACCCTGGCCCAGGGGGCGCTCGCCTACCTGCAGGCCGCGACGCTGCTAGGCGACCAGGCGCGGCTCGCAGAGGCCCTGGAACGCGCCGAGGCCGCCGTCGCCGCCTGCCCGGAAGAGGTGCGGCGGGACCTGGACCCGCTGCTGGACCAGCTGCGAGAGGCCGCGCCGGCGCCGGCCTGAGCCCGCCTCGGCCGCGCTGAAGCCCTGCCGTCACTCGAGCACACCCGCGGCCCGCTCGACGTCCAACGGGTCGGCCGGCGGCTCCTCCCCGAAGACCGCGAACCACTGCCTGAAGCTCCGCTCCACCTCTATCAGAGCGCGGGCGACGTCCCCCCTGTGACGTGACGCTCCGGGCCCACCCACGTCGGGCAGCGCCGACCTGAGAGCCAGCACCAGGTCCCACCCCCGCTGCGGGGCCAGCTCCAGCGCTCGCCGCATGAACGTGCCCTGGAACCACAGCATCTGCGGCAACCCCATGCGGCCCCGCGGGTACTCGAACTCGTCGAGCGCGGCCCTGAGCTCCGCGGTGGCCGCCACCTGGACGTCGGCCCACTTGGAGAGGAGCGTCTCGCCGGCCGTGCCGCCCGTCGACAGGAGCGCCTGTACGAACAGGTACGTGGCCATGAACTCGTCGAGCCACCTGACCATGGTGCGCAGACCGGACTGGTTGGCGACGGCGTGGCCCCACTCGTGACCCACGATGAGGTCGAGGAACTCGCTGACGTGGCCGGGTGATACGCCGGCCTTGCCGGCCGTCAGGAACAGGTCGTCGAAGCGGCGGGTCATGCGCTCGGGGTAGTCGGCAGCCGCCACGATCACGGAGCCGCCCGGCACGTTGCGCGTGAAGGGCAGACCGTACGGGTAGCTGCAGATGAGCTGCCAGTCGCGCGTGCCCGCCACGAGGAGCGACACCTCGCCGGAGGGCGCCAGGACGTCCCGGGCGGCGGCCTGGAGCGGCACCAGGAAGCCAAGCAGGTGAGCGGTCCGCGTGCGCGCCCCCTGCGAGTGCCTGGCCGAGAGGACCTCGTCGTTGAGGGACCTGAGGTAGAGCCGTGCCGAGCGCATCCTCTCCCCTGGCCTGCGGCGCGACATGCGTCGATGATAGCGGCCGTACCCCTGGCGCCCATGCCGGACGGATGACGACTCAAGAACCCGAGAACGCCCCGCTGGAAGCGAACTCTCTCATGCGAGACGCGTGCGGGCCGATGCTAGACTCGCCCGCGACGTGTCCAAGCGTGTTCTAGCCGTCCTCTTCGCGCTGCTCGTCGGCCTGGCCACCGCGCAACAGCGCTACAACTACCTGGCCGTCGACGGTGAGCTCGTCGAGGCAGGCCCCTACTACTTCATCGCGTACGGCGACAGCACCAACGCTTACGCCCGCGCCTCGACGCTGGCGGAAGCGATGGACCTCAGCATCCAGTACCTGGGGGAGGCCAAGCTGCTCCGGTTCACCGACGGCTACCGGACCGTGACCTTCGAGGCCACGGCGGACGTCGAGGCCGGCTTGGTGAAGCGTCCCGGCATCGTCAAGCTGGACCCGCCGCTCCGGGGCTCCAACACGTTGGAGAGCCCCATGGCGATCCTCGTGGACGGAGTCTCCTACGTGCCCATCACGCCCCTGGTCACGGCTTTCGAGGGCCAGAGCGACTGGGACCCCGGCGCGAAATTGGTGACGATCGAGACGGTCGACCTGCTCGGTCACATGCTGGCCCCGCCACGCGTGGGCGTCAGCGGCGGGGTGACGCGCGTGGCGATCGACCTGCCCGTCGGCGCCACCTACCAGC
>JBDZWC010000021.1:0-30887 GCA_040256005.1 Deinococcaceae bacterium | reverse complement strand
AGTCGCTCCGCCCGCTCGTACCTGGCCGGGTCGGGAGCGCCCGACGCCGCAGCAGCGACGACTTCGCGCGACGGGTCGGAAGCCCCCTGGCGACCACCACTACCCGCACCGCGGACCCGGTCGCCGGCGCGTTCGTCATCGACGCTCAGCTCAGGGGTGCTGCGTACATCGGCTCCGGCCGCGACGGCCCGGCGCCCGTAGCCGTCCTTGAGCGGCACGATCCGGTTGAAGACCAGGTCGTCGCCGCGGCCGTCTACGGGATCGCGCCAGAAGTACCCGAGGCGCTCGAACTGGTACCTGGTGTCAGGGTCGTCGCCCAGCACGGAGGGCTCGACGAGCCCGCGGTTCTCGACCAGGGAACCGGGGTCCACGTGGTCCAGGAAGTTCGCTCCATCGGCCTCCGGATCGGGCGCGTCGAACAGCGGTCCGTAGAGGCGCGCTGTCATGGGCACGCCCAGGGGCCGCGAGACCCAGTGGACGGTGGACCACACCTTGACGCCCTCCGGTGCCGATCCCATGTCGTCGAGGAAGGCGTGGCACGAGAGCCGGGTCGGGTTGCCGGCGTCGTCGGTCTCGACCTCGTCCACGCGCACGACGGGGCCGTGCCGGAGTCGCACCGCTCGCCCCGGGGCCAGCCTCTTGTAGCCACGCGGCGGCTCCATCTCGAAGTCGGCCCTCTCGATGACGACCTCCCGTGTCAACGGCACCTGCCTACTGCCCTCCTTGGGCACGTCGTGAGGCCAGTACGGCGCCTCGAGCTGCACCACCTGGCCTTCCGCCAGGTTCGTGAGCTCCACGGCCAGCGGGTCGAGCACCGCCAGGACCCGGGGCGCCGCATCGTTGAGGGCGTCGCGGATGGAGTGGTCGAGTAGCGCCGGGTCGGTGCGGCTGTTGGCCTTCGCGACGCCTACGCGGTTCGCGAAGTCCTTCACCGCTGCCGCCGTGATGCCCCTCCGCCGCATGGCGGAGAGCGTGGGCATACGGGGGTCGTCCCAACCCGACACCAGCCCCTCGCGCACTAGGTGAAGCAGCTTGCGCTTGCTCATCACCGTGTGGTCGAGCACGAGCCTGGCGAACTCGTACTGGTGGGGCCGCTGGCCGTCGATCAGGCTGCCGACCAACCAGTCGTAGAGCTCCCTGTTGTTGACGAACTCGAGGGTGCAGAGCGAGTGGGTGATGCCCTCGATGGCGTCCGAGAGCGGGTGCGCCATGTCGTACAGCGGGTAGACCTTCCACGTGTCGCCCGTGCGGTAGTGCGGCGCGTGAACGATGCGGTACAGGATGGGGTCGCGCATCTTCATGTTGGGCGAGGCCAGGTCGATCTTGGCGCGCAGTACGTGGGCGCCGTCGGAGAACTCGCCGGCGTTCATGCGCGTGAACAGGTCCAGGTTCTCCTCGACGGAGCGCTCCCGGTACGGTCCGGGCCGACCCGGCTCCGTGACGGTGCCCCTCAGCTGCCTGATCTCCTCCTCCGAGGAAGAGTCGACGTAGGCGAGGCCGCGGCGTATCAGCTCCTGCGCCCAGGCGTACAGGTGAGGGAAGTAGTCGGAGGCGAAGCGCACCTCCACCGGTTCCACCTCGAGCCAGGCGAGGTCGCGCTGAGCGGCCTCCACGTAACGCATCTCCTCGGTCTCCGGGTTCGTGTCGTCGAAGCGCAGGTAGGTGATCCCGCCGTAGTCCTGCGCCACCAGGAAGTTGAGGCAGATCGACTTGGCGTGGCCCACATGCAGGAAGCCGTTGGGCTCGGGCGGGAAGCGCGTGACGACGCTGGTGACGCGGCCCTCGCGCAGGTCCGAGTCGATGACGTCCGTGATGAAGTTGGGCGCCACCTGCCGCTGGTCATCGCGCGGTATGCGGGCCTCTGCGTGTGGCGCGACGGGCGGTAACCGGGTGGTGTCCTGGGCGTTCATGGTCTGCTCCTGTACGGGCCGCCGTTGCGGCGGCCTCAGTGCCTGTCCGCCGGCGGCCGCTGTCCACGGCGCGTCCGGCGGCGCGACGAACCTAGACTCTACCGCCTAGCTGGTGTAGGGCACGACGAGCATCGTGACGAACAGATAGCTGACCGGGAACGTGAACAACAGGGAGTCGAGCCGGTCCAGCACCCCGCCGTGGCCGGGCAGGAAGACGCCGGCGTCCTTGACCCCTGCCCAGCGCTTGAGCAGCGACTCGAACAGGTCCCCGACCTGAGCAGCCAGGGAGGTCACCATGGTCAGCGCGAGCACCGTGCCCACGCTCATCTCGAGCCCGGCGACCCGCCGTGCCAGGAGCGCGGTGCCGGCGACGATGAGCAAGGCGAAGACGAGGCCCCCAACGGCCCCCTCGACAGTTTTCTTCGGGCTGATGCGCGGGGCCAGGGGCGTGCGTCCGAACACCGAGCCCAGGGCGTACGCGCCCACGTCGGTCGCCACCGCCGAGAGCAGCGGGATCGCCAGGAACCACAGCCCCAGCCGTCCGTCGGGCGTGTACCTGAGCGTGATGATGTAGCCCAGCAGGAAGGGCAGGTAGAGGTACCCGGCGATCGTGAACCCGGCCGCGTTGACCGAGTTGCGGTTGGGTCCCACGACCTCGAGCACCAGCACGTAGATCACGAACAGCACCAGCAGGGCCTCGCGCCAGCTCACGCCGCCGGCCAGGGATGGCATGCCGGGGTAGGTAGAAGGCAGCGACGCCGGCACCGTGAGCACGGCCGCGACGATGAGGCTGCGCTGCCTTATGGGTATGCCTCGCAGGCGCATGAGCTCGGAGTACTCGCGCACCGCTATGAAGCAGAGGAGCACGAACGCCGGCGCCAGCAACGGCAGGCCCACCCACAGGACGACCATGGCGAGCGTGAAGATCGCCAGCCCGCCGAGGACGCGGGTCTGCAGAGTGCCTGCGCCCTCCGCCGTAGGCTGGGGAGCGCTCACACCGCCAGGATGTCAGTCTCTTTCGTCTTGGTGCGTTGGTCGACCTTCTGCACGAACTCGTCGGTGGTCTTCTGGACCTCGGCCTCGGCTCGCCTGAGCTCGTCCTCGCTCAGCTCGCCCTCCTTCTGCAAGGCCTTGAGGGCGTCGTTGGCGTCGCGCCTGATGTTGCGCACGGCCACCTTGGCCTCCTCGGCCATCTGGTGGAGGGTCTTGACCAGGTCACGGCGGCGCTCGTCGTTGAGCGGCGGCACCGAGATGAACACGTTGTCACCCTGGTTGTTGGGGTTGAAGCCCAGGTCGCTCTCGAGGATGGCCTTCTCGATGGCCGCCACCGAGCTCTTGTCGAACGGCGTTATGACCAGCGTCCGCGCGTCCGGGCTCGTGATGGTGGCGATCTGGGGTAGGGGCATGCTGGCCCCGTAGTAGTCGACATGTACGCGGTTGAGTACCGCGGGGTTGGCTCGACCGGTGCGCACGGCGCCGATGTTCTGCTCGAACGCCTCGAGCGATCTCTGCATGCGTTCCCTGGTCTCGGCGAGGACCGTCTTCATCGCTGACCTCCGGTGGATCTTTTCGTCGGTGACCAGTCTACCGCGCGCCCTGCCGGGCGGCTTTCGAGCGCTCGCTGCTCGCGCGCCGTGCTAGGCGAAGGAGGTCTGCACGTCCTGCGCGATGAGGGTGCCGACGCTCTCACCGGCGAGCAGCCGCTGCAGGTTGCCCGGGGTGAAGATGTCGAAGACCCGGATGGGCATGCCGCGGTCGATGCACAGGCTCACCGCGGTGGCGTCCATAACGGCCAGGCCGTTGTTGAGCACGTCGAGGTACGACAGCGTGGCGTAGCGGCGCGCGTCGGGGTTGGTGCGAGGGTCCGCCTCGTAGACGCCGTCCACGTTGTTCTTGGCCATGAGCACCATGTCGGCCTCGATCTCGAGGGCGCGGAGGGTAGCCGCGGTGTCCGTCGTGAAGAACGGGTTGCCGGTGCCGGCCGCGAAGATGACCACGCGGCCCTTCTCGAGGTGCCGTAGCGCCCGGCGCCTGATGTAGGGCTCCGCCACCTCCTGGATCGTGATGGCGGTGAGCACCCTGGTGTCCACGTCGACGCCCTCCAGGGCGTCCTGGAGGGCGATGGCGTTCATGACCGTGCCGATCATGCCCACGTAGTCGGCGGTGGCGGGGTCCATGTGGCTGCCGTGCTGCGCACCGCGCCAGAAGTTCCCGCCACCGACGACGAGCGCCAGCTCGACGCCGCTCTGCTTGGCTTCCTTGATCTCCTTGGCCAGGGCCGCGGTGGCTTCGGGGGAGACCCCGAAGCCGCTCGGGCCGGCGAGGAACTCACCGGAGAGCTTGAGCAGCGCGCGCTTCAAGTACTACTCGCCGACCGCGATGCGGGCGAAGCGACCGACCTGGATGTTCTCGCCCAGGGTGGCGGCGGCTTCCTTGACGAACTCGCCTACCGTCTTCTTGTCGTCCTTGACGTACGGCTGGTCCAGCAGCACGATCTCGGCGAAGAACTTGTTCAGGCGACCCTCGACGATCTTCTCAGCGACGGCCTCGGGCTTGCCCTCGTCGAGCGCCTGCTTGCGCAGCGCGTCCTTCTCGGCGGTCACGACGTCCTCGGGCACGTCCTCGCGGCGCGTGTACTGCGGGTTGGCCATCGCGACGTGCATGGCGAGGTTCTTCGCCAGCTCGCGGAAGGTGTCGTTGCGGGCGACGAAGTCGGTCTCGCTGTTGACCTCCACCAGGACGGCGAGCTTGCCGTTGTGGTGGACGTAGGTGCCCACGAAGCCTTCGTTGGCGGCGCGGTCGGCCTTCTTGTCTGCCTTGGCGATGCCCCGCTCGCGCAGGAGCTGAGCGGCCTTGTCGATGTTGCCGTCCGTGTCCTCGAGGGCACGCTTGACGTCCATGAGGCCCGCGCCGGTCATGGCGCGCAGTGTCTTGACCTGTTCGGTCGTTACAGCCATGGTGTTACCTCTACCTCTTCTTCGAGCGCGTGAGCGCGGTTCGCGCTCCGCTGGTCACTGTTCTCGCCGCGGTGTCGAGGCTCACTCCGCCTCTTCGTCCTCCGCCGCCTCTTCCGTCTCTTCTGCCACCTCGTCGGCGGCGGTCTCCTCTGCGTCCTCGCCGGCGGCCGCGGCCGCCTCCTGGATCGCCCGCTCGGGCGCGGAGACCGGGGCCTCGAGCGTCTCGCGGTCCTCGTCGTTGACCGCGTCGGTCTCGACCTGGCCCTCGGCGCCGCCGCGCACCTCGACGATGAGGTCGGCCAGGCGAGCCGTGATCAGCTGGATCGACCGGATCGCGTCGTCGTTGCCCGGCACGATGTAGTCGAGGACGTCCGGGTCGGAGTCCGTGTCGGCCAAGCCGACGACAGGGATGTCCAGCTTGTTGGCCTCCTTGACCGCGATCGCTTCCTTGGTGGGATCGATCACGAAGAGGGCGTCAGGCAGCCTGGACATGTCGCGGATGCCGCCCAGGTAGCGCTGCAGCCGGTGCATCTCCTTGCCCAGGTCGATCTGCTCCTTCTTGGTGAAGCGCAGGATGGACTCGTCGGCGAACATGGCCTCGAGCTCCTTGAGGCGCTCGACGCGGGTCTTGATCGTCTTGAAGTTCGTAAGCAGGCCGCCCAGCCAACGCTCGTTGATGTACGGCATGCCGCAGCGCTTGGCCTCGGCCGCGAGGATCTCCTGCGCCTGCTTCTTGGCCCCGACGAACAAGATCGTGCCGTCGCGTTGGGCGACGCTCTTGAGGAAGTCGAAGGCCTTCTCGCTCTCGACCAGCGTCTTCTGCAGGTCGATGATGAAGATCCCGTTGCGCTCGGCGAAGATGTAGCGCCGCATCTTCGGGTTCGCGCGCTTCGTCTCATGGCCGAAGTGCACGCCGGCCTCGAGGAGCTGCTTCATTCCCAGGTACGACATGTCTATCCTCCGTGGCGGGATGTTGAGGTTGGAATCGAGCCGGGCGGAGCGTCTCCGCCCCCGGTCTGGAGGCGGTGAAGGCGTGCGCCCGCTTGTCGCCTACTCTGGTTCGCACAAGGCGGACATCCCGCTGCCGCCAGGCAAACCTACGAAGTGTACACCATCGGCGCGCACCCGCGGGCGCCTGCGGCATACAGGTAAGGCCAGCCTCGCTTGAGCGGCGAACGGCTGGCCTGGTTCCTGGGTCTGGTTCCTGCCGGCAACGCTGTTGATGCCTGCCGGTGCTGAGCGCTTACTGCAGCGTCCTGAGGGCCTCCGTGGCCGCTGAGTAGGCCTGGTCGATCTCCAGGGCGCGCTCGTAGGCGTCGCGCGCACGCTGCACGTCGCCCTGGCCGCCGCGGCGCTGGTACGCCTGGCCCAGCCAGTAGTAGGCCTCGGCGCTGGGGGGCTCGGCCAACAAGGCGCCGTGCTGGGCGCGGCGGATGGCCTCGTCCACCTGACCGGTCTCGAGGTAGGCACGCGCCAGGTACGTGAACAGAGGCGGCAGGAACACCGCGCCGTCCATCTGCACGGCCTGTTCCAGCCTGGGGAGGCTGGCCTGCACGTCACCGCACTCGAAGAGGACGATGCCGAGGTTCGCGGCCGCCGAGAGGCTGCTGGGGTCGAGGTTCACTGCCTGCGCCAGCTCGTACTGCGCGGTGGAGCAGTCGCCCAGACGGTAGGAGACGTCGCCCAGGTTGTTGTGCGCGGTGGCGCTGGCCGGGTCGAGCACGACGGCCCGCCTGAACGCCTGCTGCGCCAGCTCGAGCTCGTCCAGGTCCCGGTAGACGCGACCCAGGTTGACCTGCACGGTGCTCTTCTCGGGGTTCTGCAGCTCCTGCGAGGTGGACGCCAAAGAGGCGGCCTGCTCGAGCGTGGCCCGAGCCTGCTGCAGGTCACCCAGCTGGTACAGGACGATGCCTTTGGTGTTCTGAACCCTTGGGTCGTTCGACGACACCTGCTCGGCACGCTGGATCGTGTCGAGAGCGTCCGCGAGACGACCGCTGTACGCGGTCGGGTCGGCCTGGTACTGGTACTGGTAGGTGTTGGCGAGGTGTACGAGGGCCTGCAGCTGGTTCGGCTGCGCCTGCAGCGCCTGCTGGAAGGCCTCGATAGCGGCCGGGTACGCCCCCTGGCACGACAGCGCCCGCCCCTTGCCGACCAGGGCCTCGGCGCTGGCTTCGTCCAGGCGCAGCGCCTCCTGGAAGTAGAACTGCGCCAAGGAGCAGTCGCCGCGATCAAGGTAGAACTGCCCGTCGCTAATCAGGGTCGCGACGTCAGGGCCGCTCTCCTCGTCCTCCTGAGCGAACGCCGTCCCACCGACTGCCAGGAGCAGGGCGAGGACCATCACGACCAGGCGTGACGGCTGACGAGTTTGTGGGTTGAAGCTGATCAACGTGTCCTCCGACGACCGTTTCGCGTGTAGATGGTGTGCAGACTCTAACATCCACACCGTCCGCGCCGGCCTTCGCCTCGCGTGCGTGTCGGAAGCGACTCGCGTGCCCTCCGCATGGCGCGCCCCCGAATCGCCCTGACCGCCGCTGCGGTCGGCACAATCATCACTAGGCTCGGTGAGAGAGCCGTGTGCCGTCCAGTACGGCAGTCGTAACGGTTCCGTCACGCTTCGGGGCCAATGTCCCGGCGTCCGGCGGTAGCATGGACGGTCTGTGACCCAAGCGTCCATGCTCAACCAGGTGTCGTTGCCGAGCTCCAGGGCCTCCGCTGGCCGTCTGTCGGTGGGCCTCGCCTGGGCCGCGCTGGTCGCGAACACCGTCGTGATCCTGCAGGGGGCCGTCGTGCGGCTCACCGGCTCGGGCGCCGGTTGCGGCAGCCACTGGCCCACCTGTAACGGCACGGTGGTGCCCTTGGATCCCAGCCTCGAGACCCTGATCGAGTTCAGCCACCGGCTGTTGTCAGCAGGCGTGCTGGTCTTGGGTGTCTGGCTGCTGGTGCGGGCGCTCAAGGTGCGCCGGGCCAAGCCGGGCTTCGCTGCCTTCGCCAGCGCGGCTACGGTGTTCCTGGTGATCGAGGCGCTCATCGGTGCCGGCACCGTGCTGTTGGGCCTTACCGGCGAGAACACCAGCGTCGCCAGAGGTGTGTGGGTCGCCGGCCACCTCGTGAACAGCCTCCTGCTCATCGGCACCGTTGTCTGCACCGTCGTCTACGCCCGCGACGACGCTCCTCGTTTCCCCCTCCGGTTGTCGGGTCAGGCTGGCCTGTTCGCGGTCTTGGCGACCGGGCTCCTCGCCGCGCTCATCCTCAGCTTCACCGGCGGCATCGCCGCCATGGGCAACACGATCTTCCCACCCGACTCGCTGGCGCAGGGCTTCAGGGCGGACTTCGACCCCGCTTCGCACCCGCTCATCAGGCTGCGCATCCTGCACCCGCTCATCGCGATCGCCGTGGGCACGTACCTGTTCCTCGGCCTGGGCCTCGCCTGGTGGTTGAAGCCCGTGCCCGCCGCCAGGCAGCTCGCTCGCTCGCTGCTGGTCGTCTACCTGGTGCAGCTGGGCGTGGGCACCGCCAACCTCACGATGCTGGGGCCCACCGTGCTCCAGTTACTTCACCTGCTCCTGGCCGTCACGGCGTTCGCGCTGTTGGCGGCGCTGAGCGTGACCATGCTCGGCGGCACCATGGTCAAGGGCTCCGGCCCGTTGTGGAACCGTACCGCCGTGGAGGGTGCATGACCCAAGCCGCCGTGTCGCGCAGGGCAACCTGGCGCGATTACTTCGTCCTCACCAAGCCCAAGGTCATCGTCCTTCTGCTCATGACGACGGTCGGAGCCATGTTCATCGCGGCCGGAGGTTTCCCCGGCTGGGTCGCGCTGCTCGGGGTCATCGTGGGCGGCTACATGTCGGCCGGCGCGGCCGGCGTCTACAACATGGTCTACGACGCCGACATCGACGTCTACATGAAGCGCACCGCCAAACGGCCCACGGTCACCCACGTGGTCTCGACGCGCAACGCGCTCGTCTTCGCCGTGGCCCTGACGGCGCTCTCCTTCCTCGTTATCTGGCTGACGACGAACGTCACGGCCGCGTTGCTGTCCTGGGCGGGCATCGCGTTCTACGTGCTCATCTACACCATGTGGCTCAAGCGCTCGACCTGGCAGAACATCGTCATCGGGGGCGCTGCCGGCTCCATCCCGCCGCTCGTCGGGTGGGCCGCCGTGACCGGCAACCTCAGCCTGCTGGCCTGGGTGCTGTTCGCAGTCGTGTTCATGTGGACGCCGGTGCACTTCTGGGCGCTGGCGCTGATGGTCAAGGACCAGTACGCGTCGGTAGGGGTGCCCATGGCGCCTGCCGTGATCGGTGAGAAGGCGACCGTGATGCAGATGGTCATGTACACGGTCCTGACCATCGTCCTGACGGTCCTGCCGTTCTTCCTGCACGAGTTCAGCCCCGCTTACTTCATCGCCGCGCTCCTACTCAACCTCGTCCTGGCGGTACGCGTGGCGGCCGTCTTCCGCGTCGTGCGCGGCGGCGGCTCGGTGGACAGGGTCACGGCCCTTCCGCTGTACAAGTACTCCATGACCTACCTGGGTCTGCTGTTCCTGACCATGGCCCTCGACCGCGCGATCTTCTGATGCGCAGGTCCCAGCCCGGCTGCGCCCGAACCGCCCGCCGGCGGGGCGTGGCGAGACCGTGTGCGGCGCCTGAACCGCCACACTAGCCATGCCGCGCGCCCTGCTGACACCCCGGTGGATAGCCGGTCACCTGCTGGCGCTGGCCCTTGTCGTCCTGTTCGTCAACCTGGGCTTCTGGCAGCTGAGGCGCCTGGACCAGAGGCGCGAGTACGTGCAGCAGGTCGAGTCGCGCTCCCAGCTACCGGCCCAGCCGCTAGCCGAGGCGCTAACAGGCGAGCTGCTGGAGTACCGGCCGGTGACGGCGGTGGGCGAGTTCGACCCGGCCGAGGAGGTCCTGCTCAGGGGTCGGAGCCTGGACGGCAGTCCTGGTTTCAACGTGCTCACGCCGCTCGTGCTGGCGGATGGGTCAGCGGTCCTCGTCGAGCGCGGTTGGGTCCCGTACGGTTCCGACACGGTGCCGGTGGAGACTGCACCGCCGCCCGCGGGCACCGTCACCGTCACGGGCCGGCTGCGCGCGCCCCACGCGCCGCGCCCGGGGACGTTCGGCCCCCGGGACCCTCCCACCGGCGAGCTGACGCAGACCTACTACCCTGACGTCGAGCGTCTGCAGCCGCAGATGCCGTACCACCTGGTACCCGCCTACGTGGAACTAACGCAGGTGGAGCCGCCCCATCCCTTGGGCCTACCGGCGCCGTTGCCCGAGCCAGACCTAGGCGAGGGACCGCATCTGGGCTACGCGATCCAGTGGTTCTCCTTCGCCGCGATCGGGATCGTCGGTTACTTCTTCCTCATGCGGCACGTCATCAGGGGCATGCGCGAGGGACAGAAGGTCGCTATTCCATAGCTTCCGAGGCGTCTAGCGCCCGCGTCTAGCGCCCGACCGCCTGCCCTCCGGCCGTCAGGGTGGCTCCCATCGTCTCAAGGAGGTGGCGGAACGGCGTCACGAACTTCTCGACGCCCTCTGCCTCCAGGCGGTCGGCCACCCCCTCCATGTCGATGCCGAGGGCCGACAGGCTCGCTATGACCTGCTTCGCCTCGGCGAGCCCCTCCGTGACCCGGCTGGCCGGCTCCCCGTGGTCCCGGTAGGCGTCGAGGGTCTCGAGCGGCATCGTGTTCACCGTCTCGGGCCCTATGAGCGGCTCGACGTACTTCGTGTCCGGGTAGCTGGGGTCCTTCGTGCCGGTCGAGGCCCACAGCAGGCGCTGCACCCTGGCGCCCGCGGCCGCCAGCCTGGCCCAGCGCGGGTCCTGGGCGGAGAAGCGCCGCGAGAACGTCTCATAGGCCACCTTCGCGTAGGCGATGGCCGCCTGGCCGCGGAGCCTCTGCGCCGCCTCGGTGCCGAGCTCATCGAGCATGGGATCGACCATGACGTCGAAACGGCTGAGGAAGAAGCTCGCCACCGAGTTCACGCCTCGCACCTCGGCGCCCGAAGCCAGGCGGCGCTCGAGCCCGGCCAAGTAAGCGTCTATCACGCGCTCGTAGCGCTCGAGCCCGAACAGCAGCGTGACGTTGACGTTGATGCCGTCGCCGATGAGACGCTCGATAGCCTGCAGCCCCGGCACGGTAGCCGGCACCTTGATGAAGACGTTCGGCCGGTCCAGCAACCCCCACAGGTGCGTGGCCTCGGCGTACGTACCTGCGGCGTCGTTCGCCAGCTCGGGGGATACCTCCAGCGACACGAACCCGTACTTGCCGCCCGAGGCGTCGTAGGTGGGCCTGAACAGGTCAGCCGCGCGCTGGATGTCCTCGACGACTATCTCCTCGTACGCGTCCGCGACCGAGGCTCCCCGGCCGGCGAGACGGCCGATCGCGCCTGCGTAGTCGTCCGACTGCGTGATCGCCTTGTGGAAGATGGCGGGGTTGGAGGTCACGCCCCGTAGCCCGTCGCGGTCGATGAGCGTCTGCAGCGTGCCGTCCTCGAGCCACGACCGTCTGATCTCGTCCAGGTAGACCGACTGCCCGTGTTCCTGCAGCCTCTTGAGCGGGTTCATGGCCCGATGTTACGCCCCGGCACGCTCCCAGCCGGTCGCCGTCACGGTGTCGCCGTCGAGCTCGAGCCGAGCCCTCGGCAGGGGGAGCACGGCAGGTCCGCTCACGGCCCGGCCGGCCAGCTGCGGGTCGAACACGCTCAGGTGGCACGGGCAGGTGATCGCGGGCGTGCTCGTGTCGTAGTTGAAGCCGAGGGCGATCGCCGCGACGTCGGTATTGAAGCTGGCCACGCACTGGTGGTGGGTGCAGATCCGTGTGAACGCGACGAGGTGCACCCCGCCGTCGCTCAGCCCGCCCGGCACGGGCTCGGGAGTCCGCACGGCGACGCCGGGCATGGCCGCCAGCATGAAGTCGGCGGAGTCCCAGACCGCTGCGAAGTGGGACAGGGGAGCGACCTCTTGCGCCTGTGCCGGTTCGAACTCCGGGGTCGGGTCGGGGCGGCGCTTGACGAAGTGCGTGTCGATGGCCCGGTAGGCGCCGTAGGCTCCGCCCGCCGCCAGTGCGATCACCGGCCCCCGCCACAGCCACTTGACCAGCTGGCGGCGACCCGGATCGGCTTCCGTCCCAGCCTCGGTCGTGGAGGGTTCGCCCTCCGGGTCTCGCCGGCTCATCGCTGGGAGAGCTCCTGCACCACGTAGCTCACGACGGCGTCCAGGTCCGCGGGAGCGAGCGTGGGGCCGAAGGCTGGCATCATGCCGCGGCCGAACGTCACGGCGTCGCGCACGTTGCCCTCGTTGGCGGCCCTGGGGTTCCCCTCCAGGGCGGGCCCGATGCCGCCCGGAGCGTGACACTGGGTGCAGTTCGCGGCGAAGACGCTCGCGCCGGTGGCGGCAGCGCCCACTGGCTCGGCCTGACCGTCGACCCGGGTCCCTTGCTCGGCAGCTTGGCGCGCCTGTGCCAGCAGGTCGGCGGCCACCGGGTCGGCGTCGTCCCCCGCCAGCTCCAGGTACGTCTCGATCGCGTCGACGGACTCGGCGCTGCGCCCCAGTCGCAGGTAGGCCTCGCCCAGTGTCAGTACGGCGGAAGGCTCGACGTTCGCCAGGCCCCCGGTGATCGAGGCGGAGCGCTCGATCAGGGTGGCGGCGTCGGCCGGGGCGCCAGAGGCCATCATCGCCTCGCCCATGCGCGACAACGCGATGGGGTCTTGGGCGTCGGCCTCGGTCAGGAGCCTCAGGTAGGCGGCCACCGCCGCCTGGCGGTCGCCGGCCCGCCAGTAGAGGTCGGCTAGGGTAGCCAGGTTCTCGGCCGTCGGTTCGGCCTCCACCGCCGCCGTCAGGTCGTCCTCGCGCTCGAAGAGCTCCAGTCGCGCCGACACGGCGTCGTTGGGCTGGCCGCCCGAGAGGGCGACGAAGCGCCTGAGCGCAGCCTCGGAGGTGACGTCATCGTCGTTGGCGTACGCCACCTCCGACAGCAGGAACTGCGTCTGCACGTCGTCCGGCGCCACCTGGGCCGCCCGCTCCAGCCAGCTCTGGGCCTCGGCCAGCCCGTCGTCGGTGGCCAGCGCCAGGACGGCCAGGCGTTGGAACACGGGCAGCTTGCCGTCGCCCTCCGCCTCCACCGCCCTCAGGTAGGCGTCGCGGGCCTGCTGCGTCTCCTGGACCGAGGCATAGGCATCGCCGAGCGCCAGGAGGTTCTCGGTCGTGGGCTCGCTGTTCGCGGCGCGCCTGAGGTCGCTGATCTGCCTGGCGGCCTCCATGTCGGTCGTCGTGACGTTCGCGTCCTGCCCCACACGTGGCAGCACGTAAGCGGGCAGGAAGGCGGCCGCTGCCACCGCGACGGCCAGCAGCGAGACCGCCGCGACCGGCGTCCTGCGCCTGGCCTGGGCCCGGGCAGCCGGCTTGGCGCCCCGCTCCCTGGCGCCCAGCTCGGCGGCACGCTCGTCGAGCGCCCTTAGCGCCGCGGCGGCCTTGGCTTCGTACCGGGCGCGCAGCTGCTCGCGGCGCTCCGGTTGCAGGTCGGTGCGCTCGTCGAGCTCCGTGATCGCCCTCAGGAGCGCGGCCTTCTCGTCCCTCAGGCCGGCCAGCACAGGGTCGGTGGCGTCGGGCAGGGGGTCGGCGTGGCGTGGCGCGATGAGCGGCAGTGCGACATAGGCGAACGCCAGCAGGGCCAGCACCGCCACGACGAGGAAGGTGATCAAGTCTCCTCCGAGGCCAGCTCGGACCGGACGCGCGCCAGGTCGGCAGGGTCAACGTCGATGGGCTCGTGCGAGCGGCGCTGCCAGCGCCGGCCCAGCACGAAGAGGGCCGTCACGCCCAGGATCGCACCGACGACGGGCAGGACCCAGACGAGCAGGTGGAGGCCGCGCTTGGGCGGGTCGAGCAGGATCCAGTCGCCGTAGCGCTCCTGGAAGAACGCGAGGATCTGCGCTTCGCTGCGCCCGTCGTTGAGCTGCTCCTGGATGATCTCGCGCATCTGGATGGCGAGCTGGACGCTGGAGTCTGCCACGCTCTCCGACGTGCACACGGGGCAGCGCAGCTTGCCGGCGATCTCGTACACGCGGTTCTCGAGCTGCACCTGCTGCGCCACTGCCAGGCTCGCAAAGCAGGCGAGCAGCACGGCGATCCACCTGGCGCGGCGCACGGCCGGCCCTACGGGGGCTGCGGCGGTCATTCGAGTAGGGCCGCCAGCTGGCGCTCCATCACTTCCGGCGTCACCGGACCGATGTGCTTCTCGCGCACCACGCCGTCACGGTCGATGAAGAAGGTCTCGGGTACGCCGAGCAGGCCCCAGCCGATGCTCATGCGCGAGTCGTCGTCGATGCCGTTGGGGAAGCCGAGGCCGAACTGGTCCATGAAGGCGCGTCCCTCTTCGTACTGCCCCTTGTCCTGCGTCTGGACGCCGACGAAGAGCACGTCGGTGTCCTGGTACTCCTGCCAGTAGGATTGGAGCACGGGCGCCTCGACGTAGCAGGGCGCGCACCACGAGGCCCAGAAGTTGACCACCAGCGGACGCTCGCCCAGGTACTCGGACAGCGAGAGGACGTCTCCGTACTGGCCCTGGTAGCGCTCGTAGAGCGGGATGTCGAAGCTGGGTGCAGGCCGGCCGATGAGCTCGGAGGGCAGGTCACGGTCCGGCTCGCCCCTCAGCAACCCGAACGCGAAGATGCCGCCGAGCGCGGCCACGACGGCCAGCGTCACTAGGAGCCTGCGCGCCTTCACCTCAGGCCTCCTGGGCGACGGTCGACGCCCGTGTCGCGTGGGCCGGCAGTGCCCGGGTGGCGCCGCCGAGGCTGTAGATGACCCCGAACACCAGTACGAGGCCACCCACCCAGATCCAGGTCACGAGCGGGCTCTTGACGGCCCTGAGCACCACGAACTGGGTGTCTGGGCCGACAGTGCTGTTCAGGTTGAGGTAGACGTCGTGGGACGGTCGGTAGAGCACGGCCGGCGTCGGGATGGGCCGCCCGCCTGCGCCGAAGACGTTGAGGCGCGGGCGCAAAGTGCCCACGAAGGCGCCGTCCCTGCTCACCTGCACGATCGCACCGGAGCTGATGCGCCCCGGCGTCTGCTCCATGAACGTGTCCAACGCCGTCAGGGTGTACCCCTCGAACTGCGCAGAGCCGCCGATGTCGACCCGTAGCTGCTCGTCGACGCGGTAGCCGCTCGAGAAGGCGACGCCCACCGCGATGATCACGACGGCGAAGTGCACCACCATGCTGCCCACGCGGCGGCGGTTCTCGAAGGCGTAACGCCTGATGACGACGACGGCTGGGCGCGTCGCCAGGCGGAGCCGTGGCACCAGGGCTCCGGTGAGCAGCAGGGCCAGCGAGACCAGGTTGTAGCCGGCCAGGGCGACGGTGAGCATGGGGTAGACCTTGCGCACGCCCAGCACCCACGCCAGCGCACCCGAGACGACGAGCCCACCCAGCAGCCAGGCGAGGTTGCGTGACAGCAGCTGGTCCTCGGCCTTGCGCCACGGGAGCAGCGGTCCGATGCCCATCAGGAGCAGCACCAGCAGCCACAACGGCAGCGTCACCTGGTCGAAGAACGGCGGGCCCACCGTGACCCTCGCGCCCGAGACCGCCTCGACGATCAGCGGGAAGAGAGTGCCCAACAGCACGGCGAAGGTGAGAGCGAGGAACAGTACGTTCACGCCCAGGAAGCTGCCCTCACGGCTGACGAGTGAGTCCAGCTCGGCCCTGTCCTTGACGTCGTCCCAGCGCACCGCGAGCAGCGCGAACGCGCCCAGCGTCACGAGCAGGAAGAACGCCAGGAAGGCGGGGCCAACGGGCCCGTTGCCGAAGGCGTGCACCGACGAGACGACCCCGGAGCGCGTGAGGAACGTGCCGAGTATCGAGAGCGAGAACGTCAGCAGGATCAGCATGACGTTCCACGGCTTGAGCATCTGGCGGCGCTCCTGCACCTGCACGGAGTGGATGAACGCGGTGGCGGTGAGCCACGGCATGAGGCTCACGTTCTCGACGGGGTCCCAGGCCCAGTAACCGCCCCAGCCGAGGACCTCGTAGCTCCACCAACCGCCGGCGACGATCGCGGCGGAGAGGAAGCCCCAGCCCGTTAGCGTCCAGCGTCTCGTCACCGTCATCCACTCCGAGCCCGGCCGCCTGGTTATCAGCGCCGCCATGGCGTACGCGAACGGCACCGTGAGCCCCACGAACCCGAGGTACATGAGCAGAGGGTGGACAGCCATCATCCAGTGGTTCTGCAGGAGCTCGTTGGGACCCGGGCCGTCGAGTGGCGGCACGGCCAGGACCGTGAACGGGTTGGCGAGGAACGCCAGCACGAAGAAGAAGAACGTCTGTACGCCCTGCATGATGGCCAGCGCCCACGGACGCAGCGGCGACAGGGGCGCGATGGCAGCGAGCAGCGCGGTGTACCCGGAAAGAAGCCAGGCCCACAGGAGTATGGAACCCTCGAGCGCGGCCCACATCGTGACGACCTTGACCCAGATGGGGGAGGCGATGCGCGAGTGGGCGGCCACGTACGAGACGCTGAAGTCGTCGGTCAGGAGCGCTGTCTGCATGACGACGACGGCCACGGTCGCCAGCAGGAAGCCGGCGACGCTCGACAGCCGCGCCGATGTCATCAGGCGCGCGTCACGGCGCCATGCGCCCAGGGAGCCGACCACGGCCCCGTAGAGCGCGACGGCGAACGCCAGGAACGCCGCGGCTCCGCCCACGACCCCGAGCTCTAGCGGCACGAACGTCTCCTCAGCGCAACGACTCCTTCAACGCCTCCACGTCGACCGCCTCGCCCTCGGCCGGCGGGTGGTAGTCGTTGCTGTGCTTCACCAACAGGTTGTCGCCCACGAAGACGCCCTCGTGGAACGCGCCCTCGATCACGACCCCGCCGTTCTCCTGGAACATGTCGGGCGGCGCGCCGCCGTAGCGGACCGGGTACGTCTCGTAGGTGTCCGTGACGTTGAAGGTCAACTGCAGGCCCGAATCGTCGAACTGCACGCTGCCCGGCTCCACCAGCCCGGCCAGCCTGATCTTGCGGCCGTCGAAGC
Source organism: Deinococcaceae bacterium (assembly GCA_040256005.1). GTDB lineage: Bacteria > Deinococcota > Deinococci > Deinococcales > Trueperaceae > DASRWD01. Next base: position 13,989 of record JBDZWC010000021.1, on the reverse strand, counting down.
TGGAGGCGTCGCGTGCGTACTCGCTCGGCAGCACGAAGTACACCAGGGACGTCTGCAAGGCGCGGGCGATCATGAGGCCCGCCGCGACCAGCACGAACACGCCGAGCACGGCGTATACGACCTTCTTCCTCACTCTTCCCCTTCCGACCTGGCCTTCTTGTTCCTCAACCACCTGAGGTAACCGAGGTAACCGACGTAGACGACCAGCAGCTCGACCCACGCCAGCGCCACCCACTGGTTCTGTGTCAGGTCAGCCCACACGGACGACCTCCGTGGACACGGGCTGCTTGTCCTCTGCCGCCTTCGGCGCGACGCTGAACAGCCCGATGCGGATGCGTTCGGACACGAAGTACAGGTAGATCAGGCCGGCGACCGCCACGTTGACGAGCAGCACGCGCAGCATCGAGGGGTCCATGGTCACGCCGCTGCCGTCCAGGTTGATGCTCTTGGCTGGGTGGAGGGTGCGGAACCACTCGGCCGCCAGGTAGTTGAACGGCAGGCTGACGACGACGATCAACATGATCACGGCCGAGATCCTGCCGCGCCTGACCGGCTCGTCGATCAGCGCCCTGACGATGAAGTAGCCGGCGATGAGCGCGACCATGACCGCTGTCAGGGTGAGCTTGGCGTCCCACGTCCAGAACGTGTTGAGGGTGGGCTTGCTGTAGATCATGCCGCCGGTGATCGTGAGCGCCGAGTAGACGAGCGCGGCCTCGGCGTTCGCCACGGCACGCACGTCGTCCTTCTCGCGACCGCGCCACAGGTAGAGCGCCGACCACAGCCCGGCGACCGCCACGGCGACGAAGCAGATCCAGGCCACGGACACGTGGGCGTACATGATCCGGATAAGGTCGCCCTGGTTCACGTCGGGCGGGCTCACGACCAGTGCCAGGTAGGCGCTCACCGCCAACCCGACCAGGCAGGCGAGCCCCAGTAGCGTCAACCACAGAGGACGCGTTCGGGACTTGTACTGGCTCGAGACCGTACTGTTCATCTTCCGCTCCTATTGGCGCCGGCGCGGTGGCCGGCCGCCAGCGAGGTCAAGTGTAAGACTGCGAGGCAGGGTAGCCCGTCCTCCGAGGTCCCGGCGGCTCGTACGGACGCGGGTGTCAAGGTCGGCGCGCTCACTCGTCCACCACGAAGTGGAACAGCCCGCCGCACACGACGAAGTAGACGAGATCGAAGCCGGCGAGAAGCAGCAACCAATCTCCCACGGGCGACAGGGCGCCGGACAGCGCGCCCTCGGTGGCGCGGACGGCCGCCAGGACGATGGGCACGACGATCGGGAACATGAGCACCGGCAGCAGCGCCTCGCGCGCCTGTAGGTTGGCCGTGAGGGCGGCGTAGAAGGTCGCCACGATGGCGAAACCGAAGGAGCCCAACGCCACGGCGAGCGCGATCAGGCCGTACGACCCGAGACCGGGTAGCGCGGCGCCGTAGAGCGTGAGGGCGACCGGTGCGAGCACGAGGCCGAGCACCGCCAGGTAGAGCCAGTTCGCGAGCAGCTTGCCCAGGTACACGGCCGCCCGGGACACGGGGTACGTCATGAGCTGGTCGAACGCGCCGTCCTCCAGGTCCGACTGGAAGCTCTGGGCGGCGGCGGTCACGCCGGCGAACACCAGCGCGACCCACAGGACGCCCGGCGTCGCGCTAGCCAACACGGCCTGCTCCCGGCCCAACGCGAACGCCATCATGAGCAGCGTGGTCGCCGTGAAGAACAGGGTCGCCACGGTCGCGGCCCGGCTGCGCAGCTCCTGGAGTAGGTCCTTGCGCGCGATGGCCAACACGGCCTGGACGTCGTTCACCGTGGCGCCGTCCCGGCCGGGGCGACCAGCCTGAGCCTGCCGCCCGCGAGCTCCACGATGGCGTCAGGCGTAAGCGCGTCGCGGTCCTGCTCGTGCGACGCGAGCAGCACGGTGCGACCACGCGCCCTGGCCTCGGAGAGGCACTCGTCCACCAGCCGCTTGCCGTCCTCGTCCAGCGCCGAGTAGGGCTCGTCGAGCAGCCACAGGTCAGGGTCCCTGAGGAGCTGCCGCGCCAGGCCCAGGCGCTTCTTCATGCCGCTCGAGTAGTAGCGGACCTGCTTGTCGGCCTCCGCCGCCAGGCCCACGCGCGTGAGCGCCGCCTCCGCGTCGTCGTCGGAGCCCTTGCCGGTCAGCGACGTCGTCAGCCCGAGGTTCTCCCTGCCGGTGAGGACCGGGTAGCTGCCGCCGGTCACGCTCAACAGCCCGACGCGCCCCCTGACGGCCTCGGCCTCGCTCACGAGGTCATGGCCGAAGACGCTGGCGGTCCCGGCGTGAGGTCGCAGGCGCGTCGCGAGCAGCCTCAGGAGAGTGGTCTTGCCGGAGCCGTTGCTGCCCCTGAGCACCACCAGGCGCCCCGCTGCCACCTCGAGGTCTATGCCGGCCAGGACGGTCTCTCGCCCCATGCGCCGCCGTACGCCGCGCAGCGAGAGCGCGGGACCGCCGCCGCTCGCACGGCGCCCCGGCTGAGGATTAGCGGACGCCGTCTCGGTCATAGGCGCGAGATGAGCCAGTCGGGCGTGATCTTGATGAGGTAGGCGTTCAGGGCCGTGTAGGTGCCGGTCACCATCAGGACGCCGGCGACGACGAGGATCACGCCGGCGACCCGCTCCACCCACGGCAGGTAGCGCCGGAACGCCTTGGAGAAGGCCATGAACGGGCCGAGCAACAGGGCGGCCGCCAGGAACGGGACGGCCAGGCCCAGCGAGTACACGGCCAACAGCCCGACGCCCTGCGTGAGGGTGCCGCTGGCGCCGGCCAGGGTGAGGATGCCCCCCAGGATGGGCCCTATGCACGGTGTCCAGCCGGCGGCGAAGGCCATGCCGAGCAGCAGCGCGCCCACGGGGGTCCGGCTCTCGCCGCGGTACTGAGGCCGCGAGTCGCGGTAGAGGAACGGCAGGCGTATCACGCCCAGCATCACCAGACCGAACAGGCCGACGAGCACGCCGCCGACGATCGTCAGGAGGTCCTTGTTGGCACGCAGCAGTGAGCCCAGGAAGCTCGCGGACGCCCCCAGAGCGATGAAGACCAGCCCGAACCCCAGCACGAAGAAGAGCGCGTTGCGCACCAACACGCGGCGCTCCGCCTGCGCGCTGCCCCCCACGTAGGCCAGGTAGCTGGGCACCAGCGGGAGCACGCAGGGTGAGAGGAAGGAGAGGACCCCGGCCACGAACGCCAGGGGCAGCGTCGGCGTCAACCCGGCAGCCCCCCATGCCGGGGTCGCGCGTCTGGACGGACCGTCATCCCAGAGATGATAAGGGCGACGCCGCTCGTCCCCGGAGGGGCAATGGTCCTGGGACGGCTGCCGCGTTGCGCTCGCCCGGGCTAGGCCGAGCATGAAGCGCCCCGCACGCGGGTGGCGGTAGTATGTGCCCCTACTTCAGACCGGTAGCGCTCCCACGCGGGGCGCCACGTTCCATGGGAGGAACAAGCATGAGAGCACGCCAGCTCACCGTCGCCTTGATCGTCGCGGGCCTGTTGCTGACCGGCTTCGCCTGGGCTCAGCAGGCCGTGGAGCCTCTCGACCCACCCGAGCACGTCAGCGTGGCGGTCGTGCCCATCCTCAAGTTCGCTGCCCTGTACGTCGCGGCCGAGCGAGGGATATTCGAGAAGTACGGCCTGGACGTGGACATCAACATCGTGGCGTCGGGCACCGAGGCCATCGCGTTCCTCGAACAGGGCCAGATCGACGTGGGCGGCATCGCCATCGTCACGTCCTTGTGGAACGGTTGGAACCAGGGGATAGACATCCGTGTCTTCGCGCCGGGCGGGCTCGAGCCGTTCGAGAACAGCCCCACGAAGTTCATGGTCCGCAAGGACCTGTACGACTCCGGGGCCGTGGACACGATCGAGGAGCTCCGCGGCCACACGGTGGCCATGGCGGGCGGCCCCGGCTCGGGTGGCGAGTACCTGGCGGCCAAGGCCCTCGAGCGCGGCGGCCTCACGATCCGCGACGTCCAGCCCATCAACCTGGCGAACGCCGACATGCCGGCGGGCTTCGCCAACGGGTCCATCGACGCCGCGGTGCTCGGCTCCCCCTACGCCGAGCAGATCGAGGCCGACGGCACCGGCGTCACGCTCGCGACAGACCTGGTCCCCGGTCTCATGACGGTGGCCTTCGTCGGCTCGGGGCAGTTCCTCGAGGGGCGGCCAGAGGCCGCGCAGCGCTTCGCGCTCGCGCTGCTCGAGGCGGCGCGCATGATGCAGGGCGACGAGTACCTCTCGGACGAGAACATCGCGGCCTACCTGGCCTACGTCAACTCGACCGAGGAGGCCATCCGGACCGGCACGCCGGTGCTGTACGACCCTGACCTGACGATCCCGGTGGACGGGCTGGCGGACGTGGAACGCGTGCACCGGGAGAACGGCCGCACCGACTACGACGAGCCGATCGACCTAGACGACGTCATCGTGACGGACTTCGCGGAGTGGGCGCTGGAGATGGCTGGGCCCTACCAGCAGTAGCGGCCGGCCGGTTAGCTTGGGCTCCGGGGCCCGGGCGCCGGGCGTGAGGAGTGGTAAGCCAGTTGGACGCCAAGGTCGTCGCCCGCGCGGCGCGTAAGGTCTACCCGTCGCTGGCGGGCGACGTCCCTGCGATCGTCGACTTCGACCTCGAGGTAAGCGAGGGCGAGTTCGTGTGCCTCGTGGGTCCTTCCGGCTGCGGCAAGTCGACGTTCCTGCGGATCTTGGCCGGGCTCGACACGCTCTCGGGGGGCGAGGCGTTCATCGTGCCGGGGCCGGACCCGAGCCGGCCCCTCAACAACGTCGTGTTCCAGGAGTACGCGGTCTTCCCATGGAAGACGGTCAAGGACAACGTGGCGTTCGGGTTGCAGATGCGCGGCGTGCCCGCGCGCGAGAGGTCGAGCGTGGCGGACGCCTGGCTCGCCAAGGTGGGTCTGCGGCGCTTCGCCGACTACTACCCGGCGCAGGTCTCCGGTGGGATGAAGCAGCGCGTCTCGATCGCCAGGGCCCTCGCCAACGACCCCCAGGTGCTGTTGATGGACGAGCCCCTGGGCGCTCTCGACGCCCAGACCAGGGCGGTGCTCCAGGAGGAGCTGCTGCGCCTCTGGGAGGAGACGAAGAAGACCGTCCTCTACGTCACGCACTCGATCGAGGAGGCGGTGCTGCTCGGCGACAGGGTCGTGCTGATGACGGCCCACCCGGGCACGAAGAAGGCAGAGTTCGTGGTCGACCTGCCACGCCCGCGCGACCTGAGCACCACGCAGAGCCAGCGCTTCGCGGAGCTGACGGCCGCCATCTGGGCCGAGCTCCGCGAGGAGGTGGAGCGGGCGATGGAGGCGCAGGCGTGACGCCCGTTCCGCCCGCCACCGTCGCGGTGAGCCGGTGAGCTCCGCTGGGGCCAGGGCGTCGGCGACGGCGCGTCCCGTGGTGAGGCCGGCCGGCGATCTCGTGTGGCCCCTCGCCGGGATGGTCGCTGTCGCCGCGCTCGGCACGGCTCTCGGGCTGTGGCGGACGTGGTGGTGGGCGCTGCTGGCGGCCGAGTTCACCCTCCTCGTCTTCGCGGCGGAGGCGCTGGAGAGGCGGCTGTCCTTCAGGCTCAAGCGGGCCTACCAGTCGGCACTGGCGTGGGTCTTCCCGGTGCTGGCGCTGGCAGCGTGGGAGTGGCTGGCGCGCAGCGCGATCCTCAACCCGCGCTGGTTCCCGCCGCCCACCCAGATCGCCGGCGCGCTGTGGGACCTGACCGTGAACGTGGACCGCTTCAGCGGGCTGTCGTTGCTGGGTAGGCCCTGGCTGCTGACTGCGCGCATCGCCGAGTCTGGTTGGGCCGGCGTGAGCGCCACGTTCGCGGAGAGCCACCTGTGGGCGACGCTCTCGCGGGTTCTCGTCGGCTTCGCGCTCGGCGCCGCGCCGGGCGTGCTCATCGGCATCGTCATGGGCCTCAACAAGACGGTGAGGGCGATGCTCGACGCCACCATGTCGGCCGTCTACGTGCTGCCCAAGATCGCCGTGTTCCCTTTGCTCATGCTGGTCTTCGCCGATCCGTTCGGCGAGGGGCCGAAGGTGACGGTGGTGGCGATATCGGCGTTCTTCCTGGTCGCGCTCTCGACGATGGCCGGCGTCCAGGGCATCGATCCGGTCCTGGTGCAGGCGGGCAAGAACTTCGGCGCCAACCGCTTGCAGATGTTCAGGCACGTGATCCTGCCGGGGGCGCTGCCGATCGTGTTCAACGGCTTGCGTCTGGCGCTCGGCACGGCCCTCATCGTCATCGTCGCGGTCGAGTTCGTGCGATCGCAGACCGGCGTCGGCTTCCTCGTCTACTACCACTGGCAGGTGCTGTCCACTCCCAAGATGTACGCGGCCCTGCTGGTGATCATGGCCATGGGCGTCGGCTTGACCGTGGTCCTGCAGTGGGTGGAGCGCCGCGTGATGCCGTGGCGGCGTTGAGCCGCGATCAGCCGTCCGAACCCTGTCCCGAGCCTCCCTCGTTCGGCGCCGGGCGCGCGAAGGTGGAGCCGGCGATGGGACCCACCACGAACCGCGAGTAGAACGTCAGTAGCCTCCAGCCGAGGATGGCCGCCGCCACCGTGCCACCGGCCGCTTGGATGGCGCCGCCGTGGGTCCTGGCGTCAGACGAGCCGGCGACGAACAGGGACGCCGTGAAGATCTCCAGCAGCCCGGCTCCACCCGGTGTGGGCATGAACGTGGCCAGGACCATGGGCACCTGGGCGATCGCCATCGTCGTCAACAGCGGGGCCTCGGGCCTGACGGACACGACCATCACCCAGAAGACGGCCAGGGTGCTGAGGTAGACGACCGCCGTCAGCAGGTGGAGCGCGGCCCTCTGGGCCAAGCTGCCGGACATGATCTGGCCCGAGGCGGCCTCGACGCGAGAGAAGAAGACGTCGGTGTTGGCCCGCCAGCGCGACAGCCACCGCAGGCGGAACACGCGCCGCCCGAGGTTCGTGATCCAGTTGAGCCGGAACGACAGGACCCACATCATGGCCGCCGCCAGCGCCGCGACCAGTGCCGCGAACGCCCACAGCTGAGCGGTCGACAACGGCACGGCGGCGCGGCCTATGAGCAGCAGGCTGGCCGGCACGGAGTAGGTCAGGAACGCCAGGTCGAGCACCCACACGTAGACGTTGATAGACCACGCCTGCGCTCCCGTCAGCCCGTCGCGGAGCAGAGCAAGCGCGACGGCCGGAGCCTGGCCCGCGCTGCCGGGCGTCACCGCCGCGCTGAAGAGGCCCAGCGCGTACGCGCGCAGGCAGCTGCCATGCGGGAGCGGGTGCCCGCCCAGACTGGAGATCAGCCGCAGACGCACCATCCCGGCGACGTAGTTGGCGACGACCAGCGCCGCCCCCACGGCGAACGACCAGGCCGGCACACGGGCCAGAGACCTCACGCTGCCGCCCAATAGCCACATCGTCACGGCTAACCCGGCCATGCCGAACAGCACGGCCAGCCAGGCCCCGCGACTCACGACTGCGGTCGGTAGAGGTGGGCGTACTCGGGGCTGGCGGTGACAGGAAGCTGCGAGCGGATGAACTGCCGTTCCGACTCGAGCCATGCCGGCAGCTTGAAAGCCAGGCCCAGCTCCTCCAGCGGTTCGTCGACGGTGAAGCCCGGTCCTCGCGTGGCCAGCTCGATGACGGCGCCGCCGGGGCCCGAGAAGTAGACCGAGCGGAAGTAGGTCCGCTCCTTCACCTTCGTCGGCGCCAGTCCCGCGCTCATGACCCGCTGTCTGGCCAGCTCCAGCGCCTCGTCGTCCTCGACCTCGAAGGCCACGTGGTGATAGCTGCCCCGCCCGAACGAGGTACGCCCGTCCCTACCGCTGGGCGCCAGCTCGATCGCGCGGGCGCCGAGCGAGCCTGACCCTGCCGGTGCCAACCGCACGCGGCCGGCTTCGGACGCCACCTCCTCCAGGGACAGCACGGCCATGAGGGCAGCGCCGAACGCGCTCACGTCGGCGGCTTCCAGCGTGACGTGGTCTATGCAGGTGACCGCCTCATCCGATGGGATGAAGGGCGGGGCGAAGTAGCGCACGGGAGTGAGCAGGCTGGCAGGTTCGGCGCCGGGCTCCGGCTTGGGCAACGGGGGCGCTTCGCCCTCCACGACTGCCAGGCGGAGGCCGTCCGGGTCTGCGAAGACCAAGTGGTCCCTTCCCAACCGGTGGGCGGTCTCGTGGGGCACCTCATGTCGCGAGAGCCGCTCGCGCCAACCGTCCAAGGCGCCGGGGGGTACGCGCAACGCGACCTCGCTCGTGGCCGTGCCGCCGGGATGACCCGCACCCGAGCCCGGCCACGAGAAGAGGGTGAGCACGCTGCCCGGGTTGCCTGACGCGTCACCGAAGTAGAGGTGATACGTCGACGGGTCGTCGTAGTTGACGGTCCGCTTCACGAGCCTCAGCCCCAGCACCCGGTAGTAGAACTCGATGCTGTACTGCGCCCGGCCCCCGATGCCCGAGGTGTGGTGGACGCCGTGCGTCTGCACTGACAAGGTGATCCTCCGTCGCGCGTTAGGGGCATGGCCCGTTCCAAGCGTGCGCGTGTCCCGCTGTTGAAAGGAACGGTCCCGTTCCGCTAAGATAGCAAGGCTTTGCTGGCCGCCAGGCAGTGCTTCGACGCGGCCGCCACCAGGAAAAGCCAACGGTAGCTCCACCGGGAATCGAGACGAGAGATGAAGTACAACAAAGGCGCCATCCTGCGCTCAATCGAGCAGCCGTTCCTCCGGGACGACATCCCCGAGTTCGCCACGGGCGACACGGTGCGCGTCGACTACAAGGTCGTCGAGGGCAACCGCAGCCGCGTCCAGGCGTTCGAGGGCGTCGTGATCGCCCGCAAGAACGGCAAGGGCGCCCGCAGCACCGTGACGGTCCGCAAGGTCTCCTTCGGCGAGGGCGTGGAGCGCGTGTTCCCCCTCAACTCGCCTCTCATCAGCAAGATCGAGGTCGTGCGTCGCGGTCGTACCCGTCGCTCGAAGCTCTACTACCTGCGCGAGCTCAGGGGCAAGGCCGCCCGCCTGAAGACCGACGTCGGTCGCCAAGAAGAGGACCGCGCCGCCGCCCGCGCCGCGCGCGAAGGCAAGGAAGACTAAGGCAGCGCCAGCCACGGTCCGGGTCAGGGCCGCGCACTTCAACGCGTATCAGGGCCCCGGTCGTTCGTCGACCGGGGCCCTTCTACGGGGAGGTGCCGGGGTGCGGGCCCTAGGCGATGACGACGAGCTCTTCTGGGTCGAACTCGGTGGGAGAGAGCAAGGAACCGGCGGAGGGGGACGCGAGGAAGCGCTCGAGCGCCTCGAGTGCCTCGTCGTCGATGCCCGAGCCCGCCTCGGCAGCTAGGATCGCCAGGGCCTCGGTCGAGGAGAACGGGTCGCGGTGCGGCCGCGGCGAGGTGAGAGCCTCGAACTGGTCGGCCACCGCCAACAGCCTCACGTCGAACGGCAACAGGTTCGCGGGCACCGAGCCGTGGTACCCGCGACCGTCGAGGCGCTCGTGATGACCTGCGGCCAGCGGGACTACTTCCGCGAACGCGTCGGCCCAGGAGAGGATGTGCTCGCCGTACGCGGTGTGGCGTCTGATGACCTCGGTCTCGGTGGCGTCGAGCGAGCCGGTCTTGTCGAGGACCGCGTTCGAGACACCCAACGTGCCCACGTCGTGCAGAGAGGCGCCGCGGCTCAGCGCGCGCCTGCGTGCTGCCATGTCACCGGAGGGGTCCACCTGGTCGAGCATGCCGAGCACCAGTTCCCTCACCCTGGTCGAGTGGCGCCTGGTCCACGGGGACTTGGCGTCGATCACGTGTCCGAACACCGTGGCGATCCCGTCCAGGCGATCGTCATCCACGGTGAAGGGCTGCTCGAGCGGCTCGAGCTGCGTCAACTGATGCCAGACCTGGTCGTGGCGCAGCGAGTCCACCAGGTCGCCCGAAACGCGTGGGTGCTCGAAGGCCGCCACGATCTCCGGATCGAACCAGGAGCCGGCGTGCTTCCGGGCCAGCGCCATGGCGCCATCGGGGTTCGAGTCGGCGTACTGCTGGGTGACGGCTTGCGAAAGGGCGAGGATGCGGCCGGCCAGCGGTATGTCGTCGCCGCTGAGGCCCCTGGGCGCACCGCTTCCGTCGAAGCGCTCCGCCGCCGATCCGATCGCTTCGGCCACGCCAGGCCCCAGCTTCATCTCTGCCGCCAGCTTGGCGCCACGCTCCGCACGGGTCGTGACCAGGTTCGCGACGATGTCGTAGCGGCCCAGGCCGAGGTCGAGGAGGTACTTCAGGCGCCACGGACCCTTGACGGCACCGATCAACTGACTCAGCACGAGCGTGCCGCCTTCACGCAGGCGCTCCGTGTCGATCCGCCGCAGCGCCCGACGCAGGCGCGCGTCGTCTCGGCCGAACAGGTGGTAGAGCTGCGCCGAGTTGGCTGAAGCGCCTAGGTCCTTGAGGAGATGTGCGTGGTAGAGGTCCGTCAGCTGCTTCTCAGGTAGACCGAGTTGGCGCCCGATCCGGAGGCCGACGACGGCCGACCTGAGCGCGTGTTCGTGATGGTGCCCTTCGCTGACGTCCAGCGCGTGACTGAGCGATGCCAGGGTCTGACCCAGCGTGACCGGCCGCGACGTCTCGGCCCGCCTGCCCAGCGTTCCAGTCAGCAGACGCGGCGAGGAGCGATCGATACGGATAGCGGGCTTCGGTCTCCTCGGGTCTAGGGTCACGTCACCAACCATGCAAGGCGAGCGCTTACGGCAGCCTTACGCGCCAGGAAATGCGGATTAACCATCGTTTCACGGGGGTCGCACTATGTTCACGGAGCGCCCCTTCGCAGCGGCGCCGGACTGGGCGACTTCCTCGTGCTGGTCGCGGAAAGGCGCGGCCGCGGCTTCTCTACGCTGTCTGAGTCCGTCCTCATCCGGGCCGCCTAACCTGCCACGAGACGTGGGGGATGGAAGGCGGAGGAGCGATGATCAGAGGCAAGCTCTCGTTCGCATCAGTACTGACGCTATCGGTCGCCGCGGTCATGTTCTGCTCGCTGGCCTGGTCCCAGGTGCCCGAGGGGACCACCCAGTACGAGCTTCCCGGCGACGCCGTGTTCCCTGAGGGGATCGCGGTGGACGAGTCGGCAGGGGTCTTCTACGTCGCGGGTGCCGGCTCCGGCGGTATCTACCGGGTGGACATCGCGTCGGGCGAAGCTACCGAGTTCCTTCCGGCCGGATCCCGTGGCCAGTTCATGACGATAGGCATGGATCTCGACGACATGGGCCGGCTGTGGGTCGCCGGCGGCGGCAGCGGTGAGGTGCTCGTTTTCGACGCTGCGTCGGCCGAGCAGGTCGCGACGTTCACCACCCCGCAGGGCCCGGCGATGTTCCTCAACGACGTCGTCGTGACCAACGCAGGTGACGCCTACATCACGGACTCGAATCGGCCGACGCTATGGCGCGTGCCCGCCGGCAGCGTGGAGGGTGGGGGCGGCCAGGCGGAGGCGTGGCTCGACTTCACCGGCACCGCCTTCGAGTACGGCGAGGGCTTCAACGCCAACGGGATCGTCGCCAACGAGGACGGCAGCGTACTTCTGGTCGTGCAGGCCTCGACCGGGAACATCTACCGCGTCGACGTCGGCAGTCGCGAGGTGGCACAGCTCGACGCCGGCGTCGCGGTCACCGGCGGCGACGGCTTGGTCGTCGACGGCGAGACCCTCTACGTGGTGCAGAACGGCGAGGACCGCGTGGCCGTGCTACGGCTGGCCGACGATTGGTCCAGCGCCCAGCTGGTGGGCTACCTGGAGGATGAGCGCCTGAGCAGCGCCGCCACGGCGGCTCTGGTGGGAGACGACCTCCTGGTAGTGAACTCGCAGTTCGCGGCCATGCAGGGGACGCCCGAGGTCCCGTTCACGGTGTCCGTGGTCCCGACCGAGGTGGAGGGCGCAGGGCAGTAGCACGTTGAGCGCTCGATCGCAGGCTGGCCCCGTTCACGGCGCCTGCCAGGCTGCGTCGACGGCCGTGCTCTCGACCGGGATGGAGCCGATCGAGCCGGAACTCAGCGCCACGTCGGTCCCGCCGGAGCCGGTCTCGAAGGACGTCGCGTCGGGGTTCTCGTAGGACGAGCCAGCCGGGTTGTGGTCGTACGGGAAGTCGATGTTGGCTGTCCGACCCAGCTTGAGTATCCAGAGCTGGTCTTCGCCCGTGAACGTGTCGCTGGTTGCCGCTACGATGAGTCCACCGTCGCTTGTGGCCGCCGCGGCGTCGCTGGCCGAAGCGCCGCTGACCGTGTTCAGCGTGTCGTTGCCGCCTCCGCCGAACGCCTTGTAGGCGCCTCCCTGGACGACCAGAACGTCCTCGGCCTCGAACAGGTCGGAAGCGTCGTCGGCCCGCATGCCCAGCGTGACGACACCGCCGTCATCCTTCACGACCACGGCTTGGGCGACGTCGTTCGCCGCCGTAGAGGGCGCGCGGTGGACGGTGCTGCTCACTAACTCGCCGCCGGACGAAAGCTCGACTACCCAGGCCTCGTAATGACCGGTCGGGTCGGGCTCTGGGTTCGGGAACGCGCCGTAGCTGTAGCCCACCACCACCAGGCCTCCGTCGCCCTCTGCCACGTCGAAGCCGCCGTCGGTGCCCGACTGCAGCAGCGGGTCGCCGTCGCCTCCGCTCTGGTCGTACTCGTTGTTTATGGCGCGCTCCCACACGACGCCGCCGGCTGCGTTCAGCCTCACCACGTAGGCGTCTCCCTCGTTGGAGCCGATGGTGCCCACCAGGGCGTGCCCGCCGTCGGCGAGGGCGGCCACGCCGGCGAAGTCGTGCCCGGCGAACGTGCGCGACCAGACGACGTCACCTTGCTCGTCCACCTTCGCGGCCCACGCCTTGGACGTCAGACCTTGCGTTCCGGCCAGCACGATGCCGCCGTCGGCGGCCGGGGCGATGGAGGCGATGGCGACGGGCTCGGCAGACGAGTAGGTCCTGCCCCAGGCCACGTTCCCGCCCGTGTCCAGCTTGATCAGCCCGGTCAGGGTCGCGACCACGAACCCGTCGGGCGTGGCGATCGCCCCCTGCGCCACTCCTCCGGTCACCAGTCCCGAGTACGCCTTCTGCCACATGACGTTGCCCACGGGGTCGAGGCGTACCGCCCACAGCGCGGCGCCGAACCCGGTGATGCCATCGAAGAGGCTGCTGTTCCCGACGACGAGGTAGGAACCGTCGGGCGCCTCGGCTACGGCTGCCGCGTCCTCGCCTTGGCTGCCGACGCGGCTCAGCGAGCGGGCCCAGGTGACCGCCGGCCGTGGCGCGTTCGGGTCGTTCGAGCAGGAATCGAAGCTCGCCACCGGCACGACCTCGTCCAGGAGGGTGGTGTCGAACTCGTCGACGAGGAGATCGAGGCCCGCCTTGGCCGTGAGGCCGGCGTCCAGTACCCCGCGTGTGCAGATGGGCGGTCCCTCGACCGTCGCGTTCGCGCGCACGACGCCGTGCACCGAGGCGTAAGGCCCTACGGCGCCGTACAGCAGCACTTCCAGGCGCGGCCCAGCCGACGCTTCCACGCTGAGAGCGGCGTCATAAGTGGGCTGCTCGAACTGCAGGTCGCTGTCGCCGTCCCAGGAGCCGCCGGCCTCGCCGTCCTGGTAACCGACACCGGCGGTGAAGCTCGCTTCCTGGTTCACGCTGGCCTGGAAGGACCCGGCCACGCTACCAGAGACGCCGGCTTCGACGGCCACCGCCGGGGTGAGGATCAAGGGGATCGGACCAGCCGGCGTCGGGATCACCAAGGTGATGGGTGCGAACGGGATGGTGCCAAGCTGGACGGTCTCGCCGAAAGACACCTGCCCGCTGCCGGAGAGCTCGGCCAGCAGCGTCTGGTCTGCCCCGAACTCCATGGTCAATTCGTCCACCTGGAAGCTCGCGATGTCGAGATCGACGTTCAGGTCGAAGCTGGGCGCGAGCGAGATCGCCCCGCTTAGCTCAACGCTGCCGCTTGCGCCCGACTCGACGAGGTCGAACGGGAACGAGATCCCGTCGGCCTGAGGCGCCACG
>JBDZWC010000233.1:0-1919 GCA_040256005.1 Deinococcaceae bacterium | reverse complement strand
GCTTGCCCACCAGCACGGCGCCGGCGGCGCGCAGGCGGCGCACCGACTCCGAGTCGCGCTTGGGCACCCAGTCCTTCATGAGCGGTGAGTTGTAGGTCGTCGGCATGCCGGCGGCCGGGATGCTGTCCTTGGCGCCGAACGGGATCCCGTGCAGGAGGCTGCGCGGGCCGCTCTCCTGCAACTCGGCAGTCAGGTCAGCCGCGGTGGCCAGTGCGCCATCACGGTCCACCGTGATGTAGCTGCGGACCGTGTCGTCATGGCGGGAGATGCGCTCCAGCTGGGCGTTCACCAGGTCGAGGGGCGAGTACTCGCCGACCGCGATGGCTCGAGCGGCCGAAACCACGCCGCTCTCGACGGCACTTTCCGGGAGAGGCCGAGGCGATAGGCCGGCCGCGGACGGTCGCGAGACCGGCGCAGGGCCGTCCCCGTCGCGGTTCGCCCAAGCCGCCCGCAGCGGCAGCTTGTCCCGCATGCCCTCGTAGCCGGGCGTCTCCACGTCGCGTAGCCTGTCGGCCAGGTCCCAGGAGTCGTTCACGTACTCCACCAAGCGCTTGTGCTCGTCCTCGCTCAGGTTGAGCCTCGCCCGGGCGGCGAAGGCAGCCACTATCGCGTGTGTGTCGGGGGTCTGGTCGGCCATCTTTAGCCTCCTAAGAGTTCGTTCTCGGTCGCTTCGGCGCGCTTCTCGTAGGACCATCCGATCGCGCCACCGTCCTTGACGCCTCGCTAGCTGATATGTAACATTTCAGATATTACACCCGAGCCAGGGCTGGTCAAGCGACCACACCGGGCGGCTCAGTAGCCGCTAGCGGGAAGCCAGCCGATCGAACAGCGACGCCCACGGGAGGCGAAGCGTGACGGAGCAGGCGACACTCACAGCCATCCGCACCGAGCGCGTGACGGACACCGTCTACCAGGTGCTGCGCGAGCGCATCGTGGAGCAGCAGTTCCCTCCTGGCAGCAAGATCCACGTTGACGAGATCGCCCGGCAGCTCGACGTCAGCCGCACGCCCGTGCACGAGGCGTTGTCGATGCTCGCCGCCGACGGCCTGGTCGAAGTGCGGCCGCGCCGCGGTACCTTCGTCACCGAGTTCACCACCACCGACTACGCCGAGACCCTCGACATCCGCCGCTCGCTCGAGGTCCTCGCCTGCGAGACCGCCGTCGAGAACGCGACGGACGAGGACATCGCCGAACTGCAGGCGCTGGTGGACGGCATGCCGGAGACGGTGGAGAAGGCGACCAGTCCTGCCGATGCGGCCCGCGTGCACGACGCTCAGAACCTCGAGTTCCACCTCAAGCTCGTCGGCCTCTCGGGCAACCGCCGGCTCATCGACCTGTACGCGGACCTGCGCGCCCACCTCAAGATCGCCCGCGCCCACGTGGACGCCACCGAGTGGCTCTCCCGCGTGGCCGACGAGACCCGCGAGCACCAAGAGATCGTGAAGGCGCTGGCTCAGCGCGACGTAGACGCCTTGAAGGCGGCACTGGATGCTCACCTCAGGCGGTCCGCCGCCTCGCTCATCGACGACATCACGCGTGCCGAAGGGAGGGACCAGAACAGCTAGACCGCCCCCGGCCTCCCCCTACTCCCCAACTCAGGAGGAAGCATGAACAGAAGAAGCATCGCTCGCGCCTTGGCGGCCGCGCTCCTCACCGGGACGCTCGCGCTCGGCACGGCTACCGCGCAGACCCTCACCCTCGACATGCCGTCGTGGCAGGCCACCGAGCCTGGCACCTCGGACTGGTGGAACGCGCTCATCGACGAGTTCGAGGCGCAGCACCCCGGCGTCACGATCGAGTTCACCCACGAACCGTTCGCCGGCTACAACGACAAGATGGTCACGCGCTTCGCGGCCGGCAACCCGCCCGACAACCTGCACCTGCCGGCCGCGCCCTTCATGATCTACGCCCAGGGAGGC
>JBDZWC010000020.1:0-31244 GCA_040256005.1 Deinococcaceae bacterium | reverse complement strand
GGTGCACGCCGCCTACCTGGAGCAGGCGACGGCGCTCATAGAGGGCGGCGTGGACCTCCTTATCGTCGAGACGGTGTTCGACACCCTCATGGCCGAGGCAGCTCTCCAGGCCTGCGAGGAGGCAGTGAACCGGACGGGCAGACGCGTGCCGCTGATGCTGTCCGGCACCATCGTCGACGCTTCCGGCCGGCTCCTCTCCGGTCAGACGCTGGAGGCGTTCTGGACGTCGGTGCGTCACCACGACCTGCTGGCCGTGGGCCTCAACTGCGCCCTGGGCCCGGCCGAACTGCGGCCCCACGTCGAGGAGATGTCGCGACTCGCCGACACGTTCACGGTCACTTACCCCAACGCCGGGCTGCCCAACGCTTTCGGTGGCTACGACCTGGGGCCCGGCGACATGGTCGCCGTGCTGCGGGAGTTCCTGGCCGGCGGCTGGGTCAACGTCTTGGGCGGCTGCTGCGGGACGACACCCGCACATATAGCGGCGTTCGCTGAGGCCGCGGAGGGATCGCCACCCCGTGTCCCGCCGGCGCGGGACCGCCGCCCTCGCTTCGCCGGCCTGGATGCGTTGGTGTTGGGAGCCGACGGGGAGGGGTCCGTACCGAGGGGCGCGGGCTTAGTCAACGTGGGCGAGCGCACGAACCTCACCGGTTCCAAGCGTTTCAAGCGGCTGGTTCTATCTGGCGACATGGGCGCTGCGCTCGACGTCGCCCGCGAGCAGGTGGAAGGCGGAGCGCAGGTCATCGACGTCAACTTCGACGACGGCATGGTGGACGGGCCGAAGACGATGGCGGCGTTCCTCGACCTGCTGGCGACCGAGCCGGACGTGGCTCGCGTGCCGGTGATGCTGGACTCCTCGTCCTTCGCCGTCCTGCAGGAAGGGCTGAAGCACGTCCAGGGCAAGGCCATCGTCAACTCGCTCTCGCTCAAGGAGGGCGAGGCCGAGTTCCTGCGCCAGGCCGCGGTGGCCAAGTGCTACGGCGCGGCGGTCGTGGTCATGGCTTTCGACGAACGGGGACAGGCGGACACCTACGAGAGGCGCATCGAGGTCATGGAGCGCGCCTACCGGCTGCTCCTGGAGCGGGCCGGGTTCGCAGCCGAGGACATCATCCTCGACCCGAACGTGCTCACCGTCGGCACCGGCATGCGCGAGCACGCGCGCTACGCCATCGACTTCATCGAGGCCGTGCGGTGGGCGAAGGCCAACTTGCCGGGGGCGTTGACCTCCGGGGGCGTGTCGAACGTCTCGTTCTCCTTCCGCTCCAACGGTCGGGTCCGTGAGGCGATGCACGCCTCGTTCCTGTTCCACGCCGTGAACGCCGGGCTCGACATGGCGATCGTCAACCCTGAGACCCTGACCGTCTACGACGAGCTGGAGCCCGAGCTTCTGGAGCTCGTGGAGGACGTGCTGTTCGACAGGCGCGAGGACGCTACCGAGCGGTTGGTGGAGTACGGGTCCGCGCACGGTCCCACCGCGGCTGACGCCACCGACCGCGACGCCTGGCGCCAGTGGCCCGTCGCGGAACGACTGCGGCACGCCCTCGTGCACGGCATAGACAAGCACGTCGAGGCGGACGCCCTCGAGGCCATGGAGTCGTTGCCCGGTCCGCTCGAGGTGATCGAGGGGCCACTCATGGACGGCATGAACGAGGTGGGCGACCTCTTCGGCAGCGGCAAGATGTTCCTCCCGCAGGTCGTGAAGAGCGCTCGCGTCATGAAGCGCGCCGTCGGAGCTTTGACCCCACACCTCGAGGAACGAAAGGCGACGGGCGAGCAACGGCGCGCGGGCAAGATCGTCATGGCGACCGTCAAGGGCGACGTGCACGACATCGGCAAGAACATCGTGGGCGTCGTGCTGGGCTGCAACGGCTACGACGTCGTCGACCTCGGCGTGATGGTCCCGGCGGACAGGATCATCGACACCGCGCTGGAGCAGGGCGCGGACGCCATAGGCCTCTCAGGCCTGATCACACCGTCCCTGATGGAGATGGAGCACGTGGCACGCGAGCTGACGCGCCGCCGCGTGGACCTGCCGCTGCTGATCGGCGGCGCGACGACCTCGAGGGTCCACACCGCCGTGAAGATCGCGCCCAATTACAACGGCCTGACCGTCCACGTGCCTGATGCCTCCAGGGCCGTGGGCGTCGTCGCCAGGGCGGTCTCCGCGTCGGAGAAGCCCGCGCTTTCCGCGGAGGTCGCCGCCCTCTACGAGACCGTCAGGCAGCAGCATGCCGCCCGGCAGAGCACGCGAGACCTGCTGGACCTGACGGCCGCACGGGCCAACGCCCCTCGGTACTCGAGCTGGTCGCACGTCACGCGGCCCGCGCGACCTGGCGTGACCGTGCTCGCTCCCTATCCCCTAAAGGACCTGCTGCAGATCATCGACTGGGGACCCTTCTTCTCGGCCTGGGAGCTGCCAGGCAGGTACCCGGCGGTGCTGGACGACCCGGAGCGTGGCGCCGCCGCCCGGGACCTGTTCGCTGACGCGCAGGCGATGATCGAGCGCGCGGTCCAAGAGGGGTGGCTCGAGGCGAGAGCTGTGTTCGGGCTCTTCCCGGCAGCCTCCCGGGGTGACGACATCCTCGTCTACGCCGACGCTACGCGCGCCGAGGTAGACCGCCTCCTGCCGAGCCTCAGGCAGCAGACCGTCAAACGTGAGGGTCAACCGAACCTCGCCCTGGCCGACTTCGTGGCGCCGGAGACCTCCGAAGCCGAGGACTGGATCGGGGCCTTCGCCGTGAGCGTGCACGGCGCGGAGGCGCGGGCTGCTGACTACAAGGCGCGGGCCGATGACTACTCGGCGATCCTGCTCACGACGCTGGCCGACCGCCTGGCGGAGGCGCTGGCCGAGCGGCTGCACCAGCGCGTGCGCGCTGAGTTCTGGGGCTACGCCGCGGGCGAGAGCCTCTCGACCGAGGACCTCATCGCCGAGCGCTACCGCGGCATCAGGCCGGCGCCCGGCTACCCCGCCTGCCCCGACCACCGGACCAAACGCGACATCTTCGCGCTACTGGGCGCCACCGCCGCCACCGGCGTGCAGCTCACCGAAGGCCTGTCGATGACGCCGGCGTCCTCAGTGTCCGGGCTGTACCTGGCTCACCCCGAGGCCACCTACTTCGGCGTCGGCAAGATCGGCAAGGACCAGGTGCTCGACGTGGCCGATCGGACCGGCGTGCCCGTGTCGGAGGTCGAGGCCTGGCTGGCCCCCAACCTGGCGTACTCGCCCGCCGTCGCAGCGGACTGAACCGGCCTAGCCCAGCACGTCACCCAGCCAGTCGACGATCCCCACCCTGATGGGCATGAAGTACAGGTTGCCGCCGCGCGCCGCGACGTCGTCCAGCACGCGCGCCGCGAGCTGCTTGTGCCAGGCGAGGGTAGGCTCGAAGGTCGACGGGAACACAGCCCGGTTGCGGGACAGCCAGTAGCGCTGCGAGCGCGGCGAGGTGACGCTCGTCACGCCCCAGAACACCTCGACGCCGGCCGTGAGCTCCCGCCAGACGTCGAGCAGCCTGAGGTCGAAGAACGGCTGCGTGAACAGGCCGTCCGCCCCCGCCTCCAGCTTCGCCTCGGCGTAGGACAGCTCGTCGGCGAAGCCGGACCGGTAGGGGTCCAGCGCCGCGTACACCGTGAGGCTCGGGTCGGCCGCCTTGAGCGACCTGATGGCCTCCAGCGCAGGCGTGGCGCCGGCCCTGGCGCGGTCGGTCAACACCCACGCACCGGAAGGCGGCGCCGGACCCTGGTCGCCGGAGACGACGAGGACCTCGCCGAGCCCCGCCGCGTCCAGGCCGCCGACCACCTCCCTCACGGCTGCCTCGCTGCCCACGAGCTCGGTCGCCCGCACGTGCGGCACCGCCCGCCATGAGCCCGCGCCCCGCACCCGCGCCGCAGCGCGCCAGCCCCCCAAGGAGAACTGGCTCAGGTCCGGGACGTTGATCGTATCGACGCGCGCGAGGCACGCCACCTCGTCAAGCTGGGCGGCCAGGGACGCTTCGTCCCTCGGCACGAGCTCGACGCTGAGACGCATCCGCGAAGGGTACCGCGCGCCATGCCGGGAGGCGGACGGGCCGTCACGCCGACAGGGCCCGAAGGCCGGTGGGCGGGTTCAAGTCAGGAGAGAACCGTGGGCGGGCTCGAACCGCGCCGTGAAGTGGCGCAGCACCGGTGGCGCCGACACGATCCGTACCCCGCGCACCCGCTCGCGGATGCTGCCCACGTAGGCGATGACCTCGGCTAGGTAGTCCACGTGGCTCTGCGTGTAGGTACGGCGTGGGAAGGCCAGGCGCACCAGTTCGAGGGGCGCCGGCTTCTCGGTGCCGTCCGGCTGCCGCCCGAACATCACGGAGCCGATCTCCACCGACCGCACGCCGCCCTCGAGGTACAGCACGCAGGAGAGGGCCCAGGCGGGATACTCGGTCTGCGGTACGGCCGGCAGGAGCGCCTTGGCGTCGATGTAGACGGCGTGCCCGCCGGTGGGCCGGACGATGGGCACGTCGGCGGCCAGCAGCCGCTCACCCAGGTACTCGACCGAGCGGATGCGGTAACGCAGGTAGTCCTCGTGGAGCGCCTCCTCGAAGCCCACCGCCAGCGCCTCGAGGTCGTAGCCGGCCAGCCCCCCGTAGGTCGGGAAGCCCTCCGTGAGGATCAGCTGGTTGCGTGCGGCCTGCGCCAGCGCGTCGTCGTTGAGGGCCAAGAAACCGCCGATGTTGCCCATCCCGTCCTTCTTGGCGCTCATCGTCGCCCCGTCGGCGTAGGAGAACATCTCGGTCGCGATCTCGCGCGGGCTCTTGTCCGCGTAGCCCGGCTCGCGCGTCTTCACCAGGTAGGCGTTCTCGGCGTAGCGGCAGCAGTCGATGAACAGGGGCACGCCGTGCTCGCGGCACACGGCGCTGACCGCGCGCACGTTCGCCATGCTCACCGGCTGGCCGCCACCCGAGTTGTTCGTGACCGTGAGCATCACCAGGGGCACGCTCTCGCGCCGTTCGGCCAGCAAACGCCGCAGGGCCTCCACGTCCATGTTCCCCTTGAACGGCGCCAGCGAGCCGGTATCCCTGGCCTCGGGGACCGGCAGGTCCAACGCCGTGGCGCCGACCGCCTCCACGTTGGCGCGGGTCGTGTCGAAGTGCGTGTTGTTCGGCACGATGTCGCCGGGCTTCAAGGCGACGCTGCACAGGATGCGTTCCGCCGCTCTCCCCTGGTGCGTCGGCAGGACGTGCTCGAAGCCGGTGATGCCCTTGACCGCGCTCTCGAAGCGGTAGAAGGACGGGCTGCCGGCGTAGCTCTCGTCGCCGCGCATCATGCCGGCCCACTGCGCGCTGGACATCGCGCCAGTGCCGGAGTCCGTGAGCAGGTCAATGAGGACGTCGTCGGAGTGGAGGGCGAAGAGGTTGTAGCCGGCGTCCTCTAGCGCGCGCTCGCGCTCGCCCCGGGTGGTGAAGCGGATGGGCTCCACCGCCTTGATGCGGAACGGCTCGATGATCGTCTTGAAGCGGGAATCTGGAGAGTTCACTGCGAACTCAAGTCTATGGCCGGGCGACACGGGTCGACCGGCCGAGGATGGCTTACGGCTACAAGGTGGCTAGGCCGTTACGCCCAGCATCTGCGCGATGCGCTCGAGCGCCTGGCGCACGTTCTCGAGGCTCGTCGCGTAGCTGAAGCGCACCTGACCAGGAGCCTCGAAGTCCGTGCCGGGGACCGCCGCCACACGGGCCTCCTCGAGGAGCCTCACGGCGGCCCTGCCCTCGTCCGCGTCGATGGTGGTGACGTCCGCCATCGCGTAGAAGGCGCCCTGCGGCATGGGCGTCCTTAGCCCGAGAGCGTTGAGCCCCGCGACGAGCACGTCGCGCCTCTCACGGTAGGCGGCCCTCGTCATGCGCTGGAACTCCGCCGTCTTCTCGACCTCGTTCAGGGCGGCCACCGTGGCGTGCTGGGCGACGGCGTTCGCCCCGCTGGTGGACTGGCCCTGGAGGCGGTTCATGGCCGTGATCAGTTCGCCGGGCCCGGCGCCGAACCCGATCCGCCAGCCGGTGAGCGCGTAGCCCTTGCTGGCGCCGTGGATCACGAGCGTGTTGTCGGGGGCGAAGCGTGCGGCGGGCGTGAACTCGCCGTCGTACACCAGGTGCTCGTACAGGTCGTCGGCGAAGAGCCATACGTCGCGGCTCGCCGCGAGCCCGGCGATGCCCGCGACGAGCTCCGGCGGGTAGACCGCGCCCGTGGGGTTGGAGGGGGAGTTGAGCACGATGACCTTGGTGCGGGGGCTCAGGGCGGCTTCGATGGCGCCCAGGTCGGGCACGAACCCCTGCTCCGCCGAGGTGTGAACGACGACCGGCACACCGCCGGCGAGCCTGGCCTGGGCCGGGTAGGATACCCAGTACGGGGCGATGATCACGACCTCGTCACCGGGATCGAGCACCGACATGAACCCGTTGTAGACGACCTGCTTGCCGCCGGTGCTGACCATGACCTGGTCGAGGCCGTAGCTCAGTCCGTTCTCGCGCTGGAACTTGGCGACGATCGCCTCGCGCAGCTCGACGGTACCTTCGGACGGCGTGTACTTCGTCTTGCCCAGAGCGATGGCGTCTCGCGCCGCCTGCAGCACGTGCTCCGGCGGCTGGAAGTCGGGCTCACCCGCGGTCATCGCGATGACGTCGACGCCCCTACGCTTGAGCTCCTTCGCCCGGCTGTCGAACGCCACGGTCGAGGAGCCCTTGAGACCCTTTATCGCTTGGGAGAGCCCCGGCATGCGTACCGCCTCAGACCAGCTCGGCTGGGTCGAAGAAGATGCCGATCTCGCGCTCGGCGGTGGCCGGTGCGTCGGACCCGTGCACCACGTTCTCGTCGATGGTGGTGGCGAAGTCGCCACGGATCGTGCCTGGCGCGGCGTCCTTGGGGTTGGTGGCGCCCATCATCTTGCGCCACTCGGCGATCGCGTTCTCGCCCTCCACCACCATGGCGACGACCGGGCCGGAGGTGATGAAGGAGACGAGGCCCTCGAAGAAAGGCTTGCCCTCGTGCTCGCCGTAGTGACGCTGGGCGAGCTCGCGGCTGATGCGCATCAGCTTGAGGCCCTTGAGCTGGAAGCCCTTGGCTTCGAGACGGGCGACGACTGTACCGGTGAGGCCCCGACGCACGCCGTCGGGCTTCACCATCGCGAAGGTCTGTTCGACTGCCATGACGGCGGACTGTACCACGCGGTCGAGGCCGTCCCGTGGACCGTCAGAGGCCCAGCTGCGATAGGTGGTTGATGTCGTGCCCCGCCATCATGCGCACCATCAGGTCGGCGCTCTCGAAACCGCGTTCGGGGTGGTAGGCCTCGGCCAGCCAGTCCTCCAGGGAGAAGCCGGCCAGGAGCGCGAGGTTCCAGGCCCGCAACGCGGCGAAGGCCTCTACGGCCAACGATGGGTCCATACGCTTGTAGCGCGGTGCCCAGGCGTCCTGATCGAAGGGTTGAAGCTCTACCCCGGGCACCGCGGCCAACTGGCGCAACCTGAAGCCCATGACGATCTCGACGTCGGCCAGGTGAGCCAGCACCTCACTCGGTGTCCACTTGCCTGGCGCGTACGGGGTCTCGAGGTCGAGAGGGCTGGCGGCCTCGGCGTACTCCTTCAGCCGGCTGGGGGTCGCCCGCAGCACGTCGATGGGGTCGAGCTCCCCGAGCAGCGAGAGGTAGGTGAAGGTTGGGTCGGCCACGGCCGCACTCTAAACAAGGCCGGCGGGCCAGGTGGAGCTCTCAGGCCACGTCGACCTGGTGGAAGACCACTTCGCCGGCGTCGACGGCCCTGAGGAAGGCCTCAACGACTGCGGGGTCGAACTGCGTGCCGGCGTTGCGGGTCACCTCGGCTATCGCCTCCGAGATCGTCATCATCTTGCGGTGCACGCGGTCTCGTGTGATCGCGTCGAACGTGTCCGCGACGGCGACGATGCGGGCCTCCAGAGGGATGGCCTCGCCGCTGAGCCCGTTCGGGTAGCCCTTGCCGTCCCAGCGCTCGTGGTGGTTGAGCGCGATGGCCTCGGCGAGCCGGATAGTCGGCGAGCGCGAGCCGGAGAGCAGTTCGGCCCCGGCCTTGGCGTGGCCGCGCACGACCTGGAACTCCTCCTCGGAGAGGTCGCCAGGCTTGAGCAGTATGGCGTCGGGGATCGTGATCTTGCCCACGTCGTGGAGGCGGGCTGCGCGCATGATCATCTCTACCCGCGCCGGCCCCAGCGTCATGCGCCTGGCGATCGCCCCGGCCGTCTGAGCCACGCGCCAGGTGTGCTCGCCGGTGTCGTCGTCGCGGTACTCGGCGGCGCGGGCCAGCCGCACGAGCATCTCGAGCTGAGAGTGCTCGAGGTCCTGGGTCCGGCGGCGCACGGCCTCCTCGAGGCGGTCGTTCTGCTCCTCGAGCTGCTTCTGGTAGAACCGCGCTTCCAGCAGGTTGCGGATGCGCAGCCGGGTCTCGGTGGGGTTCACCGGCTTGTTCAGGAAGTCCTTCGCGCCGCTGGCCAGCGCGGCCTCGCGCAGCTCCGGTCTGGCGTCACCCGTGACCATGAGCACTGGGAACGCCTCCGGCATCACGGGCCTGAGGTCCCCCAGGACCTGCAGGCCGTCACGCTTCGGCATGTGCTGGTCGAGCACCACCAGGTCGGGCCTCAGCTCGATGAACCGCTCCACCACCCTGAGTGGTTCGTCGCAGATGTGCACGTCTTCGTATCCAGCGCGTTCGAGGATGCCACGGACCAGCACGAGCGACGCTTCGTCGTCGTCCACCAGCAAGATCTTCATGTGGCTCAGGTCCACGGCGCGGGAATGATAGTCGATTGCCGTTCGCACCACAGGTAAGTACTTCCTATCCTCTGCCGTCTGTGTGGGCTGCGGCCGGACGGGCCCGCCCGGTGACCGAGCGTAGCGCCAGCCGTCTGACCGCGCTCTTACGGCGGGCGCGCACAGGACACGGTCTTCTGCGACTGGGGCCAGGGCGCGGGGACCGCGCGCGACCGGAGCGTCCCCGAACCCGAACTCGCGGAACGACCCTCCTGCCCTGCTAGAAGCCCAACGCCGTCTGGGCCGCCTGCGCCGCACCCCTGATGGCGTCGTGCCACCAGCCGGGCAGTATGCCGAGGAGCACCGTGCCCACCAGCGCGGCCGCCACGGCGATCGCGGTCGCCGAGGACCTGAACGTCGGGCCCTCGTACTCCGGCCG
This sequence comes from Deinococcaceae bacterium, assembly GCA_040256005.1. GTDB lineage: Bacteria > Deinococcota > Deinococci > Deinococcales > Trueperaceae > DASRWD01. The sequence continues at coordinate 22,068 of JBDZWC010000020.1, read as the reverse complement.
CCTGAAGTACATGGCGGCCACGACGCGGAAGTAGTAGACGAGAGCCACGACGCTGGTGAGTATGCCGATGACGGCCAGCCATACGAAGCCACCCGCGATCGCGGCCTCGAACACCATGACCTTGCCCGCGAAGCCAGCGAGCGGCGGGATACCACCGAGGCTGAGGAGGAAGACCGTGAGGGCGGCCGCCAAGCCGGGCCGGGTGTGCCCCAGGCCGGCGAACCTCTCGATGTCGTCGCCGTGGTCGTTCTTGTCGACCATCAGGGTGAGCACTGCGAAGGCCCCGGCGTTCATGAGCGTGTACGCCGTCAGGTACCACACGGCGGCTTCCACGCCACCGAACGCGGGCGCCAAGACGGCCAGGCCCAGGTAGCCGGCGTGCGCGACGGCGGAGTAGGCCAACATGCGCTTGACGCCGCGCTGCACCAGCGCGGCGAGGTTGCCAACCACCAGGGTCAGCGCGACGGACACCGCCAGTGCCGTGGTGAGCCAGGGGGCGACCTCGGGCAGCACCGTGGCGGTGAGCCGGATCAGAGCGGCGAAGGCGCCGGCCTTCACGACGACGCTCATGAACGTCGTCACCGTCGTAGGCGCGCCCGTGTAGACGTCGGGCGACCACTGGTGGAACGGCGCCAGCGCCGCCTTGAACGACAGGCCGGCGATGACCAGCCCGGCGCCCAGCGTGGCGAGCGACAGCACGGACCCTTGGCTCAACGCTGCCACGACGCCCTCGTACACGAAGGTGCCGGCAGCTCCGTAGAGCAGGGCCGAACCGTAGACCAGGATCGCCGAACCGAACGCGCCCAGGAGGAAGTACTTCATGCCAGCTTCCTCCGACTGCCTCGCGCCGGACCGCCAGGCCGAGAGCACGTAGACGGGTAACGAGAGGATCTCGAGGCCCAGCAGCAGCGTGATCAGGTCGCCGGCGGCGGCCATGACCATGGCGCCGAGCGCCGACAGCAACATGAGCGGGTAGTACTCCGGGTGGTCCATCTCTAGCCGGGTGAGCTGGTCGTAGCTGACCAGGATCGCCAACACGGTTCCCACCAGGATCACGAAGTTGAACGCCAGGGAGGGGGTGTCGGCGAGGTAGCGCAGCCCGAAGCTGGCCTCGCCGGCGCCGCCAGCCAGGAACGTCGACAGGTTGAACGTGAAGGCGGTGCCGACCCCAAGCAGGGCCACCGCGGCAGTGAGCTTCGAGTCGCGTTGGAACAGCGCCACCAGCAGGCTGGCGATCGCCGTGACGAGCAGGGCCAGCGCGGGGGCGAGATGACTCCACTCCACGTCCAGCACCGGTGGGAAGCTCATCGCACGCCCTCCACTGCCGGGCCGGGTTCAGTAGCCGCCAGTGCCAGCTCCTCGGGCGGCCCGCCGCGTGCCCGTTCCGCCGCGACCGCACCGACGTCCGCCTGCGTGGGCTCGTCGACGGTGGCCAGTTGCACGACCGCCAGCTGCGACTGCGCTTCGATGCGGTCGAGCTGCGGCGCGGGCGAGAAGCCCAGCCACAGCACGCCGGCTACGAACGGCACGAGGACGTAGAGCTCCACGGGCCCGAGGTCGCGAGCGGGGGTCGTCTGCGCGCCCTGGAAGAGGCGCTGGTAGACGTTCACCCCGTACACGCCCGCGGCGATCACGGACAGCGTCGCCACCACAGCCGCGAAGGGCGCGGTCTGGAAGGCGCCCAGCAGGCTGAGGAACTCGCCCGGGAAGTTGCCGAGGCCCGGTACGCCTATGAAGGCGAAGATCAGGAACAGGCTCACCGCCGCGAGCATGGGAGCGCTCTTGGCTAGTCCTCCGTAGGCGTCGACGTCGAACGACAGACGCCGTGCGTGGAGCATGCCGGTGATCAGGAACAGTCCGCCGGTCGAGAGCATCTGGGCGGCGAGCAGGTAGATGGCCCCGTTGAGGCCGGCGACATGTAGGCCGAAGATGCCGACAGCGACGATGCCCATGTGCGACAGGGAGGCGTAGGCCAGCAGCCGCTTGAGGTTCGTCTGGTTGGTGGCGATGACGGCCCCGTACACCGCGGTGAACGCCCCGAGGGCGATGAGCACGGGCGCCAGCCTCTCGGCGCCGAGGGGCAGGACGGGCAGCGCCCAGGCGAAGAACCCGTAGCCCCCCACCTTGTACAGGGTGCCGAGCACGTCTGCCGCGCCGGATGGATGGTTCTGCTCGTTGAGGTCGATGAGCCACGAATGCAGCGGCCACAGCGGCAGCTTGACGACCATGCCGAGAGCCAGGCCGGCGAACAGCCACGCCTGCGTCGTGACCGGCAGGTCGCGTGCGGCCAAGACGAGGTCTTCGAGGTGGAACGTGGCGGCGCCGGACAGGACCTTGAGAGCGAGGATCGTGACGAGCATGACGAACGAGCCGGTGACCGCGTAGGCCAGGTACTTGAGGGTCGCGGCGCGGCGCTTGTCCAGCCCGAACGCGCCCAGCAACAACAGGCTGGGGATGAGCGTGCCCTCCCAGAAGACGTAGAAGAGCAACAGGTCGCGGGCCATGAAGATGCCGTTGAGGCCCGCCTGCGCCAGCAGCAACCAGGCGACGAACCTGCCGGGCTTGTCCTCGACGGTCAACGAGCCGACCAGCGCGGTGGGGATCATGACCAGGGCGGCCACGACGACGAGCACCGAGGCCGCCCCGCCCGGGTCCAGGGCGAAGCTGGTGCCCAGACCGGGCAGCCACGGCACGTCGATCGCCGAGGCGCCGGGCATGAACAGCGCCACCAGGAAGGTGGCGACCGTGCCGGCCACCGCCGAGAGGGTCACGAGGTTGCGCCTCGCTCCGGCGAGGGAAGCGAGCGCCGCGCCCAGTACGGGCACGAGTAGCACGACCAGTGCGGTGCTCATCGCAGGCCCCCAGCCAGCAGCGCCACGGCCGCGATGACCACGGCTCCTGCCAGCATGGCCAGCGCGTAGAGCCGCACGTAGCCCGTCTGCCACAGCGTCGCCACCTTGCCGAGGAGACCGACTCCCCCGCCGGCCGCGACCAGCCCCTGGTCGAGCACGTCGCGGTCGAGGACGGCCAGGCCCTGCGCGACGCCCTCACCTGGCCTGACCAAGACGGCCTGCGCCGCGGCGTCGAAGCCCATCCCGGACCGTGCCAGGGGCGCCAAGGGCGTGGTGTCCAGCCGCTTCACGGTCCTGCCCTTGTCGACCGCGTACAGCCAGTACCCGGCGGCCAGTCCGCCAAGTGCGGCCAGCGCCGAGGCGACGATGAGGGCCCACTCGGCTCCGACGGACAGGTGCTCGAAGTCCGGCGAGGCCGTCACGGGCGCCAACCACTCGGCGATGAGGTTGCGGCCCAGGAACGCCTGGATCCCCAGGTAGCCGGCCAACACGCTACCCACGGCCAGCACCACCAGCGGCACGGTCATGACGGCGGGAGACTCGTGCACTCCTGCCTTCGCCTCGGCCGTGAGGCGCTCTTCGCCGGCGAACACCAGGTAGTACCAGCGGAACATGTACGCCGCGGTCAGGACGGCGGTGACCAGAAGGAGGGCGAACAGCAGCTGCCCGGTGGCGTCCTGGAGCAGCGGGCTCGTCAGCGTGCCGTGCAGGATCGCGTCCTTCGAGAAGAAGCCGGACAGCAGAGGCACGCCGGCGATCGCGAGCGTGGCGATGAGGGCGGTGGTCCCGGTCACGCGCATCCGCTTGCCGAGCCCGCCCATGCGCCGTACGTCCTGCTCGCCCCCCAGCGCATGTATCACGGAGCCGGCCCCGAGGAACAGCTGGGCCTTGAAGAACGCGTGTGTGACGACGTGGAAGATGCCCGCCCAGTAGGCGCCCGCGCCCACGGCGGCGATCATGAAGCCGACCTGCGAGATGGTCGAGTAGGCGAGGATGCGCTTGATGTCCGTCTGCGCGAACGCCGCGATGGCGGCGACGAGCGCCGTCAGCACGCCGATCCAGGCGACGGTGGCGGCCGCCGCCGGCGCCTGGGCGAACACCGGCCCCGTGCGAGCGATCAGGTAGACGCCGGCCGTGACCATGGTCGCGGCGTGGATCAGCGCCGAGACTGGCGTGGGGCCGGCCATGGCGTCTGGCAGCCACAGCTGGAGCGGTAGCTGCGCCGACTTGCCGGCAGCAGCGAGCAGGAACAGCAGGCCGATGCCGACCAGGGCCGCGGAGCCGTACGCCACGGCAGGCGCCGCCTGGGTCACCGTCTTCACGTCGAGCGAGCCGAACACCTGGAACGTCAGGAACATGGCCAGCAGGAAGCCGACGTCGCCGATGCGGTTGACGATGAAGGCCTTCCGCGCGGCGTCCGCGTTCTCGCGCTGCTGGTACCAGAACCCGATGAGCAGGAACGAGCAGACGCCGACGCCCTCCCAGCCGACGAACATCAGCGGGAAGCTGTCGGCCAGCACCAATACGAGCATGGCGGCGACGAACAGGTTGAGCTGCGAGAAGTACCGGGCGTGACCTGCGTCGCCCTTCATGTAGCCGATCGAGTAGACGTGGATGAGCAAGCCCACGCCGGTGATGACCAGGGCCATGACCAGGCTCAGCTGGTCGACCATGAACCCGAGGTCGACCGAGAGGTCGCCCGCCCGCAGGAACCGGGCCAGGACGAACCGCACGCCGTCGCCTCCACCAGGGTAGGCGAAGAACGAGACCACGGTGAGGACGAACCCGGCAGCCACCGTCGAGGACGCGATGAGGCCCGTCACCGGCTCGCGGATCCCACGGCCGAAGAGCCCGTTGACGACGGCCCCCAGTAGCGCCACGAACGGCGCCAGCACGACTACGTTGGCGGCCGACAGAGCGGTCTCGGTCATGCCCGCACCTCGGAGAGCTGGTCGACGTCCGTCGTGACCCGGTACCGGAAGATCGCCACCAGGATGCCAAGGCCCACTGCCACCTCCGCGGCGGCGACCGCCAGCACGATGAACACAGCCCCCTGCCCTTCCAGGGCGTGGATGCCGCCCGTGGCCGACCACTGCCGAGCGTAGGCGACGATGGCCAGGTTGGCGGCGTTGAGCATGAGCTCGATCGAGAGGAACACCAGGATCGCGCTGCGCCTCACGATGACACCGACGGCGCCCAGGCCGAACAGCACGGCGCTGAGGGCCACGAAGTACTCGGTGGGTACGTTCACGCCGGCTCCCCGATGCCCTGATCGACCTGGGCTGCGGCCGCGGCCGCCTCGGTTCCCGGCTCGTCACCCGAGCGCTGCACGAGGCTCACAGCGGCGACCACGCCCGTGAGCAGCAGGACGGCGACGAGATGGAACGCCAGGAGGTACTCGGAGAAGAGGACCGTGCCGATACGTTCCGGGATCCCGCCCTGAAGCACGGCATCGACCGTCGCCCGGTCCGGAACGGGGCGGGTCCCGAGGAGCGCGGTCGCTGCCACGGCCACCGCCCCGAGCAAGCCAACGCCGTAGACCACCGGGCGTAGCCAACGCCAGCGCACGGCTCCCGGCTGCCTCTCGACGTTGAGGAGCATGATCACGAACAGGAACAGCACCATGATGGCGCCGGCGTAGACGATCACCTGGATCGCGGCCAGGAAGTGGGCGTCCAGCATGATGTAGGCCACGGCGACGGAGAGCAGTGTGCCTACCAGGCCCAGCGCGGCGTGGACCGGCTGGCGCGCCGTGACGACGAGAACGGCGCCGGCGACGGCGGCGACGGCGAGGATCAGGAAGCCGATCACGACGCGCTCCCGGCTTGGGGGGTCAGGCGGGTGGGCATCATCAGTAGTCGACGCCCTCCAGCTCCGGCCGAGGATCGGCCTCGAAGCCGAGCCTCACGTCGGTGCCCTTGGCCGTCGCCTCGCGGCGCTGCCACTTGCTGCCCTTCGCACCCACCAGGAGGTCCTCCTTGCCGTAGACCAGATCCTGGTACCGGTAGTCGGCGAGCTCGAACTCGTGCCCCAGCACCACCGCACCGGTGGGGCAGGCCTCCTCGCAGAGCCCGCAGAAGATGCAGCGCACCATGTTGATCTCGTAGATGCTGGCGTAACGCTCCCCCGCGGACTTCGGGTCCTCTGGGTCGTTCTCCGCGGCCTCCACGTAGATCGCGTAGGACGGGCACACGGCGGCGCATAACGAGCAGCCGATGCACTTCTCGAGCCCGGTGTCCGGATGCCTCAGCAGGTGGTGCCGGCCGCGGAACCTGGCCTGTATCTGCACCGGCTGCTCGGGGTACTGCACGGTCACGGGCCTCTTGAAGAGGTGCGACAGCGTCACACCCATGCCCTTGGCGATGTCGAGGACGCTCATGGCCTCACTCCCTCACGCTCAGAGAACAAAGGCGATCACCGTCCCAGTGAGAAGGGCGCCCACCAGCGCCAGCTCGAACAGGTAGAGCCAGCCGAAGCGCATCAGCTGGTCGTAGCGCAGGCGCGGCAAGGTGGCCTTCAGCCAGATGAACAGGAACACGAAGAGGCCCATCTTGAGGAGCAGCCACACGAACGGCCACTCCGACATGCCGGGCACGATGTTGTCGACGAAGCCTGGACCGCGCCAGCCGCCCAGGAACAGCGTGCTGATGAACGCCGAGGCGGTGAACATGTTCACGTACTCGGCCATCTGGTACAAGGCCCATTTGATCGAGGAGTACTCGGTCAGGTAGCCGGCGACCAGCTCCTGCTCGGCCTCAGGGAGGTCGAAGGGTGTGCGGTTGACCTCGGCGGTGCCGGAGATCAGGAACGTGACCATGGCCAGCGCCAGCCCGGGCCACAGCCAGGGGCTCAGGGACCAGATGCCGGTGTCGACGATCTGCCTCAGGTTGACGGTGCCGGTGACCATGATGACGGCCAGGACCGACAGCCCGAGACCCAGCTCGTAGCTGATGATCTGCGCGGAGGACCGCAGGCTGCCGAGCAGGGCGTACTTGCTGTTGGACGCCCACCCGCCGAGGAAGATGCCGTACACACCTAGGCTGGTGACCGCGAGGATGTACAGCAGGCCGATGTCGAGGTCCATGATCCAGGGGTTGAACCCGAAGAGGCTGCCTGGCGGCCCGGCGGGGATGGCCCCGAACGCCGACAGGGCGCACACGATGCTGATCGCGGGGGCGAGCACGTACACGACCTTGTCGGCGCTCGTCATGACGAGGTCTTCCTTGAAGATCGACTTGATCGCGTCGGCGATGGGCTGCAGGAACCCGGCCGGCCCCACCCTGTTCGGCCCGTAGCGGTGCTGGAAACGTGCCAGCAGCTTGCGCTCGATGACCGTCATGTAGGCGAAGGCGCCCAGCAGCAGCAGGCACAGGACCAGCGCCTTGAGGAACGTCACGAACAGCGGGTCGCGGACGGCCTCCGTCACTAAGCCACCGCCTCCCGCTCGCGCAGCACCGCGAGGGTCGAGAGGTCGGCATGGGCCAAGCCCTGGGGCTGGTCGGGCGTGGCCGGGATGGTCATGAGCCCGGCGGGCACGTCCTCGGTGACCTTGACGGTGGCGCGGCGCCACATCCCGTTCACGCGCAGCCTGACGTCGTCGCCGGCTGCCAGACCGTGCGCCTGGGCGTCAGCCGGGTTCACCCGCAGCGCCGGCCCACCGCGCTCGGCGAGCAGGTGGGGGTTGAGGTAGGCGTACTCCGGCCTGACCATGGAGGCCGTCACGACGACGTTGCCTCCCCTGCGCCTGGGTGTCTCTGCCTTCGCGCCGGCGGCTGCGTCCCGCCTCTTGTCCGGCGCCTTGGCAGCGAGGATCTCACCCCACTCGGGCAGCTCTGTCAGGTCGAGGTCGAGACGCTGCTTGAGCACGCGGTGGGCGCTCCTGACGCTCCTGCCCTCGAGCCGCTGGCCCAAGGCGTCGCCGAGCCTCTTGACGAGGCCCGTGAGGTCCTCGCTGGTGCCGCCTTCGACGGGGGCGGCGACGACCCTGAGGAACCGGCCCTCTAGGTTCACGACGGTGCCATCCCGCTCGTAGACCGTCTTGGCGGGCAGCACCACGTCAGCCAGAGCGGCGGTCTCGGTCAGGAAGCTGTCGTGCACGACGAGCAGGTCTTTCTGCTTGAGCCGCTCGGCCACGTCGGGGTCCTGGGCAGGGTCGAGATGCGACAGGATGAGAGCCCTCGCCGTCTCCAGCATGGCCGGGTAGGCGTAGTTGGCGTGGCTGGGCAACACCCCGAGCAGCTCCAGCCCGTGGCTGTTCGCCATCGGTCCGACCAGCATGACCTTGGCGCCGGCTGCCTTCGCGAGCGCGAGAGCGGCCGCCGTGGCCTGCTGAGACGCCAGCACCGTGCCGCCCAGGACCACGACCGCGCGCTCCGCCTTGGCGAGCTGGGCGGCTGCCGCGCTCACGTCCGCCGCGGCGACACCGTGTTCCGGCTGCGCCGAGTCGTTCTTCTCCACCCTGGTATCGCCCGCGCGAACCGCGGCCTCGAGGTCGCGGAACAGCGCCGCCTCCTGGCCGGGGGCATACCTCAAGGCCCGGCCGGCGTACTTCATGAGGTCGACGCGGTAGGGGGCGGCCACGGTGAGGAGCCGCGCGTCGCGAGGTTGCCGCTCCTTGAGCCGCAGATCGGCGATGGGCACACCGTGGGGTAGTAGTTCCGGCGGCGTGACGCCCCTGAGCGCGTCCTTGATACGGAGGTCGAGGATGCTGGCCTCTTCGGTGACGTCGCCGGCCACGAACACCGCGTCGGCGGTGGCCAGCTCCGTGAGGGTCGCGCGCTCGGCGGCCGGGGCGACGACGGGGGCCTCGTGCCTGGGCGCATGATCCACCTGCCCAGTGCCGAGGTGCTCTGCCAACGCGATGGCGCCGATGCCCTCCTCCACGGTGGAGTCCGCGCGGATCGCGATGCCGACGTCCTTGCCGCTCATGCCGCCCAGGCGCTCGGCGACGAACGCGGCCGCCTCGTCCCACGAGGCCGGCACCAGCTCGCCACCGCGCCTGATAAGCGGGGTCAGCAGCCGCGACGCATCGTCCACGTACTCGTGCCCGAAGCGCGTGCCGTCGTCGATCCAGGTCTTGTTGACCTCGGGGTTGAGGCGCGCCTTGATGCGCTCGATGCGGCCGGTACGGGAGTCGATCCAGACGGCGGCGCCGGTAGCATCGTCCATCGTCACGGACGGCGTGTGGTGGTACTCCCAGTTGCGGCCACGGAAGCGGCTGGTGGCGTCGAGGAGAGCGCCCACGGGGCAGATGTCCGTGATGTTGCCCGTGAAGTTGTTCGGCAGCCCCTGCTCCTCGGACGAGATGTACGTGTGGTTGGCCCGCTCGATGAAGTCGAGGACCTCGTCGCCGGGCACCTCCTCGAAGTACCTGACGCAGCGCTTGCAGTGGATGCAGCGCTCGCGGTCGAGCGTGATGAGCTCCGAGAGCGCGTGGTGCTTCTCTTGATGGCGCTTGTCGAACTCGAAGCGTGAGATGCCCGACCCGTACTCGTACGAGCGGTCCTGCAGCTCGCAGGCCCCGCCCTTGTCGCACACGGGGCAGTCGAGCGGGTGGTTGATGAGCGTGTACTCGACCATCGAGTTCTGAGCGCGCTTGACGGGCTCGGAACGCGTGTCGATGACCATGCCCTCCATCACCTGGGTGGTGCACGTTGCCATGAGGTTGGGGAACCAGAAGATCTTCGGCTCGCCGGTCTCCTCGTCGAGGATCCACTCCCCGCCCTTGTCCTTCCGCGGCGCGCCGATGCGGGCCAGGCACATGCGACACGCGCCGATGGGCGACATGTACTCCTGGCTGCAGAAGTACGGCACGTCGTCGCCGGCGCTGAACACGGCGTCGATCGCGCTCGTGCCCGGCTTCAGGTCCAGCTCGACGTCGTTGACCTTGACCTTCATGCCTGCCACCAGTCCGTCTTCCCGTACTTCGGGACCTTGTGCTCGGCCAGGTACTCGTACTCGTCCCTGAACCACTTGAAGCTCGCCTGCACCGGCATCACGCAGGCGTCGGCGAGCGGGCAGAAAGCGGTGCCCCTGATGTTGTTCGCGAGGTCCTCGATCAGGTCAACGTCTTCCTGCGTGCCCAAGCCCTCGACGAGCTTCTGGTAGAGGCGCGGCAGCCAGTGCGCGACACCCTCTCGGCACGGCGTGCACTTGCCGCACGACTCGTGGGCGTAGAAGCGGACCAGGTTGAACATCAGGTCCACGATGTCCTTGTCCCTGGGGATCACGATGACTCCGCCCGTGCCCAGCATCGAGCCGTTCTTCGCGAGCGTGCCGTAGTCCATGTTCATGTCGAGGAACCGGTCCTCCCACGGGAACATGGGGGTGGAGGAGCCGCCGGGGATGAACGCCTTGGGCTCGAGGCTCGGGCCGCCCGCGAAGTCGTAGATGAGCTCGCGGAACGTCGCGCCCATGGGCATCTCGTAGATGCCGGGACGGTGCACCGGACCCGAGATCTGGTAGAGCTTCGTGCCCTTGCTGTCCTCGGTGCCCATCGAGGCGAACCAGGCGGCGCCCCTGTTGATGATGTGGACCGCGCTGGCCAGGCTCTCGACGTTGTTGATCGTCGTCGGCATGCCGTAGAGGCCGGCAGCGGCCGGGAACGGCGGCTTCAGGCGCGGGTTCGCCCGCAGGCCCTCGAGCGAGTTCATGAGGGCCGTCTCCTCGCCGCAGATGTAGGCGCCCGCCCCGCGGTGAACGGTGATATCGAAAGAGAGCTCGCTGCCGAGGATCTTCTCGCCCAGCAGACCGGCGGACCTGGCCTCCTCCACGGCGGCCACGGTGCGCTCGATGCCCAGCATGTACTCGCCGCGCACGTAGATGAAGCCGTGCGTGGCTCGCATCGCGTGGGCGGCGATGATCATGCCCTCGATCAGCTGGTGCGGGTCGTCCTCGAGGATATAGCGGTCCTTGAACGAGCCCGGCTCCGACTCGTCCGCGTTGCACAGGACGTACCTGGGACGGCCGTCGGGAGGAGGCATGAACGACCACTTGACGCCCGTCGGGAACCCGGCACCACCGCGGCCACGCAGGCCCGAGGCCTTGACCTCGTCGACCACCTGCTCCGGCGTCATGGTGGTGAGCGCCTTGCGGGCGGCGTCGTACCCGCCGTGGGAACGGTAGAAGTCCAGCGTGTGGGCGCCGTCGACGCCCACGTAGCGGTACATGGACACCTCGTACCGCGGGTCGTGGCGGCTGACGATGGGGCCGGTCTGGGACGCGTCGGCCATCAGTCAGCGCCTCCCCCCGTTGGCCCCTGACGGCCCTGGCCCTCGCCTGAGGCGCCCAGCCCGCTGGCGGCCGCGGCCTTCTCGGCACCGGCGATGTCGCTGCCGCGCTCGCGCCACGGCGCCGGCAGCTCGCCCCTGCGCATGGCATCGATGAGGTGCGCGCAGCGGCTGCGGCCGACCCGCTCGTAGTAGGTGTCGTTCACCTGTAGGACCGGTGCCGTGCCGCAGGAGCCCAGGCATTCGACCTTCTGGATGCTGAACCGGCCCTCGGCGTCACGCTCACCGTTGACGATGCCCAGCTCCTCGACCAGGTAGTCGTACATCTGATCGGCGCCCGCGAGCGAGCAGGAGATCGTCGAGCACACCTGCAGGTGGTACCTGCCCAGCGGGTGCTCGTGGTAGGTGGAGTAGAAGCTCATCACGCCCTTGACCTCGGTCACGTTGATGCCGAGGATGTCGGCGATCTCCTGCATGCGCGCCTCGGACACGTGGAGCTCGGCGTTCTGAACCTCCCACAGGAGCGGCATGAGGGCGCTGCGGCGGCCCTGAGGCGGGTAGCGGTTCAGGATCTCTGCCAGCCGTTCCTGCTTGTCCGCGAAGAACGGCGCGACGGTCTGCAGTTCGATCACTTGTCGACGTCTCCTAGCACGGGGTCGAAGCTGGCGATGTTGATGACCATGTCCGCGAACAGCCCGCCCAAGCTGGACACCTCCAGCGACTGGAGGTTGGCGAGGCTGGGTGCGCGGACCTTGACCCGGTACGGCATGGAGCCCCCGTCGCTGGCGATGTAGTAGCCCAGCTCGCCCCTGGCGCTCTCCGTGGGCACGTAGACCTCGCCCCTCGGAGGGTGGAAGCCCTCGGTGACGAGCTTGAAGTGGAAGATGACGGCCTCCATCGAGGTCTCCAGCTCCGACCTGGGCGGCAACGAGATGCGCCTGTCGGGGTCGATGGTGGGACCGGGCTCGAGACGGTCCACGGCCTGCTGGACGATGCGCAGGCTCTCGTGCATCTCGTCCATGCGCACCTGAAGCCGGGCCCAGATGTCGCCGTCGTCGTAGCAGGGGACGTCGAAGTCGTAGTCCTCGTAGCCGGAGTAGGGAGCGGACTTCCGGAAGTCGAGCGGCACCCCGCTGGCCCTGAGCGACGGGCCGGTGAGGCACCAGTCGATGGCCTGCTGACGCGTAAGCAGGCCCACGCCTCTGGTGCGCGCCTCGAGGATGTCGTTGCCCATGAAGAGGGTGTCGTACTGACCCAGGTAGGCGGGGAACGTCTTCAGGAAGTCGCGGACCATGGGCACGAACTCTTCGGGTACGTCCTGGCGCAGCCCCCCGATCCGGTAGTACCCGTAGTTCATGCGAACGCCGCACACGTTCTCGAAGATGTCCATGAGCTTCTCGCGCTCGCGCATCGTGTAGAAGAACGGCGTGAGGGCGCCCATGTCGAGGAGCGTGGTGCCGAAGAAGACGAGGTGGCTGGCGATCCGGTTGAGCTCGCTGAGTATCACGCGGATGCGTTGAGCTCTGACGGGGACGCGGGCATCCATCAGGTGCTCGACCGCGAGCACGTACGCCAGGTCGTGCGCGAACCCGTTCACGTAGTCCATGCGGTTGGAGTAGGTCACGCACTGGTGGTACGTGCGGTTCTCCATGGTCTTCTCGAACCCGGTGTGGAGGTAGCCGACGTGCGGCCGCAGGGCGCGGATGCGCTCGCCCTCGAGGTCGACGACCAGCCGGAGCACGCCGTGCGTGGAGGGGTGCTGCGGACCCACGTTGATCCGCATACGCTTCGTCTCGAAGGCGCCGAGGTGCTGCCCCTGGTCGGCCCGAGGCTGTGGTGCCCTGGTGGCCATCAGCTCTCGCCCGCCTCGCCGGCGTCAAGGTTGCTCGTCAGGCGGGACCGCGGACCGGGCGTCTGGGTGGACCGAACGCCCTGGCGCGAGCCGCCCTTCCAGCCCGTCAGCCCGGGGTCACGGCCGGTGAGCCCGGCGCGGAAGGACGGCGGGTCTATGAACCGCCCGTCGTTGAACAGCGTCGGGGTCTCGCCCAGGGGGTAGTCCTTGCGATGCGGGTGCCCATCCAGGTCCTCGGGCGTGAGGATCTTGCGCAGGTCGGGGTGCCCGTCGAAGACGATGCCCAGCATGTCGAAGCACTCGCGCTCTAGGAAGTTCGCGCCCGGCCAGATGCCGGTGCAGGACTGCACCGACTCTCCTTCGTCGAGGTCCACGCGTAGGAACAGCCTCTCCGCTCCCGAGAGGTCATGCACGTCGTACACGACGGAGAAGCGCTTGCCTTGGTGGCCGGGGTAGGTGAGGTAGTCCATGCCGTGTACGTCGGTGAGCATCTCGTAGCCGGCGTCCCGCACCCGCCTGAGCGCCTCCACGATCGCTTCCTTCGGCACGGTCACGCTGGTCATCCCCTTGAACTCGCTGACACGCCCCTCGAAGCCGGACAGGCGCGCCAGCGCCTCGGATCGCATGCGCGCCAGGTCGGCCGGGCGTGGCAGCGTGAACGCCACCTGGCTCACGGCCTGGACCAGCCTTCCACCATGGGAAGCCGCTCGCCGCGCTCGTCGAAGGCCTCGCCGCGCACCTTCTTCTGTAGCTGCTGCACCGCGTAGATGAGGGCCTCGGGCCGCGGCGGGCAGCCGGGCACGTAGATGTCGACGGGCACCACGGAGTCCACGTTCTGGACGATGGCGTAGTTGTTGAACATCCCGCCGGAGGACGCGCAGGCGCCCATGCTGATCACCCACTTCGGGTCCGGCATCTGCTCGTAGACGCGCCGCATGACGGGTGCCATCTTCTTGCTCAGCCGTCCGGCGACGATCATGACGTCGGCCTGGCGCGGGCTGGCGCGGAACACCTCGGACCCGAACCGCGCCATGTCGTTGCGCGCGTTGGTCGCCGCCATCATCTCGATCGCGCAACAAGCCAGACCGAAGGTGACGGGCCACATGCTGTTGCTACGTCCCCATTTCACCAGGTTCTGCAGCGACTCGAAGAGGAAGCCCTCGGCCTCCAGCTCCTGGACGTCGCGCTCGAAGAGGTCCCTGAGTCCCATGCTCACTTCCAGTCGAAGACGCCCTTGCGCAGCAGGTAGACGAACCCCACTGCGAGCAGGGCGATGAAGACCGCGGCGTTCGCCAGCAGGAACTGCGGCGCCGCGTTGAACTTGACGGCCAGCGGGTAGAAGAAGGCCGTCTCGAGGTCGAAGATGATGAACATCATCGCCACCAGGTAGAAGTGGACCGGGAAGCGCTCGCGGGCCGAGCCGGCGGCGGGTATGCCCGACTCGTAAGGCGCCAGCGTCGTCTCGGTCGCGCGTCTGGGCCCCACCAAGGAACCCACCGCCAACGCCAGCACGGCGATGAGGCCGGCGGCGAGGAACATCATGAGCAGCTCGGCGTACACGCGCGCCCCTTCCCGTCCGCAAGCGCCGCGAAGGCAGCCTGACGGCGCCCCGCACGCGTCATCTTCGAGTTCGCCTCATCTACGCCTGAGCGGCCGTCCACGCCGTCCTAGTGCGCGATTTCACGAACTCCAACGACTAGAGTCTAGCAAGGTGTCTCGGGGGCAACAAGGCACGCCGGCGGTGAGGTGGTAACCACCTGAGCGGGCGCCGGGCGGACGGTATCATCGGCTGGTCGGTACGGGTGCGCGCCGTCGACGAGGCGAGCAAGCGGGTGGGAACGCACCCCGGCGGCGACGCTCGTCACGCAGCGTTCGTGGGTCGTTAGCTCAATCGGTAGAGCAGCTGGCTTTTAACCAGCGGGTTCCGGGTTCGAGTCCCGGGCGACCCACCATCCTCTTGCGAAGCTGGTCGCGTGTTCTCCGAGCTGACCGGCCGCTCACCATCAAGTCCTCAGGCGGGCCGTCTGGCCCCCACCCAGCGCACCGCGCCGACACCTGCCGCGGTGAGCCTGTCGGCGAGCTGAGCCATGTGGTGGTTGAGGTGCCTCACGTTGATCACCTGATGCTCCAGCTTGGGCACCCTGTACCGGTGGAAGCCGCTCTCCGCTGCCGCGAAGTCGAGGGTATCGACGGCCTCGTCAATCATGCCGTCGAGGTACTGCAGGTACTGAAGCGCCTGCTCCTGCGAGTACGGCGCAGGGATGACGGGTAGCGGACTCTCCGGGTCGGGAGGGCCGGCGATGCCATCGGGGTTCTGAACGTCGGCCACGTGACCTTCCCACGGCACGAAGTCCTCCTCCCGAGGCATGAGATAGAGGTGCGTGAAGAAGAGCGTGTGGTAGGCCACCTGCCAGAACGCGTTCTTGGGTGCTGCGTCGTACCACAGGTCATCCGGGCACAGCTCGATAGCCTGGCGCAGCATGGCCAGCCCGGCGTGGTACTGGCTCTTGAAGACACCGCGCACCAGGTCGACCGGCACGACGCCGCCGGACTCGCCGGCTGAGTCCCTCGTTCCTTCTGCCATGGCTTCAGCAGGATAAGCGGTGCGCGCCGGAGACCGTTCCAGGTCGTCCGGCTCATCGGGTCACACCTCGATGAGCGAGACCACCAGCAGCAGCGCGATCTGGCTCCCCAGCACCCAGTCCGGGTAGCCGAGAGCCTGCAGGATCAGGGCTGGGAGGGCGACGAGCAGTGCCGCGACCAGCTGTGGCTCCATCCGCCCCGGCTCCACGCCGGTCCAGGAGGAGTACTTCTCGACCGCCAACACCCCGGTGAGGAGGATCGTCGCGTAGGCCGCGAGGAGCCCGCTGGAAACCGTGGCCGCGACGGGCAACAGGGACGTGGTGAACCACGCCAGCGGCGTGAACAGCGCCAGCGCCGCCAGGACGGGGACGCTGCGGCCCAGGTTGCGCGCCGACGCCGGCACGGGTGCGAGCTTGGACGGCAAGCCCGGGCCGACGAACGCCGCCGTCGCTCGCGCGGTCAGGAACCCGGCGACCAGCACAGTCAGTGCTCCGCCGAGGCTCCCGGCCAACCCGCCTGCGCCAGGCGCGGCCGTCACTGCTGCAGCCCCGCCCACGACCTGGCCCGCCGCGACGAGACCACCGCAGCAGGCAGCGAAGACCTGCGCCGCCAACAGGAACCACGTGCGGACGGGCCGCCTGTAGAGGGCCGTGGCGGCGCGCCAGGCGATGCCTTGCCACGCCGGGGCGTCCGCGCTCGGCCGCGGTAGAGAGCGCCGCGGACGGGTACTCCCCGGCCTGTCGTGCAGCGTCGCCAGCAGCCTCTCGCGTTCCCCCGGGCCCGCGACACCCGAGAAGCCGAAGCCCGCCAGCGCCGCCAGGAACTGCATGGAGCGCAGGCCCTGGAGCTGCGCCAGCACCAGGCTCTGGGAGGCGAAGCGCGGGGGCCACTCCTCCCGGAGCGACCGCCTCACGGCCACGTGCGCCGCGACCGCCAGGAGCACTGGAGCCACCAAGACTAGCCACGAGCCGCTCCACAGCGCGGACGTGACCGTCAGGCCGACCGCAGCAGCGCCGACGTCCCTTGCCGGCGCCGCACCACCCGTGAAGTAGAGGAAAGAGGGCAACGCCGCGGATGCTGCGCCCAGGACCGTCAGGAGTAGCGACGCGGTGCGGGGGCTGGAGCCGCTCGAACCCCGCGCGGTCCGCGCCACGTACCTGAGCCAGCCGACGTCGAACCGCGCCACCGCGAGCAAGGCGCCCACGAGCGGCGCCCACGGCGTAGCCCGGTGCAGAAGCGCGCTCGCGAACAGCGCCCAGATCGCGCCGAGGGCCGCGCCGCCCAGCGCGCGCGTGCCCCTGCGCAGCCACAGCCTGTAGGCCAGCACGTCGTGCGGGCTCACGGGCGCCAGCGCAAGTCGGTACAGGTCGCGACTGTCGAGGTTCAACGGCGGGACGCGCCCCGACAACAGGACGGAGAGGAACCAGAGCGCCACCAAGGCGCCGGCGTAGTACACGGGGTCCAGCGGCACCGGCTGGGCCGAGCGGGGCAGGGCCTCGAACGCCGAGATGCCGAACACGACGAGCCAGAAGATCAGGTACCCGACGGTCCACCAGCCGATCGCCCGTCCCACCCAGCGCACGTACGCTCGCAGCGACCTGGCGACGGTGCGGCCGCGCAGGTAAGCGATGCCTGCGCTCGCCCGGCCCGCGCTCGCCGCGGCTACGCCCGTCTCACCTACGCTCACCTGGCTCGTGCGCCTGCCCCGGCACCGTCCGCGACGGCCGCAGGCCTCAGGCGCCCGTCCACGATCTCCACCACCCTGGCGTCGAGCAGCCCCGCCAGGTCGCGCTGGTGGCCCGTGAGGAACACGGCACGACCGCCGTCGGAGAGGCGCTTGAGGAGCGCGGCCAGACGGTCCTGAGCCTCGAGGTCGAGCCCGTTGAACGGCTCGTCCAAGAGCGTCAAGGGCCTCTCCAGGGCGACGGCGAGGGACAGCGACAGCTTCTGGCGCATGCCGCGGGAGTGCGTGCCTGGGAACTCGCCCAGCCTGCCCTCCAACCCGAAGCCCTCCAGCAGCCGCAGGGCGCGCTCCTCGGCTCCCGGGTCGCGGTACAGCACGGCGTTCAGGTAGGCGTGCTCCGCCAGCGTCAGGTCCTCGTAGAGGGCCGGCTCATCAGGTACGAACACGAAGCCCTCACGGCCCGAGAGCGTAGCGGGTGGGCGCCCTACGATCTCGACATCGCCGCTGGACGGCACGAGGCCGACCAGGGCCCTGAGGAAGGTGCTCTTCCCCGCCCCGTTGGGACCGGTCAACAGGGTGAGGTCTCCGGGCGCGAGCCGGAGGTCGGCATCCGACACGATCTCCACGCCACCCAGGCGCACGCTCAGGCTCGCGACGCTGAGTACCGGGTCGACGTTCTGTGGGGTCACCCGGTGAGCCTTGCATGAATCGGCCGCAGTATCGTCGTGACATGCATCCTGGAGCCATCGCCACCTTCTCGCTCGCGGCCCGCGACCCGGCCACAGGCGACCTCGGCGTCGTGGTCGCCAGCAAGTTCCTCGGGGTCGGCGCTTACGTGCCCACGGCGGTCGCCGGGGTCGGCGCCGTGGCCACACAGGCGTTCAGCAACGTGACCTTCGGCCCGAAGGCGATCGACCTGCTGCGGGCGGGTAAGTCGCCGGCCCAGTGCGCGGAAGCGTTCAGGAGCGAGGACGACGGCATCCAGCACCGCCAGTTCGGCATCGTCTCCACTACCGGCGAGTCGGTGACGTTCACCGGCGACCAGTGCCACGCGTGGGCGGGAGGCAGGTCTGGGCCAGGCTACGCGGCCCAGGGCAACATCCTCACCGGGCCCGACGTCGTGGACGCGCTCGTAGAGCGGTTCCTCTCAGGCGCCGAGCGCTTCCCCGAGAGGCTCGTGGCCGCGCTCACCGCGGCGGACGCCGCGGGCGGTGACAGCCGCGGCAGGCAGTCCGCCGCGCTCTTGGTGGTGGGGCACGGGAAGGGCTACGCCGGCCTCAACGACCGCTGGATAGACCTTCGCGTGGACGACCACGTGGACCCTTGCGCCGAGCTCGCCAGGCTCCTGGACCTGCACCGGCTGTATCTGGACAAGCCCACGACCGAGCCGCGGACCTTGAGCGCCGAGGACATCGGTTGGCTGCAGGAGGTGCTCCGTCGGCAGGGTCATCTGGTCGGAGCTGCCACCGGCGCGTGGGACGCGGAGACCGAGAGCGCCCTGGAGGGTCTGTTCGGCGTCGAGAACCTAGAGGAGCGCTGGGTGGGCGGACCGCTCATCGACCCGGTGGCATGGCGGCACCTGAAGGAGCGCTTCGGACGCGCCTGAGCCGCGCTGGACGTCCTCGCTCGTCGCTCTCTGGTTGACCAGGCAGCGGGCCCATGCTGTAGAATCGTAAACGCGCTCGCGGACCGCTTGCTGCGCGCGCAAGGTAGTGCGGCCCCTTCGACTAGCGGTCAGGTCACAACCCTTTCAAGGTTGCGGCACGGGTTCGAATCCCGTAGGGGTCACCACGAACGAGGCGCCCGTCCGCGGGCGCCTCTTCGCTTCACGACCGCTCGCCCCGTGTTCTCAGCGGCTCGCCCAGACCAGCCCGCGACGGAGCAACGTCGCGGCCTGCGGCACGGCGAACTCGGCGACGGCGTGGCCGATCGAGAGGTAGAAGACCCTTCCCCTCCCCCAGCGCCTCTTCCACGCCACCGGCATGACGACGCCCTCGATCCACGGCAGGGCGTCGCCGGAGAACGTGGTCTCGGCCAGCACCTCGTTCGAGGGGTCTACGTGCATGTAGTACTGCTCGCTCACCAGCTCGAAGTCGTCCAGGCCTCGCGTGATGGGATCCTCGGCGGTAACGCGAACGATGTAGCGCCTGACGTCGCCCGGGTGAGCGACGAACTGGCCGCCTACCATCATCTTGTAGCCCAGGCTCGCGCGGAACGCATCACCCATCCCCCCGTGCCAGCCCGCCAGGCCCGTACCTTCCTCGACGGCGCGCATCAGGTTGCGTTCGCGCTCCGCGTTCAGCTCTCCCATCGTCCAGACCGGCACGATCAGGTCGTAGGCGGTCAGGGTGACCGCGTCGTCGAGTGGCTGGAGGGTGTCGACCACGTCCACGGCGAAGCCTTCCGGCTCCAGCGACCGGCGGGCCAGCCCGGCCGACCCTTCGGGGTCGTGACCTTGCCACCCGCCTCGGAACACCAACGCTCGCTTCACTTACCTCTCCTTCCTTCCGCGTTACGGGTAGCGTGACGCGTGGAGGCTTTCGCTGTCCTGAGGGACGCGGCCACCGAGTGGTGGCGCAACTGGTTGAGGCTGACGGTCCTCAACCTGGTGTGGATGCTCTCCTGGCTGCTGGTGCTGACCGGCCCGCCAGTGACGTTGGCGGTCTACGCGTACCTCGAGCGCCTGACGGCCAACGACGACATGACGCCGGGTGAGTTCCTCGCCGAGGTCAGGCGCAACCTCCTGAGGGGCTGGCTGTGGGCCCTGCCGGTGATCGGGTTGGTCGCCTCCCTCTTCGTGTCCTTGCCGTTCTACGCCCAGTTCGCCGAGGCATGGGCCCGGGCCGCCGAGCTCGCGGTGGTCGTGCTGGTGCTGGGCTGGCTCTTCGTGCAGTTCTACGCCCTCCCGTACCTGTTCGCGCAGGGGTCGCGGTCCCTCGGACAGGCCTACCGCAACGCCGCGCTGACGGCGTTCGCCAGCCCGCTGTACAGCCTCGTGGTCGCCGTCGCGCTCCTGGTCCTGCTCGTCCTCAGCGTACGTTTCGTGGGCGTGACGTTCCTCTTCTCCCCTGTGCTGATCGCGCTCGCTGGCACCCTCGCCGTCAAGGAGCGCCTGCGCCGCTTCGGGCTCGTGGAAGGCACCTGACTCAGGCGCCGGGTCTGGCGTGCGGCGTCCCACTTACGCGCCGGCCGGCCAGAGCCTGAGCGTGACGACCTCGTAGGGCCCGACCGAGAGGTGCAAGCGGTCGCCGTGGGACGCCAGCGGCTCCAGCTCGTTCTCCAGGAGGTCGCAGACGCTGGCCCGCGCCATGGGCAAGCCGAAGCGGAGCGACACGTTGTCGCTGCGGGAGCCGTGAGCCTCGTACAGGCGCAAGATCCAGCCGTCGCCGTCCTCGGCGCGCTTGAGGGTCTGCAGCACCACGTTGCTGGCGTCCACGCTGGCGAACCCGAACCGGCTCGCGACCGCGCTGACGTTTCCGCTCTCGGGCGACCCCGCGTCCCGCGACGGGTCTCCGGCGGCAGTGCCGATGCGGCCCGGCCGGAGCGGCACGTTCAGGTCGTGCGCCTCTCTCACCACGTCGCCCGCGCGCCAGTCGCCGGCGTGAGGCAGCAGCGCGTATGTGAACTCGTGCCTGCCCCGGTCGGCCCCCGGGTCGGGGCTGACGGGCGAGCGCAGCAGCGTGAGGCGCAGCACGTCGTCCTTGACGTCGTAGCCGTACTTGCAGTCGTTGAGCAGCGCCACCCCGTAGCCGCCCTCGGAGAGGTCGGCCCAGCGATGCGCGGGTACCTCGAAGCGCGCCCAGTCCCAACTCGTGTTCCAATGGGTGGGCCTCTCGATCGCGCCCAGTCCGATGTCGTAGGTCGCGTGCCTGGCGCGCACGAGGACCGGGAACGCGACCTTGAGGAGCGTCCTGCGTTCCTGCCAGTCCACCTGGGTACGGAACTCGATGCGCCTGCTGCCCGCGGTGAGCACGATGCGCTGCACGAGCTCAGAGTCACCGAACGTCCACCGCAACCGCAGGGCGGCCCTGAGGGGCCCGTCCTCATCCACCGCTGACTCCTGCAGCGCCGTGACCTCGCGCAGCGTCTCCTGGTAGTAGGGGTCGATGTCCCAGGCGTCGAAGTTTAGCGGCTTGTCCTCGAACAGCTGCAGCACGTTGCCGCGCCGCCCCGCCGGGAGAACCTCTCGTCGGTTCGTCTTGTCGTAGACCCTGGCCAGCCTGCCGCGCTCGTCGAGTTCCAGCCGGTAGTGCTCGTTCTCGACCGTGCCTTGGGTGGCGGTGACGTCGCGGTCTCCGTTACGACCCGGAGCGCTGCCCGGTCGCCGCAGTCCTACCCACCGGTAGCCCAACGAAGGGACCTCGGGGACTCGCAGCAGGACGGTGCGCGAGTCGCCATCGCCCACCACCTGGCTGGGCAGGGAGCCTCCGTCGTCGCCCTCCGCGGCCAGCGCGGGGCCCAGATCGTTCGCGGGCAGCGCCACGAGCCCGTCGCGGGCCCAGCCCAGCGCGTTGACCAGCAGGAACCCCGGGCCCAGGCCCGGAGCCTGCAGGTGCGCCTCGGCAGCGGCGTACGCGTCGTCCGCCAGCCGCGCGATGCGGGCGTGATCGGCCGCGCTGTCCACGTAGACCGGCGCGATCGAGGAGCCGGGGAGCACGTCGTGGAACTGGTTGTAGAGCAGGAGCTCCCACGCCTCGGTCAGGTCGGGGTAGGGCGCCCCGGCCAGCACCGCCGCGAGCGTGCCGGCCAGCTCGGCGTCGTGAAGCTTGCCTTCGTTGAGGCGGTTGGCGCGCTTGATGGCCGCCTGGGTCGTGTAGGTGCCGCGGTGGTACTCGAGGTAAAGCTCTCCGTCCCAGACGGGCAGGCCTA
>JBDZWC010000232.1:0-1938 GCA_040256005.1 Deinococcaceae bacterium | reverse complement strand
ATGGCACCTCTTTTCGGCCACGGCGCCACTACCAAGCACGTGCATAGCTCAACCGATCGGTTAAGGAAAACGCGCCGTCCAGGACGCGGTTCTAAGGCAGGGCAATTGGGCCACTATTCACTAGGTTGGTAGTGGCTCTGCCCCGCAAAAGGGGTGTGCCATACGCCGCCTGCCCGCAGGCGCGAGCGAGATCCGGCAACGACCGCGACCCCCGACCGCGACTCCGACCCCGCCAACCGCCAGCGAGACCCTCAAACCGCCCGACGCGCCAACAACCCCAACCCCAGCGCCGCGAACACGATGTTCCCCAGCCACGCGCCCAGCCACACCGGCAGCGCGCCCGTCTGCGCGAACAGCTGACCGAACGTGTAGAAGAGGTACCAGACGAGCGTGACGACGAGGCTCAGTCCGAAGGCGACGCCGCGCGTGCGCGCGTAGCTCAGCGACAGAGGCACCGCGACCAACAGAAGCGCGAGGTTCGTGAACGGCTCGGCGAGCTTGCGCTGCAAAAGCACCCGCGTCTGACGCCGGTCCGACGCCGAGAGGAACTCGTTCTCGGCGTCGCGCCGCAGTTGCGTGAGCGAGCGGCTGTCCTCGAACCCGCCGCCCGAGAACCTCGCGATCAGGTCCTCTTCGGTGTACGAGGTGGTGACGGTGAGCGTCTGGTTCTGGTCGGGAGGCACGTTGCGTAGGCGGATGAGGTTCGCCAGCGTGAGCGCAGGGTCGCTGCTCTCGATGTCCAGCGCGCCCAGGTCCAGGCGGTCGATCCGGTAGCCCCGCAGCACGAGGTCCGTGTCGGCGAAGACGGCGGAGTCGGCGCGCAGCAGGGTGAGCGTGTCGCCCTCCCAGCGCTCGATGCGCACGCCCTCCATGCCGTTGCCGCCGCTGGTCGTGCGCTGGAAGTGGAGCAGGAAGTCGTCGATGGGCAGGTTCTGCTGCGCCAGGCGGAACAGACCCGAGCGGCCCGCCGTCAGCTGCCAGTAGACCTGCGCCACGCGGCCGTTGGTCTCGGGGATCACCCACTGGTTCACGGCCAGAACCACCAGTGCGCTCACGGCACCCAGTCCCACGAACGTGAACGCCGTGCGCCGCAGCGGAACGCCGCCGGCCTGCATGGCCAGCAGCTCGTTCTCGGTCGCCAGACGGCCCAACGCCACGAGCACCGCCAGCACGAGCGCGATGGGCAGCGTCTGGACCAGCGCCTGCGGGAGCTGCAGAGCCAGCCAGGCGAACAGCTCGGCCACCGGCGTGCCCACGATGTACTGCAGGCGTGGGATCGTCACCGATACCACGGCCAGCGACGCGTACAGCAGGAGACCGAAGAGGAACGGCGGCAGCCCCTCGCGCAGCATGTAGCGGTCGAGCACGTTCACTGCTCCGGACGCCCCATGGGCGGCAATGATACCCGCGGGCACGTGGCGGCCACGGCTGCGGCCAAGGCGGTCACGGCTGAGGCCCAGGCGGACACGGATGCGGCCAAAGCAGACACCGCTGCGGCCCAGCCGACCACGGCTGCGGCCGGGGCGCCCCGCGCCAACGTCCTCCTACTCCGGCCGCCGCTCGAGGTCGATCGCGAACGACGCCGACCACGCGCCGCGCTGGTTCGTGTAGCCCACCGTCAGCGAACCGCAGCACGTGATGAAGGTGAGGTCCAGGCCGTGGACGCTGAGGTGCGGCAGCTCACCAGCGAGGATCGTGGGGGCGACGTCGAAGCCGACGAACGGGCGCAGCTCAAGCGACGGGAAGGCGAACGGCACGGCGGCGGAGAGCTCGAGGCGTCGCAGGCCGGCGGGATCGGCGATGCCCTGCAGGGCCTCGGCGCGCAGGGCGAACGAGCCGTGCGGCGCGATGGGGCCCTCGGCACCCTGGACCACGGCGGGCCAGCCAACGCGCTGCCCCTCGACCACGTAGGTGATGTAGGCGTCCCGGTGCGAGTCC
>JBDZWC010000135.1:0-7251 GCA_040256005.1 Deinococcaceae bacterium | reverse complement strand
GCAACTTCGACAACCGCTCCGGCGTCTACGGCGCCACCTTCCCGGCGGAGTACGCGCCCCAGGCTTCCATGCGTTTCGAAGCGGGCGGCATCCCGTTCCTCTTCCCGCCCACCGACACGGAGCTGAACAACGTCGTCATGCTCGGTCAGCGGCTGGAGGTTCCGGCCGGACGGTACGGTGCGCTCCATCTGCTGGGCGCCTCGGACCAAGGCAACTACCAGGCCGATGTCACGCTGGTCTACGAGGACGGCTCCGAGACACTGACCCTCGGGCTCTCTGACTGGTGCCAGCCACCTCGGTTCGGGGAAGCGATCGGCGTCGAGTTCGCTCAGCGCCGCGGCACGAGCGGCCAGACCGAGCGCATGGTGTGCCGCATACTTCACCAGACGCTGCCCGTAGACCCAGATCGAGTGCTCGTGCGGCTAGACCTACCCGACCGCGAGACCATGCACCTGTTCGCGCTCACCCTCGAAGCGCCCCACCAGGAGTGACACAGATGAAGCTCGTCCGCCACCCCGCCAACCCGGTACTGAAGCCCAACGTCCTAAACGACTGGGAGTCGCTCAACGTCTTCAACCCGTCAGTCGTCGTCCACAACGGGTTGTTCCACATGCATTACCGGGCCCAGGGGCCGGACTACGTCTCGCGCATCGGCTACGCGGTCTCCACCGACGGCGTGACGTGGAACCGGCTCGAGCGACCCGTCCTGGAGCCTTCGGCGGAGTTCGAAGCTCGCGGCGTCGAGGACCCGCGGGTCACGGAGCTGGAAGGCCGTTTCTACATGGCTTACACCGCCTACGGCCGGGCCGGCGCGCATCCCGAGGTAGGCCAGACGCCCACCGGCATCACGCCCATGTACGCCGTCAGCGACAACCTGATCACCTGGGAGCGCATCGGACCGGTGGTCGTGGGCGAGGACAACAAGGACCACGCCCTCTTCCCCGAGCGCATAGGCGGCCAGTTCGTAACCTTCCACCGCCGCCCGCCTTCCATCTGGCTGGCGTTCTCTGGCGACATGCGTGACTGGGGCTCGCACGTCGAGATCATGCGGCCCCGGCCGGGAGCGTGGGACGGCAAGCGCATAGGTGCGGGCGGGCCACCCATCCGGACGGACGAGGGCTGGCTGGTCATCTATCACGGCTACGACGAGAGCCACGTCTACTGCATGGGCACGGCCCTCCTGGACCTCGATGACCCGACAAAAGTACTCAAGCGTCCGCAGACCGCGGTCCTGATCCCCGAGGAGACCTGGGAGATCAAGGGTGACGTGCCCAACGTCGTGTTCGGCACAGCCAACCCTGTCGTGGACGGAGAGGTCTACCTCTACTACGGCGGCGCCGACAGGGTCATCGGCTTGGCCACCGCACCTCTAGACGAGCTGCTCGCCTGGACGGTCGCCGAGGGCTAGCGGCGGCGAACCAGCAGCAACAGAGCCGGCCTCGAAGGCGTCGCCCGGGCCCCAGCGCCGAGCCTTTCGGTCGCGCCCCTCGGACCTACCCGCCGTCAGGCACGGCTATCTGCTGACCCTCGAGGGTTCCCTCCGGCTTGCGGACGCGTAGGTAGCCCATCGCGTCTGCCGCCAGCTTGAACAGCACGAACAGCAGGAGGACCGCCTGTGACGGACCGATGGCCAGGGCCAGGAAGCCACCGAACACGATGGTCAGGTGCAGGACAACGACCCGGCCGTAGGGGCGCATCATCACCTCGCCCATCTGGGTCCTACGGAACTCGCCGGTGGCCAGGAAGTCGGTGACGAAGGCGACGCCGTGGGACACGAACATGAGCGCGAGCGGCCACGCCAACGTGTCGGCGTTCGCCATGGTCGCCTTCACGGGGCCCAGGAAGAAGTCTCCAGCCTGTCCCAAGAACCCGGAGCTCGCGCCCACCGGTGTGGCGGGCGACCCGCCGAAGAGCCCTCCCGAATCACCACCGAAGAAGGCCATCAGGAAGATCCCATGGCCGATCCAGAACATCCCGTAATGGACGGCGAAGAACGGAACACTGAAGAGCTTGACCACCGTCAGCATCCCGAACTGCGGCCGTTCCGGCGTCACCACGAGCAGGCTAAGAGCGGTGAACACACCAACCACCGCGTTCTCAAGCCAGTACAGCAGGAGCAGATCGGTCAGGTCCCAGCCCCACAGCTGAACGCCCACGAGTGGGAACAGGTTCGCGACGACCAAAGACGCCAGCGGCAAGGCGGCCGATCCTGGCGGTGCCAGTACGCGGGTCACGACTGCACCCTAGTGGTCACAGCGCGCTGGCGACGTGGGCGTCTCCTCAATCCCCCGCTACTGGCGCCCGTCGCACGAGGCTCGCCGCGATGCGCTGACTCTCGCTACCGAGCTACCACCTGCCGATGGCTGAGAAGGCGGACCTCAAGCGGACGCTGGACGCCTTTGACCGCGGATCCCCCCCACGCTAGATCGGTGGGTTCTGTACCGCGATCTCGATCTCGTGTACATCGAACAACCCCTCGGAATCGGTCGCCCTCAGTCGGACCTTGTATGTCGTGAAGTTGTCGCTGTCGAAGACGACGAACAGCGTGAACGACGTGCCGTTGCCACCGTTCTGCCACATCGCGCTTCCCTCCGGCAGGTACGACCAGGTCAAGCTGGAGCCGGTCAACGTTCCGTCCTCCGCGTCAGTGCCGCTACCCGTGAACTGGATCTGGGCCGGGTCGCCGATCTCGTCCCATCGGAACTGAGCGCCGTCCGCCGGGCTGGCGATCGTCGCGGTAGGTTCGGTGTTCGACGTGTCGAGGATCTCTATGGTCACCGCGTCGTCGGCGGTGCCGTACTCGACGTAGATCTCGTGGACACCCTCGCTGAACTTGGACGTCGAGAAGGCGAGCGTGTTCTGGGCGATTATCAGGCCCGACGGGCCGCCGTCTCGCCAGATGATGGGATGGAGAGGTTCGTCCGTCTCCGGGTGGTCGTCGTCTATCACGGCCTCGAACGAGACGCTCTGCCCCAGTGGGAAGGTGTCGTCTTCGTTCGGCGCGAGGATGTCGATGCTCGGGGCGCACTCCGGCGGCGGTGGGTTCGAGTTGCTGACCGTGAAGGTGACGGAGTCGCCGGCAGCCTCCTGGGTCGTTGCCGAGATGAGCTCCGCGACGACCGTGTACGTCCCGTCGCAGAACCTATGCGTGACCGCCTCGCCGTTGTCGCTCGAGAACGTGAAGGGCACACCGTCGTGCCTCTCGTACGTCCACGTGACCAGCGTGGTCCCGGGGTCCTGATCTCCCAGTCCCGTGCCCACAGCGAGGAACTCCACGTCATCGTCCTCGGTGAACACGGAGCCGCTGGCGGGGCTCAGGATCTCGAGAGCCGGCTCACTCTGACCGAAGCTGAGACTCGCGCCCCCGCTGGCATCCATCTGCAAGTTGCTGATCAGGGCGTAGAGGGTGCGCGGCTGGCCCGCGCTCACGGTGACCTGGGCCTGCTTGCTATCCGGCTCCGCCCAGCAGTTCGTCGTTCCCGCGTCGGCGGCATCGTAGAACTTGACCTTGATCTCGCTCGGGTCGCTCACGCCGAGCTCGTCGACGTCGACTCTCGTCGTATAGGCCGCGTCAGGCAGCGCGGCGAAGTCCAACTGGATGACGGCCGAGGTGAGCGGGGGCAGCGTCACGGTCCGGTCGGCCGGCGGCACGACGTGCTGGTAGTTCACCGTGATGAGTCCGGCCACCCCGGTCGTGAGCGCACAGGTCGACCCTAGCTCCGCCGCCCCGAGGTCGAACTCCGCCTCGAAGGCTTGGTTCTTCGCCCAGGACCAGTAGAGGGTAGGGAGGCCACCCGTGAAGCCCAGGTCCTCGAACGCCGCGTCGAGGCCGCCGTTCGACGCGCCCTCCTCGAACACGTCGATCAGGTACTCGAGGCCGCGACCCAGGACCCGGCCCGCGTAGACGAAGAGGTCCTGCGTCGTGTACTCGATGAAATCCGGCCCGGCGAGCGTGAGGGGCACGTCAACCACCCGCAGTTCTCTGCTGGGGTCGCGGAGCATCGTGGCGAGAGAACGCTCCGAGGCGGTGGCGGTTGCCTCGATCACCCAGTCAGCGTGAGATCGGCGCACGGCAGGGTAGCCGTACTGCGTGGCGTGGAAGTACTCGTGATGCGCCACCTCGGCGCCGCGGGCGGTCACGCCGGCGTTGTCGATGCACACGTAGAACTTGCGCGTGGCTGGGCTGTAGCCGCCCAGGTTCATCGCTCCTGACGGACGGACGCCGCACAACCAAATGTCATCGTCCTCGTCAACGCTTCTGAAGGGCCTGAGCTCGGCGACGTACTCGAGGAAGCCGAGGCCGGAGTTGTACGGCCACAACAGCGCCGCCGAGGGGTCGATCGTCTTCTTCAGGTGCGGAGGCGCGAACCCCACGCCCCGGTAGTCCGCGAAGGCGTCCGCGAGCACGGTCTCAAGGTCGCCCTCATCGCTCTGTGAGCATGTGATGCCGAGGTCGTTGTCGTCGGACTGGAACCCCCGGCACCTCACCTGGAAGTCGCCGCCGACCTGTTGTGGGGCCAGGCCGGCACTCGGGGCCGAGGCTGACCCGGCCACGGGAGAGGACCACCCCGGAGCCTGGACGAGCACGAACGTCCGCCCTGACTGCGTCAGCAACGCCACCGTCGTGACGAAGTAGCCCTCGTTGGGGTCGTAGACGCCCTCCAGGAGCTGCCAATGCGACCCGCTCGGCTCGCCGACATCGGTCATGTCGCCGGGCTCCAGGAGGACGGCCAGCGCGAGGGCTCCCGGATCCGCCTCCGCCGGGACCGGAAGGCCGATCACGAAGGGGTCGTCAGCCGCATATACGTCCCGTGAAGCGCTGATGCGCTGGAACTCGGCCAGCGCCTTCGCGTCCCCGGGCAACGTGATGGCTGGCTCCTGGACCGCTTCGACCGACACGCCTACCTCCGAATCGATGGCGCCGGGCAAGGCGCTCAGCACCACGCCCCCGTCGTCGAGGTAGCTGCCTCCTGGCACCAGCATGCCCTCGGCATCCGGTTGGGGTGGTTGGACGTTGCACGCGGTCAGCGCCAGGAACACGGAGGTAGCGATGGTGGAAGCTCGGAGATGTCGCCTCATCTTGTTGTCCTTCGGTCCACGAGTACAGAACCATCAGACCCACGTCTCCGCGCTCGCTTCGCAGATCCGGGGCCGCCAACAACGTCACAGCTGCGGTCAGTTCGAACCTATGAGGCGAGACGTCAAAGAGGCGTCAACGCGGTGCCGTTGCAGCGCCCTCGGGGCGATCTCAGAGCTTGACGAGGCTCCAAGCCTTGGTGATGGCAGACCGCAGGGAGCGAAGGTGCTCGGCGGCCGCCGCAGCAGCAGCATCGGGATCCCGAGCCTTGATGGCGCGGTAGATGGCCTCGTGCTCGGCGATCGACTTCTCGCTGCGGCCGGGGATGAGGATCGAGCGTAGCTGCAGGCGCGACATACGCAACCGCAGCGTGGCGATGAGCTCCGGCATCGTCTCGTTGCCCGAGGCCTGATGGATCAGCTTGTGAAACCGGACGTTGGTGGCCGAGTAGTCGTCGAACCGCTCCGCGCCCAACGCCTCGCGCATCGTGGCGACCAGCTCGCCCATGCGCTCTACCTGCTCGTCGGTCGCCTTCTCCGCCGCGAGGCGCGTCACCGCCGCCTCGAGCGCTTCTCTGGCCACCAGGATATCGACGGCGTCCTCCAGGTTGAGAGTGGCTACGGTGGCACCGCGGTTGGGCTCGAGCCGCACGAGCCCGTCGGAGGCGAGCCTGTCCAGCGCGGTGCGCACGTTGTGCCGGCTGAAGCCCAGAGACTGCGCCAGCTGCGCCTCGATTAGCCTCTGCGACGGGTAGAACTCGCCGTCGATGATCTTCTGCCTGATCGTCTCGTAGGCGGTGTCGGAAGGCGAAGCGGGCGCAGTGGGCGCGCCGGCCTCGGGTTCCGAGCCCGCTCCAACGGACGCCCTCCTCCTCCGGGTGTCAGACAGCGTCCGTGCCATGCGCGCCCTCGATTCTGACACCCCGCTGCTCGGGGCCTCCCCCGTCCGCCGCCGTCTTGTTCGAAGTCTCGTTGCCACCCAGGGAGGCCGCGCTCTTCGCGACGACCTGCGCCGGGGTGGTGAAGCGGAAGCGCCACACCAGCATCCCCACCAGCACGGCCAGCCCGATGAGGTCCGTCGTCAGGCCACCGTCGATGAGCAAGGCTGAGGTAGCCAGCAGCACGAGCCGGGCCGGCCACGGCAGCCGACCGTTCATCCAGTTCATGACCGCCGTCGTGATGAGCCACACGCCCAGGGCCGCCGTTATGGAGCTGCGGATGATCTCGCCGGTCGTGCCGTCGAGCAGCAGCGCAGGGTTGAGGGCGAAGAAGAACGGGACGATGAACGAGGGGATGGCGATCTTGAAGGACGTCCAGCCTGTCTGATTGAAGTCGCTGCCGGCTATTGACGCTGCGGCATAAGAGGCTAGCGCCACCGGTGGAGTTATCGCCGCCAGCACGCCGAAGTAGAAGAAGAAGAAATGCGCCGAGACCGGCTTCAGGCCCATGGTCACGAGCGCGGGCCCCACCAGGGCGGCGAGCAGGATGTAAACGACCGTGGTGGGCATGCCCATGCCGAGGATCAGCGATGAGACCATCACGAGCAGCAGCAGGACGATGACGTAGCCGCCCGACAGGTCCACGAGCGCTGCTGCGAGCTGGGCCCCCAAACCGGTGAGCTGGACGACACCAACGACGATGCCGGCGCCAGCGGTGACGGCGCAGAGGATCCCGGCCGCCTCTGCGCCCTGCCTCAGGACCTCCCAGAGCTCCTTGAGCTTCACGCGCTTGAGCAGTACCAGCACGGCAGCGGCGACGACGCCGACGAAGGCCGCGCGGGTGGCCGTGTAGCCCATCACGAGCATGGCGTAGACCAGGCCGATCAGAACCAGGAAGATCCACCCCTCGCGCAGGGTCCTGAAGAACCTAGGCATCTCCTCGCGCGTGAGACCGCGCAGGCCTTGGGCCCGCGCGTAGAGGTCGATGGCCACCCCGGCGGCAAGGAAGTACAGCACGGCAGGGATGACAGCGGCCGCGGCGACCTGCAGGTAAGGGATGCCCAGGTAGTCGGCCATGAGGAAGGCGGCCGCGCCCATGATGGGCGGCATGATCTGGCCGCCGGTGGAAGCGACCGACTCGATGGCGCCGGCCACGTGCGGCTGGTAGCCGCCCCTTTTCATGGCGGGGATCGTCACGCTGCCGGTGGTCGCCACGTTGCCTGCCGCGCTCCCGGAG
>JBDZWC010000231.1:0-1986 GCA_040256005.1 Deinococcaceae bacterium | reverse complement strand
CGGGCCTCCTCGATGGCGTAGCGCGTCGTGCCGAAGTACACGATCCCCAGGCGCGCCTCCGGCGCCCGCTCGATGACGGCCGGCGGCACGTACGAGCGCGCCGTCTCGTGCTTGCGCGCCAGGCGGTCCATGTTCTCGACCCACGCTTGGCCGTCCTCCGTGTAGCGCGCGTCCTCGTCGTGCCCGGTGCCCCTGCCGAACCAGGCAGCCCGCGGGTTCGGGTTGCCGGGCAGCGTGCGGTAGGGGATGCCGTCGCCGTCGACGTCGGCATAGCGCCGGAACCGCTCCAGCTGCTCGACCTGCTCTGCGCTCAGCACCTTGCCGCGCTTCAGAGGAGCCTCGGGGTACGCGAACGGCTCGCCCATCCAGTTGTTCATGCCGAGGTCGAGATCCGAGAGCACGAGGACGGGCGTCTGCAACTGGTCGGCGAGGTCGTGCGCCTTGTAGCCGAACTCGAAGCACTCCTCTATCGAGGACGGGAACAGCACGACGTGCTTGGTGTCACCGTGGCCGACGCCGTACGCGAAGGCCACGTCGCCCTGGCTGGTGCGGGTCGGGAGGCCCGTGCTGGGCCCCACGCGCTGGATGTCCCAGACCACGGCGGGCACCTCGGCGTAGTAGGCCAGGCCCAGGAACTCCGCCATGAGGGACATGCCAGGACCGCTCGTGGCGGTGACGGACCGCGCCCCGGCCCAGCCCGCCCCCACCACCATGCCTATAGCCGCCAGCTCGTCCTCGGCCTGGAGGACCGTGTAGGTGGGGTGACCCTCCGGGTCCACGCGGAGCTTGGGCAGGAACTCACGGAGCGCGTCTATGAAGCTGGTCGACGGCGTGATGGGGTACCACGCCGCGACGGACACACCGCCGAAGACCGAGCCGAGCGCACCCGCCTCGTTGCCCGTCATGAGGATCAGGCCTTCCGTGGCGTCCATCGCCTCGACGACGTACGGGTCCACCTTCACGATGCTGGCCTGCGCCCAGGCATGGGCCCGGCGCACCACGTCCATGTTGCTGTCCACGAGCTTGGCGCGGCCCCCGAAGTGGTGGGCGAGCGCCTGCTCGATGACCTCGAGGGGTACGCGCAGCAGGTGGGAGACCACCCCGACGTAGGTCATGTTGGCGATGTAGTCCTTGAGCTTGCCCTTGACCTCGACGTCGCTGAGCAGCTCCTTCACCGGGACCGGGTAGTAGGTGAGATCGGGGCGCTCGGGCTGGTACCGGATGTCCGCGTTGTAGACGCACACACCGCCCGGTGGCAGGCCCGCGACGTCGGCATGCACGGTGGCAGGGTTGAACGCCACCAGCAGCTCGGGGGGCCGGCGGGCGATGTAGCCGTGCCGGCTGACGCGGATGTGGTACCAGGTGGGTTGTCCCTGGATGTTCGACGGGAAGATGTTCTTCCCGTGCACCGGTATGCCCATCTTGAAGAACGATCGCAGCAGTGTGAGGTTGGCGGTCTGGCTGCCGGTGCCGTTGGCCGTCGCTACCGCGATGGAGAAGTCGTTGACGACTGCTGTCGTGTCATGGCCGACGCGTGGGCCGCTCAACGTTTCGGGGACGCCCATTCCTTTGCGCACACCTCCGGTGGGCGCGGGCGCCATGCTCCGACCGGCTCCCCGCTCCCTCGCGCGGCACGACCGGGACGGGCCCGCCCGCCCGGGGCCGTGTCGATTGGCGGCATACTACCCCGCTGCACGCGGTCGCCAGACGCGCACGTTGTCACATAGTGACGCCGTCGAACAGGCCTTCAGGCCTCCAGTGTGTAGGCCTCGTCGTCCTCGGTGATCTCGGTGACCGCATGCCCGGGGAGCTTGACCACGCCGGAACGCTGCAGCGTCTCCAGCACGCCCTTCTTGATGTCGTCGACGAGGTCGGGTCTGGTGGTGAGCAGCTCCACCGCCTTCTCCTTGCCCTGACCCAAGCGCGTCTCACCGTACGAGAACCACGACCCGGACTTCTGCACCACATCCAGATCAGCCGCCACCT
>JBDZWC010000019.1:0-32351 GCA_040256005.1 Deinococcaceae bacterium | reverse complement strand
CCGCCACGGGCCGGCCGCGGTGGAGCTCCTCGACCGTGACCTCTTCGAGCTGGGCCGGGCCAACCCCAGTATGGCCGCCCTGACGAGCTGGGTGCAGGGCGACCCGGCCGCGGTCCTGCTGGTGGAGTTCGACGGCGAGACGGAATCGGAGCTGGAGGAGCAGTTGGCCTCGCTCGCGGCCGACACGGACGTAGGCGCACTGTCGTACGCCTCGTTCGTCGCCAAGGTGCCGGCGCAGCAGAAGGAGATCTTCGAGCTGCGTCGCGCCGGCCTGGGCATCTACGCCACCATGAAGGGGCGCCAGAAGCCGACGCCGTTCATCGAGGACGCGGCCATCCCGGTGGACAAGCTGCCGTTCTACATCCCCGAGGTCATCGAGGTGTGCGAGCGCCACGGCGCCCGCGCCGTCATGTACGCGCACGCCAGCGTGGGCGTCATCCACGTCAGGCCGCTCCTCGACCTCAAGGACGCCGCCGGCATCGAGGCGTACCAGGCCATAAGCGACGAGGTCTTCGAGCTGGTGCTCAAGTACGGCGGCTCGTGGAGCGGCGAGCACGGCGACGGCCTCATCCGGTCGTACCAGAACCGGCGCCTGTTCGGCGACCGGCTCTACCAGGCGTTCATCGACGTGAAGCGCGCCTTCGACCCCGACTGGCTCATGAACCCCGGCAAGGTCGTAGAGGCGCCGGCCATGACCGAGGACCTGCGTTACGGCACCGACTACCCGGCGCCGCAGGTCGAGACGCACTTCGACTTCAGCGGTCAGGAGGGGTTCCTCGGCGCCATCGAGGCCTGCACCGGCGTGGGCGCCTGCCGCAAGGTGGGCGTGGGGACCATGTGCCCCAGCTACATGGGCACCCGCGACGAGGACCACTCCACACGCGGCCGCGCCAACGTGCTACGCGAGGCCATCACCGGCGGGCTGCCCGGCGGGCTCACCAGCCAGGCGGTCTACGAGGTCCTCGACCTGTGCCTGGAGTGCAAGGCCTGCAAGGCCGAATGCCCCAGCCAGGTGGACATGGCCAAGCTCAAGTACGAGTGGCTGCAGCACTACTACGACGATCACGGCACGCCACTCTCCGCGCGCGCGTTCGCGAACGTGGGGCGGGTCGCCCCGTTGGGCCAGACGCTGGCGCCCCTCGCCAACACCCTGCTGCCGCTCAAGCCCGTCCGCTGGCTCATGGAGAAGGCCGTGGGCGTGGACGCCAGGCGCGTACTGCCAAGCTACGAGCCGCGCCGCTTCGAGAGCTGGTTCGAGGGGCGGCAGCCGGCGGTCGCGCCCCAGGCCGCGGCGGGCGCGCCCGGAGCAGGGGCCGGCACAGTGGCCCCGGGGGCCGAAACCCCCGGCCAAGAGGTAGCCACCGCACGGTCGGCACCTCGACCCCTTGGCAAGGTCGCCCTCTTCGCCGACACCTGGACGCGCTTCAACGACCAGGGCCCCGGCAAGGCGGCTGTGCAGGTGCTGGACGCGTTGGGTTACGACGTGGAGCTGATCAGCTACGGCTGCTGCGCGCGTCCGCAGATCTCGAAGGGCATGCTGCGCGACGCCAAGCGGATGGCGGCCGCGAACGTCGCCAGGCTCATGACCTACGTGGTCGCCGGCGTGCCCATCGTGGGCATCGAGCCGTCGTGCGTCGCGGCGTTCAAGGACGACTACCCGGACCTGGTGCCCGGTGAGGACTCACGCGCCGTCGCCAAGAACGTGCGCATGGTCGAGGACTTCCTCGCCAAGGAGTGGACCGCCGGCAGGTTCAAGCCCGAAGACCATTTCGAGCGCGCCAGCCAGCCGGTGCTGTTCCACGGCCACTGCCAGCAGAAGGCCGTCCTGGGCACCAGCTACGCGGCGGCCACGCTCGGTTGGGTCGCTGACGAGGTAGAAGTGCTGGACGCCGGGTGCTGCGGCATGGCCGGCTCGTTCGGGTACGCCCACCACGACCTGTCGATGACCATCGGCGAGCAGAGGCTGTTCCCGGCCGTGCGGGCGCACGAGGGCACGACGGCCGCGCCGGGCTTCTCGTGCCGTCACCAGATCGCCGACGGCACCGAGGAGAAGGCGGTTCACCCGATAGAGGTTCTGGCCAGGCACTTGAAGAGGTAGGAGGGGTTGCGGCGTGCCCTCGCGCTGGAGAGCCTTACTGCCGTCGCCGGTGAAGGTCTCGGCTTCCCTACCGCAGCAGGTAACTGTCTAGGAGTCGGCCCAGGCCGCAATATCCGCCGCGAGTTTCCGGAAGTAGAGCGTCGCCCCTCCCTGCTGAACGTACCTGGGCCCGCCGTCCGAGTAGGGGTTATCTCGGCGGTCGTCGAAATCGAGGACCCCCAAGCCGCACGTGAACCGAGACCCACCCAACGGGCGGCAGTCGTACCACTCCCCGCCATCACTCACCTTGAGCGCGCCGCCAGCCACCGTCACCTCGAGTGCACCGTCGTCCGCGAGGTTGGTGGGGTCGCGGTAGCGGCCTGCCAGCCTCTGCAGCATCTCAACGGTTGGTACCGGGCCGGACTGCTCCAGCGCTAGGTACGGTCGGCCTCCGACGATGAGGACGTGCTCGCGGTCCGCTCCAGCCCGCGGCCTTAAAGCCAGCGGCAACCGGCCCGACGGCGCCCGCGCGTAGCCGTCGGTACCGGATAAGGGGACGATCTCCAGCTCCTCGCTCTCGCGGCGCAGCACTGCGCCGCCGTAGGACCGAGTCATCACCTCGACGATGCCGCCGTACTCGAAGTCGACGTAGGTGCCTGTCCATTCGGACAGGTCTCGTCCCTTCGCCGGACCGGGCGCTCTACGCTTGGCCAGACCCGCAGGTCGCCGGCCGGTCACGACGTCGTAGACCCCCGCCACCAGCTCCGTCAGCGCCGCGTCGTCGGCGTGATTGCACAGGACGACGAGGGCGCGCCCGTCGTCTGGCAGCAGCTCGAAGAAGCAGTTGTAGGACTGCGAGACTCCTCCGTGCCGCGCCACGCGGTGCCTGCGGTAAGAGCCGACGTAGAAACCCAGCCCGTACGCGCGGTTAACTTGGGACAGTTCGTACGGAGCCGGGCCTATGCCGCGGTCCACTTGTGCGCGCATCATCTCGTCCAGGCTCTGGGGCCAGAGGTAGCGTTCCCCGAAGACCGCGCCCCTCACGAGGTACATGGCTGCCAGAGCACACAGGTCGTTCAGGCTCGCGAGAGTGAACGACGAAGGGTTCCCGCTGGCGTTCCGGGCCAGC
Organism: Deinococcaceae bacterium; assembly: GCA_040256005.1. Classification (GTDB taxonomy): domain Bacteria; phylum Deinococcota; class Deinococci; order Deinococcales; family Trueperaceae; genus DASRWD01. Next base: position 29,145 of record JBDZWC010000019.1, on the reverse strand, counting down.
AGGGCCGGCACCGGCGAGCCGTCCGGATCGGGCCGGTGCGGCGGCGCCAGCCCGCGTGCAGCGGCGAGATCCGGGTCGAAGGTAGCCGCGTGCATCCCCAGCGGCTCGAACACGTGCTCAGCCACCAGGGTGTCGTAGCCGCTGCCGGTGACGACCTCTGCCACGTGGCCGGCCAGGCAGTACGCGACGTTGCTGTAGTTGTGCGCGGCACCGGGCAAGAACAGGAAGCGGTACGCGGAGACCTGCCGCCTGACGAACTCCCTCAAGGCCTCGGGGTGCACGGGCCCGAAGTCTTTCCCGGCCGCGGGCAGCCCGGTGGTGTGGCTGAGGACGTGCCGGAGCGTGATCGCTCGACCGAGGAGCGGGTCCGAGAACTCCAGCCCGGGGTCGAGTGCAACGAGGGGCTCGTCGAGGTGTAGCCGGCCCCTCTCGACCAGCCGCATGATGAGGCAGGCGCAGAGGTTCTTCGCGATGGAGCCGAGGCCGAAGAGCGTAGCCGGCGTGACAGGCACGCCACTCCCGCCCGCGCGCGTGACGCCGTAGCCCTTCGCGAACACTGTCTCGCCACCGTCGAGCACGGCGACGGCGAGGCCTACCGTCTCTCGTCTGCGCGCCAGCCGGTCCGCCAGGACCGCGATCTCGTCCAGGTCGAGGCCGGCCATGAGAGGACTATATGTGGCGTAGTCGCGTAGCGCACGGCGCCGAACGGCTCTATTCTCAGGTTGCCCACATCTCGTTCTCACGGTCGCCGCTCCTCTGAGCGGCCCCCGGGCTACCTGGACGAAACCGCGGTGGGCCTGGAGGCAAAAGTGGTCGGCAACAGCGGCAAGTCCTTCCTGTCGATGCTCTTCGACCTCTCCTTCGACGACTTCGTCACCGTGCGCATCATCCGGGTGATCTACGTCATCTCGATCATCGCGGCGGCGATCGTGGGGCTGTTCTGGTTCGTGACGTTCGCGTCGAACGGCGCCGGCGGCGCCATCCTCGCGCTCATCCTGGTCCCCATCGCGTTCCTGCTCTACGTGATCATCGCCCGCGTATGGCTCGAGGCGTTCATGGCGATCTTCAAGATCGCCGAGAACACCTCCTACATGGCCAGGAACGGCGCGGGCCAGTCGCCGCGGGCCTCGACGGTCACGGCCACGCGGCCGCCGGCCGCGGGCATGGACCCTATCGGCTGAGCTACTACAGACCTATCGGTTCGGCGGGGCCGGGCGTCCTAGCGCCCGGTCTCGTTCGTTTCTTCGCCGCGACGCTTCTTGTCCAGCGCCATGGCCAGGCCGGCACCGCCGGCGGCCAGCATGATCACGGCCACGAGGTTGAGGACGATCTTGGACGGCGAGGGCTGGAACGGTAGAGCGCTGAGTGCGAACAGGACGCCTAGTACGCCAAGGACGGCGGGAACGAGGAAGCGGCCGTCGCTGAGCCGGGGCCGGGGTGCAGAGTCCATCCTCAGATGCTAGCCCACTTGCCGGTCGCTTAGAACTCTTCTCTGGGGGGAAGCCTCACATCTCGACGGGAGCAGCGATGCCCAGCAGGTCCAGCGTGTCGGCCAGGCCGCGCCTCACGGCGTCCACCAGGACCAGCCGTGCCTCGCGCAGCCCGGGCTCGGCCTTCAGCACCTGCGTGTCCGGCCGGCCGGAGGCGTCCTTGTGGTTGTAGTACGAGTTCCACGCGGTGGCCAGGTCCAGCGCGTACTGGGCCACCTGGTGGGGGGCCAGCTCCTCAGCGGCCGTCTCGACCACACGCGGGTAGCGCGCGAGCACCTGGGCCAGCTTCACCTCGAGCGGGCCCAACGCGTCCATGTCGGCCCTCTCCTCGGCCACGGCCAAGGACAGACCCGCCGCCTCCGCCGCGCGCAGGATGCTGCAGGCGCGGGCGTGCGCGTACTGCACGTAAGGGGCCGAGTCGCCCTGCAGCGACAGCGCCTGGTTCCACCGGAAGTCGATCATCCGCTTGGCCTCGCTCTTGAGCATGCCGAAGCGCAGGGCGCCTATGCCAACGGCGCGCGCGACCTCGTCAATGTCCTGGAGGCCCGGGTTCTTCTCCTCCACCACGGCGCGGGCCCGGCGCGTGGCCTCGACCGTCACCTCGTCTATCGACAGGGTGATGCCCTTGCGCCCACTCATCGCGCGGCCTTCGAGGGTGACGACCTCGTACGCCAGGTGGTGCGAGTTCTCGTGCGCCTTCTGCGCCCGCGGGTCGTCAGCCAGCGCCAAGGCCGTCTTGACGATCGTCTGAGGATGGCTCTGGCGCACGTCGATGACGTTGATGATCTCGTCGGCGTTGGCGAAGGTGCGGCCGTCGGGATGCAGCTCGCCCTTGGGGCTCGAGGTGTACAAAGGGCTGCCGGAGGGCTGCACCGCGAAGCGCTCGAAGCCCAGGCCCTCGAAGAGCCCCGCCTTCCAGAACTGGTAGCCGATGTCCTTGGCGACGTACATGGCGTTGCCGTCTGACCGCACCAGCACGATGTTCGGCTCCTCGAGACCGGGCAGGAACTCCGAGACGTCCATGACGAGCGCCCCGGCGTACTTGCCCTCGGTGGGCCGAGAGGTGTAGCGGCTGTTCTCCAGCACCTCGAGACCCTGGTCCAGGAAGCCCGCCTGCACGACGTCCGACTCCCATACCAGCAGGTCGTACTCGGCGCCGAGGGCGTTGAAGGTCTCGAGCTGGGCGCGCACGACGCGCTCCACCTCGTGCCGCAGCTCGCCGCGCTCGAGGCGATGCATGACCTCGTTGACGCCGCGCTCTATGGCCTCGCCGTCGGTCTCCTTGGCCTGGCCGAGGCGCACGTACAGCTCGCCCAACCAGTGGTCGTACTTGCGTGGCGAGCCGTTCGAGGGCGTGTCGTAGCGGGTCTGGAAGTACGTGACGGCGAAGATGCTCTCGGCAGCCTGCCGACCGGTGTCGTCTATGTAGTTCTGAACCTCGACCACATGACCGGCGGCCCGCAGGATCCGCGCCGTGGCGTCCCCCAGGACGATGTTGCGCAGGTGCCCGACGTGGGCCTCCTTGTTGGGGTTGACGCTCGTGTGCTCGACGACGACCTTGCGGCGCTCGGCCACCCGGGGCCGCGCCGAGCCCGTCACGATGCCGCGCACGAAGGCGCCGGCGTCCAGCCTGAAGTTGATGTACGCGCCCACGGCGTCAGCCGCCGCCACGCCCTGTGGCAACTGCAACCGGGCCACGATGTCGGCGGCGATCTGGGGCGGCGGCCGCCGGAGCGTGCGGGCGAGCGTGAACGCCACCGGGCTGCCGTAGTCGCCGGGCTTGTCCGCCGGCACCTCCTGGACCTGCACGTCCGCATCGAAGTCCGGGGCCAGGGTCTGGATCGCGGCGCGCAGTGAGGCGGTCAACGCGCCAAAGACGTCGGTCATGACGCGACAAGTTACCACGGGGGGTGATAGCCTTCGAAAGCCGCGTGGAAGGCTCGTGGCGTGCCCCCAGGGCCACCGTGGGGCCCGTCGCGCGGACCCGTCCCAACCGGTCGCGGCGCATGGTCAGCCGCCGCGTGACTTTAGTGCACTCTATTTAGTAAACTTGAGCAATGTTGACTCAAGTCCATCAGGCTCCGGCGCCTTCGGGCGGCCCGAACACGCCGGAAAGCCACTTTCCGCCACAGCCCCTTCAGATAGGCTAGGTGACCATAATGGCCGAGCCAAGCACCAACCACGAGTTCCAACAGCCCGTACCGGTCTGCCCGGTCCGCGGCTCGGTGCTGTACCCCACGATGGTCATGCCGATCGACGCAGGCCGGCCGATCAGCATCAAGGCCATCAACGCCGCTCTCGACCGCGACCGCACCATCGTCATCGTCAGCCAGAAGGACCGCGAGGTCGAGGAGCCCACGCCCGAGGACCTTTACCAGACCGGTACCGCCTGCAACATCATGCGGATGAAGAAGAACCCAGACGGCACGATCCAGATGCTCGTCAGGGCCTTCGCCCGCGTGAAGATCCACGAGTACCAGCACGAGGACGGTCTCATCGAGGCCGAGGTGTCCGCCATCGACGTCCCCGACGGTGACGAGGTGGAGCTCGTCGCGACCTTCCGCGAGCTGCGCGAGAAGTTCAAGGACCTCGTGGAGTCCGGCAGCCGCTCGGTCCAGAGCGAGGTGGCCCAGTTCGTCCTCAACCTCGAGGACCCGGGTCAGTTCGCTGACTACGTGGCCTACCACCTGGACTTCAAGCTGGCCGACAAGCAGGCCGTGCTCGAGTCCCCCACGGTGACCGACCGCCTGCGTAAGGTGCTCATCCTCATCGACACCGAGATCGAGCTGCAGGAGACCCAGCGTCGCCTCCAGCGCGAGGTCAAGGACGAGATAGACCGCAACCAGCGCGAGTTCTTCCTCCGCGAGCAGATCAAGGCCCTCCAGAAGGAGCTGTCCGGCTCCGACGACGAGGAGGACGAGGTCGAGGCGTTCAGGGAGAAGCTCGAGGCGCTCGACCTGCCCGAGGTCGTCATGAAGGAGGCGCAGCGGGAGCTCAACCGTCTGGCCCGCATGCACCCAGACTCGGCCGAGGCCTCGGTGATCCGCACCTACCTCACCACCATCGTCGAGCTGCCGTGGAACGTTCGTACCGAGGACCGGCTGGACCTCTCCGAGGCGGCGCGCATCCTCGACGAGGACCACTACGGGCTCGAGAAGGTCAAGGACCGCGTGCTCGAGTACCTGTCCGTCCGCAAGCTCAAGGCCGAGCGGGCGGCCGACGGCGAGCTGGACGCCTTCGAGATCAACAAGGGCCCCATCCTGCTCTTCGCCGGCCCTCCCGGCGTCGGCAAGACGAGCATCGCCCAGTCCATCGCCAAGGCGCTGGGCCGCGAGTACGTGCGCATCAGCCTGGGCGGCGCCCGTGACGAGTCCGACATCCGCGGCCACCGGCGCACCTACATCGGCTCCATGCCGGGCCGCATCATCCAGGGCATCAGGCAGGCGGGCGCCAAGAACCCCGTCTTCCTGCTCGACGAGGTCGACAAGCTGGGCGCGTCCTTCCAGGGCGACCCCTCCTCGGCGCTGCTGGAGGTCCTCGACCCGGCGCAGAACGCCAACTTCGTGGACCACTACCTGGGCGTGCCGTTCGACCTCTCCGAGGTACTGTTCGTCGCCACGGCGAACTACGCTCACCAGATCCCCGAGGCGCTCTACGACCGCATGGAGACCATCGAGTTCTCCAGCTACATCGAGCAGGAGAAGCTCGAGATCGCCAAGCGCTACCTGTTGCCCCGTCAGTTGGACGAGAACGGCCTGAAGCCCAACCAGGTGAACATCACCGACGGCGCCATCAGCCGGGTCATCACCTCGTACACGCGCGAGGCCGGGGTGCGCAACCTCGAGCGCCTCATCGGCACCCTGGCCCGCAAGGCCGCCAGGCGCATCGCCGAGGGCGAGGCCAAGCGGGTCCGCATCACCGAGCGCAGCCTCGAGCAGTACCTGGGCGCCCAGCGCTTCACGCCCGAGTCCGAGGCCGACGACGACCTGGTTGGCGTCGCGACCGGCATGTACTTCACGCCCGTGGGCGGGGACATCCTCTTCGTCGAGACCTCGATCACCCCGGGTAAGGGTGGCCTGGTACTCACGGGCCAGTTGGGCGACGTCATGAAGGAGTCGGCGCGAGCCGCGCTGACGTACGCCAAGTCCAACGCCCAGCGCTTCGGCATCTCGACCAAGGACCTCGAGGAGCGCGAGATCCACATCCACGTGCCGGCCGGAGCGACGCCGAAGGAAGGCCCCAGCGCGGGCCTAGCGCTCGCCACCTCGCTCATCAGCGCGCTCACCAGCACGCCTGTCCGCAAGGACGTCGCCATGACGGGCGAGATCACGCTGCGCGGTCGGGCCCTGCCCATCGGCGGCCTGAAGGAGAAGATCCTCGGCGCCAAGCGGGCCGGCATCAAGCACATCGTCTTCCCGGAGAAGAACGAGGCAGACATGAAGGACATCGCCTCGCACCTGCTGCGCTCCCTGGAGCTGCACCCGGTGTCGGACATCGACGAGGCGCTCGACGTGGCGCTCGTTGGCGGGCTCGAGGAGCTCGAAGCGCGCGGCCTGCAGTTCGAGGGCGACGGCAAGCGGCGCCCGCGCCAGCGGCGCAAGGACGAGGCCGGCGTGGTGGCCTAGAGCCGCTAGACTCACACCCAACCACCTGGCGGAGCGGCCCTCAGCGGGCCGCTCCGCTTCTCGTTGTCGGGCGCTGACCGGGGACAGGTCGCGAACCTGCTAGCCTGCGGCTCCCTGGGGCGGGTTGGAGAGGTCGTAGGTATGGCCGAGGTACTGCTGTTCCACCACGTCCAGGGGCTCACCCCCGGCGTGCGCGCCTTCGCCGACCGGCTGCGGGCCGAGGGTCACACGGTCCACACTCCGGACCTGTTCGGTGGCGGGCGCACTTTCCTGGACATAGAAGCCGGCATGAGCCACCTGCGCGAGGTCGGCTTCCGGGAGATAGGCGCACGCGCCGTCCGCGAGGCCGAGGCGCTGTCGCAGGACCTGGTGTACGCCGGCATGTCGATGGGGGTGGGCGGCGCCCAGCAGTTGGCGCAGACGAGGCCGGGCGCACGCGGGGCGCTGCTCCTACACGGTTCCCTTCCCGCCTCCGAGTTCGGCGGCTGGCCGGCCGGCGTCCCGGTCCAGGTCCATGCCATGGAGGAAGACCCGTTCTTCGTCGAGGACCTGGAGGCCGCCCAGGATGTGGTGGCACAGGCCGACCACGGCGAGCTCTTCCTCTACCCGGGCGACGAGCACCTGTTCACAGACAGCTCGCTGCCCGCCTTCGACGACGTGGCGACGGACCTCGTGCTGAGACGCGTGCGTGAGTTCCTGTCCGACAAGTAAGCGCCAGGTCGTCTGACCAGCAACGGCTCGGAGCGCGGCCCGTCTATCGTGCCGGCATGCCCCCGCAGGCCACGCGGGTAAGTGTGACGCCAACTACCGAGCGGGCACCCGTGTCGCCGCCCGGCGGAGGCGTGGGCCCGTTCGTACGCCGGACCCTGACCGTCATCGGGCTCGTCGCGCTCGCGGCCGTGACGGCCCTCATCGCCTGGAACGCCCGGGAGGTGGTTCTCCTGGCCTTCGCCGGGCTGCTCGTCGCGGTCTTCCTGCACGCGCCCGCCAAGTTCGCTTCGCGTCGCGCGCGACTGCCATACGGCGGTGCGCTTGCCGCGTACGTCGTGCTCCTCTTCGTGCTCGTCACCGGTGGCATCTGGCTCCTCGGCCCGAGCGTGAGCGAGCAGGTCGTCCAGCTGGCCGAACGCCTGCCCAACAGCGTCGAGGAGCTGCTGGAGGCCGTCGGCTCGGTGCCCGTGGGGGCATGGCTGCTGGACCGGCTGGCCGGCGAGGCCGAGGCCGTGTCGCCTGGTGCTGGCGTGATATCCACCGTCACGGGCACCGCGACCGCCCTGGGCAACGTCATCACCAAGGCGATCTTCGTGGTCTTCCTCGGCCTGTTCCTGGCGTCGGGTCCACGACGTTACCGCGACGGCCTGATGAAGCTGATACCGCCCGGTCGCCGCACCAGGGCGGCGGAGGCCATCGCGGCGGCCTACCGCGCGCTGCGTGGCTGGGTGCTGGGCCAGCTGGCCTCGATCACCTTCGTCGGTCTGGTGACCTGGCTGGGCCTGTCGCTGATCGGTGTGCCGCTGACCCTCGTGCTGGGACTGATCGCCGGGCTGGCGGAGCTGATCCCCATCTTCGGCCCTCTGGTCGGGTTCTCTATCGCCGCCCTCGTCGCCCTGTCGCTCAGCGCGTCGCACCTGCTCTGGGTGGTGGTGCTGTTCCTCGCCGTCCAGCTCTTCCAGGGCAACCTCGTGGCGCCCCTCATCCAGCAGCGCACCGTCGACCTGCCGCCGGCTCTGACGATCACGGCCGTGTTCGTAGCCGGAGCGGTCTTCGGACCCGTCGGCCTGCTCATCGCCACTCCGCTCCTGGCCGTCCTGTTGGCGCTGGTCAAGCTGCTCTACGTGCGTGACGTGCTGGGCGAGAGCGTGGATGTCACCTGACGCCACGCGCCCGTTCGCCCTGGGGGCGCCTGACCGCCAGCGGTGGCGCGGTATCTTGGCCCGATGACCCGCAGGCCGCTCATCGCCGGCAACTGGAAGATGCACAAGACGCCCTCCGAGGCGGCCTCGTGGACGCGGGAGTTCCTGGCGGAGCTGGCAGCGCTGGAGCCGCTGGCATGCGACGTGGCGCTCATGGTGCCGTTCACGCACCTGCCAGGCATGGCACGCCTGACGTTCGGCACGCCGCTGGGCCTGGGATCCCAGGACGTCTCGCGGCACGAGGAGGGCGCCTACACCGGTGAGGTGTCCGCTGCCATGGTCAAGGACACCGGGGCCGGCTACGCGGTCGTGGGCCACTCCGAGCGGCGCCAGTACCATGCCGAGGACGACGCGACGGTCCGGGCCAAGCTGGGCCGCGCGCTGGAGGAGGGCCTCACCCCCATCCTGTGCGTGGGTGAGAGCCGCGAGCAGCGGGACGCGGGCGCTGCCGCCGCCGTGGTCCTCGGTCAGCTGCGCGGGGCCTTGGACGGCGTCAGGGTGGGTGGCGCGGGCGACCTGGTGGTCGCATACGAGCCGGTCTGGGCGATCGGCACGGGGCTTACCGCCACCGCGGCGGACGCCCAGGAGATGTGCGCGGCCGTCCGTGCGGAGCTCGCCCGCCTGCTGCCGGGCGGGGACGGGATCAGGGTGCTGTACGGCGGCAGCATGAAGCCGGACAACGCCGCCGAGCTGCTCGCTCAGCCGGACGTCGACGGCGGCCTCATCGGCGGCGCCAGCCTCGTCGCCACGGACCTCCTTAGCATCATGGGCAGCGCCAACCGTCGGGCCGGCCTGGACACCCAAGAGGAGAGCACATGACAGTGACCGCACCCTCCAAGTCGCACGTCGACGCCACGCTGGACGCCGTCAGGTCCGCCCTGCGGCAACGCGGCGTGGACGCGCTCCTCGTGACCTACCCACCCAACGTCCGCTACCTCTCCGGCTTCTCCAGCCCCGAGGACGCCTCCGTGCTCGTGCTCCGGGACGAGGCCGTCATGCTCACGGACGGCCGCTACACGGCACAGGCCGAGGACGAGTCGCTGCTGCCGTTCGAGATCGTCAGCAACGCCGCGGACCGCGTAGCCGAGCTGGCCAAGGGTCTGCGGCTCGGCGTCGAGGCCGAGCACCTCACCCTCAAGCGCCACCGCGAGCTGGCCGAGAAGCTCGGGGCCGACCCCCAACCGCTGGAGGAGGTGGTCGCCGAGCTGCGCCTGGTCAAGCGTCCCGACGAGGTCGAGCTGCTGCGCGAGGCCGCCAGGATCACCGACGCCGCGTTCGCGGCGGTCCTCGAGTTCATCAAGCCGGGTGTATCCGAGGCGGAGGTAGCTCTCGAGCTGGAGCGCTCGATGGTCCTCGCCGGCGCCGACCGGGCCGCCTTCGACATCATCGTCGCCTCGGGCATCCGCGGCGCCATGCCTCACGGCACGGCCTCGCAGAAGAAGCTCGCGGCCGGTGAGCTGGTCACGATGGACTTCGGCGCCCGCTACCGCGGCTACCACGCCGACATGACGCGCACGGTCGCGGTCGGGCCGGTGGGTGACGAGGAGAGGCGGCTGTACGACGCCGTGCTGGGTGCCCAGGAGCGGGGCGCCGCAGCCGTGGCGCCCGGCAAGACGGGCCGCGAGGTAGACGCCGTCGCCCGCGACTACCTGGCCGAACAGGGCCTGGCCAAGCACTTCCCGCACAGCCTCGGCCACGGTACGGGTCTGCAGATACACGAGGGACCACGCCTCTCGCAGCGCTCCGATGACGTGCTGGAGCCCGGCATGATCGTGACGGTCGAGCCCGGCGTCTACGTCCTAGGCTTCACGGGACTGCGCATCGAGGACCTGGTGCTCGTGACCGAGGATGGCCACGAGGTGCTCTCCCACAGCCCCAAGGAACTGATCACGCTGTAGGCGCTTTTCAGGCGGCGGGCCCGAGCACCAGGCGCTCGGCCGCGGCGAGGATCGCCGCGACGTCCGCCGTCCGGGGCGCCTCGCAGTAGACCCGCAGCAGCGGCTCGGTGCCGCTGGCGCGGAACAGCAGCCAGGCCGAGACGGTGCCGGCGCGGGCCAGGTTGAACTTGAGGCCGTCGAGGTACTCCACCGAGTCCACCGACCAGCCGGCGAACGCGTCGCGGCCCTGCGCCACGCGCTCGACCACCGCCTGTGGGGACTCGTCGCCGGAAAGGTGCAGGTCCAGCCGGTCGTAGGCGTGCCGCCAGCCGGTCTCGCGCTCGAGCCTGGCGAACGCCTCGGTGAGCCCCTCGCCCGAGGCGGCCACGGCCTCCAACAGGACCAGGGCGTTGGCGATCCCGTCGCGCTCCGGCAGGTGCGCCCCGAGCCCGATGCCGCCCGACTCCTCGCCTCCTATGAGCACCGAGCCCTCCAGCATCGCGTCGACGATGTACTTGAATCCCACCGGCGTCTCCACGACCTCCAGCCCCCGTAGGGCCGCCAGGCGCTCCACGATGCGGCTGACCGTGAACGTCTTGACCACCCTGCCGCTGCCGCCCCGCTTCTGCAGGTGGTCGAGCAGCACCGCGAAGATCTGGTGCGAGTCGAAGTACCGGCCCCCGGGCAGCACGGCCCCGAGGCGGTCGGCGTCGCCGTCGGTGGCCACGGCGAACGCGGGCGCGTCCTGCCGGCCGCCTGCCTCGGCCATCTCCTCCACCGTCGCCGACAGGTTGGCGGCGATGGGCTCGGGGTTCACGCCGTGGAACAGCGGGTCGGGGCGCCCGCGGACCTCGGTGACCCTGAAGGCGCCGGTGTGCTTCCCGAAGCGAGCGAGCCAACCCGCCCCCGCGCCGCCCATGGCGTCGTGCACCACGCGCAGCCCCGACGACCGGATCAGGTCGAGGTCGACGAGCCCGGCTAGCGCCGCGTAGTACTCCTCGCGTACGTCGAACGTCTCGAGCCGCGTCGGCCCTGGGTCCTGGGGCGCTTGCGACAGGCGGGCGGCGACATCCGCGTAGATCTGCTGCGTGGCCGTGCCGCCGTACGGTCCTTTGAGCTTGAAGCCGCCGTAGGTGGGTGGGTTGTGCGACGCCGTGATCATGACCCCGCCGGCGGCGCCGTGGCGCTTCACCGCGAACGACAGCGCAGGCGTGGGTAGGTAGTCCGCGCTCACGCGCACGTCCAGGCCGTGGCCGGCCAGCACGCCGGCGGCTTGCAGCGCGAACTCGCGCGCCATGAAGCGCGTGTCGTGCCCCACCAGCACGAGGCCGCCACCGCGCTCGCTGAGGTGCTCGGCGTACGCCCTCGCCGCCCGCCTGACGTTGGCGAACGTGAAACGGTCGGCGATGAGGTCGCGCCAACCGTCGGTCCCGAACCTGATGTCCATGCGCTCTGGCGTCGACATACGTGTGGCCGGGAGAGGCTATCACGCGCGTCGTAGACTCCGCCTCGTGAGCCTGGTCATCAAGTACGGCGGGAACGCCATGACTGACCGCGACACCAGGGCCGCCGTGGCCGCCGGGGTGCGGGGCCTGGCCTCCGCCGGCGTGCCCCCGGTCCTCGTCCACGGCGGTGGCCCCAACATCGCGGCCGCGCTGGACGCCCAGGGCATCGAGCACCGCTTCGTGCGTGGGCTGCGGGTGACTAACGACGCCGCGATGGAGGTGGTGGAGACCGTGCTCACGATGCTGGGCAAGGAGCTGGCATACGAGGTCGGGCCGGCCGTGTCGCTCACCGGGCGCGACGCCCGTCTCCTCCTCGCCGAGCGGATCGGCGAGGAGTTGGGGCGCGTCGGTCGCGTCGCGGCGGTGGACACGACCGTGCTGAGCGTCCTGCGTGACGGCGGCCTGGTGCCGGTCGTGGCCAGCGTGGGCATGGAGATGGCCGCTGGGCGGCCGGGGACCAGCCTCAACGTGAACGCCGACGAGGCTGCCGGTGCGATCGCCGGCGCCCTGGGCGAGGGAGCCGTCTTCCTCACGAACGTCCCCGGCGTCCTCGACGACCCGGACGATGCCGAGAGCCTGATCCCGGAGCTCGGGGCGGCGTCCGCCAGGGAGCGGATCGCAGACGGCCGTATCGCCGGTGGGATGATCCCCAAGGTGGAGGCGGCGCTGTTCGCTCTGGAGCAGGGGGCCCCCTTCGCCGCGATCGCCGACGGAAGGCACCCGGACGGCGTCAGGGACGCCCTCGCCGGCTCGGGCACGAGGCTGCTGCCCGACTAAGGCCACGGTGACAGGCGGTTAAGGGTCTCGTAAGACGCGGCCTAGTACTTATGTGGCCATGGCAAGCTTCGCCCACGTACCTACGGCCGAGCTGGAGAGAGAGGCTGCCCGGCTACAGTTCCGCATCATCCACGGCACCGCGGACGACCTGGACATCGAGAACTACTGCCTCATGATGATGGAACTGGGTGCTCGCGAGATGTTCGAGACCGTGCTGGACCCGAGCGAGAGGCTGTAGGGCAGCACCCTCTCTGCGGTCGCGCCACTGGAGAGGTGCATAAGTCACCGCCGTGGTGGAAAACCTCTTGTAGTTTGGAGGGGGGATTCTGGTATCTTGGCTGACAATGTCAGCCAGGCGTTGTGCACTCACTCTCTCCTTATGCCTGCTGGCGGCCTCGGTCGCCTCCGCACAATCGGTGACGGTTCAACCCCGCGACACGCTCTGGAGCATCGCCAAGCGTGCCGGTACGGACGTCGCCACGCTCATGCAGCTCAACGGGCTGAGCGGCGACCAGATCCGGCCCGGGCAGGTCATCCGGATCCCGGGCGGGCAGGAACAGGCGTCCGAGCCGGCGCGCACGGTCACCGTGCAGGCCGGCGACACGCTGTATGACATCGCGCTGGCCAACGGCGTCAGCGTGTCGGACCTCATCGCCTTCAACGACCTCGACGGCACGCTCATCCATCCCGGCCAGGTGCTGGCCCTCGACGCCGGCGACAAGGAGCTCGAGCCGCTCATGGTCGAGATCGTCAGCGGCGACAGCCTCTGGTCCATCGCCCGCGCGTACGGCACCACCGCGCAGGCGCTGGCCGACGCCAACGGGCTCACCCTGGCCACGGTCCTCAACCCCGGCTACAAGCTCACGATCCCCGGCCAGTACTCGGTCGGCGGTCGTGACCTCGGTGGCGCCGTGGCGCAGACCGTGACGGTCCAGCCGGGCGAGACCCTGTGGCAACTGGCCTCGACGCACAACACCACAGTCGCAGCCATCGTCAGCGCCAACGGCCTCAAGACCGAGCGCATCCTGGCCGGTCAGGTCCTGACCATCGTGCCTGGCAGCGAGGTCGCTGCGGCGCGCGCCGTGACCGGGAACGTCACACCCGTCGTCACCGCCGCGCCCACGGCCATGCGCTGGCCGCTCGTGGGCACGATCACCTCGCGCTACGGCTACCGCCAGCTCCGCATCTCGGGTTCCAACTGGCACGGTGGCCTGGACATCGACGGCAACACCGGCGACCCCATCGTCGCGGCCACCGCCGGCACGGTCACCTACTCCGGCTGGATGGGCGGCTACGGCAACGTGGTGATCGTCGAGTCCGGCAACACCGAGTACTACTACGCGCACGCCTCCGAGCTGCTCGTGAACGAGGGCGATTGGGTCGAGGCCGGCGCCACCCTCGCCTTGGTGGGCAGCACGGGCAACTCCACCGGCTCGCACCTGCACTTCGAGGTGCGCGTGGACGGCGACTCGGTCGACCCGCTGCCAATGCTGGAGGCGGCGGCGCAACGCTGAAGCTCCATCAGGCGGCAGCGGCCACGAGCCGACTTCCAGAACATGAGGACCTAGAGTGCGCCTTGTTGTCGTAGGCGACATCCACGTACAACCCGACAAGCTCTGGCGCATGCTCAGGGACGCCGGTCTGGCGGACGAGCGCAACAAGCCGACGGACGAGTTGAGGGAGGGCGACGTGAAGCTGGTCCTCCTGGGCGACCTCGTCCACGCCAAGAGCCGCGAGCGCTACGCCGACCTCATCAACGTGAGGCGCTACGACGAGTACAACCCGCGCCACCTGGAACGAGCGGAGCAGGCTCAGGAGCGCTTCCTGCGCGAGGTCAAGGGCTTCCAGGACCGGGTGCCAGACGAGCGCATGGTGATCCTCATGGGCAACCACGACTTCAATGCGGTGACCGAGGACCAGGGCCCGCTCCGCACCGACGACGTCGCCCACCTGGAGTGGAAGCCGGGGCACGGCAACCCCATGGATGCCGAGCTCAAGGACTGGATCCTGAGCTGGCCGTACGAGCTGGTCATCGAGGGTCTTCACCTGGCCCACGTGGGCCCACTGCCGGAGCACAACTCGTTCGACCAGGGCTTCTACCTCGAGAACAGGCGGCGCTGGATCCAGGAGGACGTGGATTACCTGGAGGGCACCGACTACCGCCTGGGCATCTACGGGCACACCCCGGTGAGGGGTGGCGTCAACGTCGCGTCGCAGGGCCGTGCGCTGCTGCTCGACACGAACGGGCACAAGGACGAGTACGTCTACCTGGACGCCGACATCACGGAAGCGGGCTACCGGCTCAGGCTCAAGGGCCTGTTCTTCGACGAGCTCATACCGCGCGAGGAACCGGTCTAGCCAGGCGTACCGAACCTCACGGCCGCCCGCGCCCGGGCCTTGGCCGCCTCCACCTCGCGGTCCTTGGGTGGTGCGGTCGTCTCCAGCGCGGCCAGTAGCTTCTCGGTGGCCCGTGCGACCTCGTCGACGGCCTGGTCGAACGCCTCCTGGTTGGCGCGCGACGGCGCGGTGAACCCGCTCACCTTCCTGACGTACTGGAGCGCTGCGTCGCGCACCTCGCGCGAGGTGGCCGGCGGCTCGTAGTTGAAGAGCGGTCGTATGTTCCTGCACATGCCCCAACTCTAGTACCCGGGCGCAGCGGAGCAGGGGGTGGTCACGCTACGACGTCGCCGCCGCTCAGCACCGTCTTCACCTGGTTCAGCAGTTCCAGTCGCTGTTGGAGGCCGTGGCGGCCACCGTTGACGGCCTCCGTCACGGCGACGGCGTCGTCCCTGTCGCACAGCGCGTTGATGCCGCGTGCGCCCCAGTACCAGCCCGCGGCCAGGGCGGCCAGACGCGGGGTCTGCAGCTGGTCGGGCTCGGCCTCTAGGTCCACGCCCAGCGCCTCGCCGATGGCCCGGTAACTAGCGCGTCCCGTCACCTGCAGGATGCCGCGCCCACGGAAGCGCCACCCGTCACCGGAGCTCTCCGGCCCGTTGCCCATCCGGTCGGCGTAGACCTTGTTCGCTATGCGCTCAGGCTGGCGCGCGTAGTTGGCGGCGCTCTTCTCGTCGAAACGGCTCGGCCAGGTGGCCAGCAACCCGGGCGCGCCGTAGTTGAGGTTCTCGACAAGGGCGGTGTAGCGCGCGGACTCGTGCGCCGTCTGCGCCAGGAAGTGGGCGAGCCTGAGCGGTGTGGTGATCTCGAACTGGACACACGTCTCCTCCAGCGGCGCCCTGAACGTCTCCGCGACGCTGGGTACGATGGCCTGAAGCGCGCCAGGGTCGATCGTGAAGCCCGGCTCGCCCGGCTGGCGCCCGGCCCCACCTGTCGGCTCGGAGGGCGGCACCAGCGACTCGTGCACCCCGCCGCGTCGCGCCATCTCCTCGCCCAGACCTGCGTGCAACCGGTCCATCTGGGCGGCCACGTCGTCGGTGCGGTCTGCGTCGGGCTCGGCGTGGTAGGGGTACGGGTCCACGCCGCCAATCTAAGTCCGCCCCTTGGTCGCCTTCCAGTGGTCGCCTTCCAGTGGTCGCCGGGCGCTCTCATGGCGTGCGCGTACCCTCGCCGTCGTTGGAGGTGGCACATGACCTCGCTCACCGTTTGGAGGTTCGAAGACCCCGATAGGGCAGCCAAGGCGCTCGAAACCCTGAGGGGTCTGCAGGCCCGGGAGCTGATACGCGTGATGGACGCGGCGGTGATCTCCTGGCCCGAGGACAGGCAGGCGCCGCGCGTGAGGCAGGCGCTGAACCTGGTGGGCGCCGGCGCCCTCGGCGGCACGTTCTGGGGCACGCTCATCGGGCTGATATTGCTCGTCCCCTTGCTCGGCGCGGCCGTGGGCGCGGCGGCCGGCGCGATCGGCGGGGCGCTGTCCGACATCGGCATCGACGATGACTTCATCGCCAGCATGCGTGAGAAGGTCACGCCCGGCACCTCGGCGCTGGTGATGCTGGCGAGCACCCAGGCGCCCGACCGGGTCGCCGAGAGCATCCGGCCGCTCGAGCCGGAGCTGATCAGCACCAACCTCTCGGCCGAGAACGAGAAGCGGCTGCGCGAGCTGTTCGAGGAGGACGGCGCCTGGATGACCGATGGGCCCGGGGCGGCCACCCAGGAGGCCGCGCAGCGCTAGTCACCCTCTGGCTACCGGCAGCAGACCGCAAGGGAACGTCACAGACTGCTCGGGACCGCCGCAGCGCATGGCGGCGGTCCTAAGCGTTCGAGTTCGTTCTGCCTCAGGCTTCGCCCGACGCCAGGAGCTCCGCCAGCTGGTCGGCGCAGATGCCCCAGCCCTCGTAGAAGCCCATCTGCACGTGTTGGTCGTAGGCGTCCTTCGTCCAGTGCTTGATGCGGTACACGGCCCTGGTCTTGCCGCCGCCGATGTCCTCGAAGTTGAGGTCCATCGTCATGAAGGGCCGCTCGGACGGCACCCAGGCGGACACGTAGGCGTCGGTCGAGACGATGCGGCGGTCGGGCACGACGTCCAGGTAGACGCCCGTGTTGGGGAACTCGTTCCCGTCCGGGTCGCGCATGACGATCGTGCTGCTGCCGCCGGGTCTGACGTCCATGCGCGCGCTGGGCGTGGTGTACGGCTTGGGGGCGAACCACTTCTTGAGGATCTCGGGGTCGGTCCAGGCGCGGAAGACGCGGTCTGGGGTGGCGTCGAACACCCTCTCCAGTACCAGTTCGTGCTCGGTGGCGGGTGTGGCTGTGTCTGTCATGTGCTCGTCCCTTCTTCGGATCGCGGCGGGCTTCGGGCGGCCTAGTTGGGGAGGTCGCCGGCTGTCTTGAGGAGATGGTCCAGCCTGTCCATGCTCTCCTCCCAGGCTTCGCGCTGGCCTCTCAACCAGTGACCGACCTCGTCGAGAGCCTGCCGCTCCAGCCGGCACGGCCTGCTCTGGGCGACGCGGCCGCGCGAGATCAGGCCGGCGCGCTCGAGCACCTTGAGGTGGCGGGAGATGGCGGGAAGGCTTATCTCGAACGGCTCGGCCAACTCGTTCACGGTGGCCTCTCCGCGTGCGAGGCGCGTGAGGATGGCTCTCCGCGTTGGGTCCGCCAGGGCGGCGAACGCGCGGCTCAGTTGGTCGGCGGCGGGCATCTGTATTTGACCTCCTCGTTATCTAACTTGTTGGTTAAGTTAGCGGTCGAGGCTCGCGCTGTCAAGCCCCCGCCGCGGCGCGGCGCGCGGGGCCCCCGGCGTCAAGTCGAAACGGGACTACTCGGCGGTCGCTGGTCGCTCGGTTCGCGTCTCGTAGTTGGGGCTGAGCACCACCCAGGTGCGCATCTTGGCCAGGTCCACCCTCTGGCCGCCGTCGGAGATGAACGTGATACCGGAGCCGTCCACGACGTCCCAGGTGCCCTCAACGGCCTTGCCGTTGAGGTACAGGGTCGCGGGCCCGGAACGCACCGGGATGTAGAGCCGGCCCGCGTCGTCGTCCGGGATCGGCACGGCCTGGATGTCCCCGACCAGCACGGCCTGCGTCTCGAGGACCTGGCCGTCGGGCTGCACCGCCGGGTCGCCGGCGCGGACCCAGCGGTAGCGCGCCGTGAGCTCGTTGAACCTGAAGCCGCTCGTGTACGCGCCGTAGCTGACGCTCACCTCGGAGACGGCGCGGGCGTCCGGCGCCGGGCTGAAGATGGCGTTAGCCACCAGGCGCACACGTTCCGGCACGATGGTCCTGACGGCCGCCCGCAGGTCGCTGCCCAGCGAGTAGAGGTTGTACGGGGCCGACCTCTCCCCCGCTCGGGCGAAGAGCTCCCCCGAGGTGTAGGCGTTCAGCGTGGGCACCTCTGCGCCCGCGATCGCGATCATGGCGTCGGGCGAGCCGCCGTCGTGCACCAGCACGGCCTCGCTACGCTGCGCCAGCTCGACGAAGTACGGCCGGGCGCTGCGCACCGGGCCCACACGTTGGGGGTCCTGGGCGTCGAAGAACGCCAGCAGGCGCGTGATGCCGCCCTCGACGGGCATCTCGACGACGAGGCTGGCTTGTGCCAGCCCGCTCTGCGGGTAGCCGTTCGCGTTGTCGATGATCACCGCGAGCGCCCGGTCGCGCTGCTGGCTCATGGCCGGCCTGGCGGGCGGCTGCCTGGCCCCGTCGCCGGCACCGACGCCGTCCGGGCCCCCGGCCAGCCCGCGGGCCGCCGCCGTGGCGTCCGGATCGGCGGGTCCGGCCTGCCCCGCGTTCAGGGCGTTGCCGCCCGGAGCCCTGGGCGACTCGACCGTCGCCCGGATGTCGGTCGCCCCGGCCTCGGCACCGGCCGTGTCGGGCGCACCGGGCGCCTGTGGCCCCGTGACCTCGGCCCTCAACTGCGGTACGGCCAGCGGGCGCGGACGCGCCACCTGAACGGTCGGCGTCACGTCGAGCGCCACGGACTCGCCCACCACCGCGCTCACGGCCGGCGGTGCCAGGCGCCGCGTGCCGGACACGCTGGCGCTCACGCCCTGGGTGGAGAGGCTCACGGAGTTGGCCACCGACGCGCTCATCTGAGGCGCTTCGAGCGGCACGGCCTGCGCCACCGAGGCGCTCACCTGAGGGCTCGTGACGGCCACGGCGGACGAGACCTGGGCGGTGGCCGTCGGGGCCTGCAGCTGCACGGGTTGCGCCACGCTCGCCGTGGCGTCGGGCGCGGTCAGCTCGCGGGCCTGGGCCACGCTCGCGGCGGGAGCCAGGGCGAGGGAGCGGGACTCTGAGACCTGAGCCTGCACCTGCGGCTCCGGGATCGTCACGGGCGCCGCGATCTGGCGGTTCTGCAGCACTTCGAGCTCCACCTCGGGCAGCTGGCTGGCGGGGGCCTCCGCGACGGGTAGCTCCGGTGCCTCGGCTGCCAACTCCTGCAGCTGCGGTGGGGGCGGCGTCACCTGGGCCGGCTCAACGGGTGCCACCTCGGGCATGGACGCGGCCGCGGGCGGAGCCTGCGGCGCAGGCGGCTGCTCGGTGACGGTCTGGACCTGCTCCGCCGTCGTCTGCTCCTGCGGAGCGCTCATGGCCTGAGGGTCACCGGCCTCGGTAGAGGCGACCTGCGGCTCCGGCGTCTGCACCGTGGGAGCCTCGGCCGTGGCGGCCTCCGTGTACTCGTCTGCGAAGGCCGGCGTGCCTACGTCTATGACGATGAACGTGGGTAGCGGCTCGGGCTGCGGTCGCGATACCACCCAGACGATCAGCAGCAGCGCCGCCAGGTGCAGGAACAGCGACAGCAGCGCCGCGCGGCGCTTGTCCCTGTCCTCGTAGAACCGCTTGACCCCGTACGCCGCCATCCCCTGGATCAGCCGCCCGTTGCGATGACTATGCGCTCGGCCCCAGCCTGGCGCAACAGGTCCATCACGCGCACGGCCTGCCCGTGCTGCGATGAGCTGTCGGCCCGCAGCACGACGGCCGTCTGACCGGACTGCTGGAGCGCTTGGCGCACCAGCGCCGGGAGCTCCGACTCGGCGACCTGAGCCCCGCCGAAGAACACCTCGCCGAGCCCGTTGATGGTCACGGTGGGCAGCTCGCTGGGCGAGGACGTCGCCGTCTGGGCCTCGGGAAGGTCGACCGGCAGGCCCGACTCGACGGTGATGAAGGTCGTGGTGAGCATGAAGAAGATGATCAGCAGGAAGACGACGTCGACCATGGGCGTCAGGTCGATCGTCGCGTTGCCACCCAGCGACCTTCTCCTGTGACGGCTACTCGAGGTCATGTCAGGTGTTGGGCGTCAGGTCGGCGGCGACGCGCCTCGGGGTCTCGTCATCGTCCCGGTACGCCGCCTGCGTCCGAACCGCGGGCTGCTGGTCGTGCTCGCGTGCGGCCGGCTTGCTGGTGCGCTCGCGTTGCGACTCCTCGCGCCGGCTGGCGACGGCCTGCGCGATGTTGCCCATCAGCTCCTCGCGACGCCGGTCTATGTCGACGAGGATCGCTTCCACGCGGCTCGAGAGGAACGAATGCCCCATGATCACCGGGATCGCGACGATGAGCCCGGCAGCCGTCGTCACCAACGCCTGCCCGACGCCGTTGGCGACGACCGAAGGGTCGCCGGTGCCCAGCCTGGAGATCTGGCCGAAGGCGATGATCATCCCCGTGACGGTGCCGAGCAGGCCCAGCATGGGTGCCACCTGCGCGATCGTGGCCAGCGGACGCAGGCCCCGTGCCAGCGTCTGCTCCTCCTGGATGCTCGCCTCCTGGAAGGCGGCCTCGACAGCCGGCCGGCCGTAGGGCAGCTTGATCAACGCGGCGCCGAGCACGCGCGCGACCGGGCCGCCGTGCTCCTCGCACGCCGCCAGCGCCAGCTCCAGGTCACGCTCCCGCACCGCCGCGTTCACCTTCATCATCAGCTCGGCGGTGTCGGTGCGCTCGTTGCGCAGCCGGAGGAACCGGTAGAAAAAGATGTACACGGCGTAGAAAGAGACCAGCACGATCGCCGCGAGGACTGGCCCCCCACTGATCAAGATGTCCATTCAACACTCCTCATGAGCCTCGGCTAAGAGGCTACGAACCGGTCTCGTGAACGCCATGAGTGCTGTGGTGGATGTGAAAGAGCTAACGTCAGCCGGTCGTCCGCATGCCCGCTGAGATGCCGATCAGCGAAACCAAGACAGCGTAACTCAGCGACCTCTCGACCAGTGAGTCCTGGGATGACGCTCGCAGGCGCCTGAGCAGCTCGACCTGCAGGTGGCTGATGGGGTCGACGTACGGGTTGCGCAGCGCGATGGAACGGGCCAAGACGCCGTCGCCGGCGAGCAGGGGCGCGCCCGTGGCGGCCTCGACCTCCTTCACCGACAGTTCGAACTCTTGGAGTATCAGACCCCCCAACGCGCTGCGATGAGGCTCCTCCGCCAGGGTCAGGTAGCTGCCGAACACGTCCATGTCGGCCTTCGCCAGGCTCATCTGCGCGAAGTCGACGACGGCCCGGAAGAACGGCCAGCGCTCGTACATCTCCGCCGATAGGCCCGGGGCCAGCGCCGCCAGCCCGGTCCCGATGCCGTACCACCCGGGCACGTTCGCCCGGCACTGCGTCCAGGCGAACACCCACGGGATCGCGCGCAGGTCCTCGCGCGAGCCGCCCTGGCCGCGGCTGGCCGGCCGCGACCCCACGTTCAAGCGGCTGATCTCCTCGATGGGCGTCACGGCGGTGAAGAACTCGAAGAACCCGTCGTCGTCCACCAGGCGCCGGTAGCTCTCGCGGCTGGCGTCGGCGGCGAGCTGGGCCGCCTCTCGGTAGCGGGGATCGAGTTCCTCCACGCCGCGGGCGTCCCGCGCCGAGGACTGGATGAACGCGTGCACGACCTGCTCCAGGTGCCGGTGCGCCAGGTCAGGGTCGGCGTAGCGGTCGGACAGCGCCTCCCCTTGCTCGGTCATGCGCATGCGCCCGCCCAACGAGCCGGGCGGCTGAGCGAGGATCGCCTGGCCGGCAGGACCGCCGCCGCGGCCGATGCTGGTGCCGCGCCCGTGGAACAGCCTGAGCGGCACCCCCGCCTCGCCCGCCACCCGCGCCAGCCCCTCCTGCGCCTGGTACAGCGCCCAGTTGGCGCTGAGGAACCCGACGTCCTTGTTCGAGTCCGAGTAGCCTATCATCACCTCTTGGACGCCGCGCCTGCCCACATGCTCGCGGTAGACAGGGGTCTCGAAGAGCGATCGCATGACTGCGGGCGCACGCCGCAGGTCGTCGAGGGTCTCGAACAACGGCGTCGCGTCGATGTCCGGGATGCCGGCCTCCTTGGCCAGCAGCAACGCCTCGAGCACGTCGGAAGGGCCGTTCGTGAAGCTCACGATCGTGGCGCCCACGGCCTCGGGGCCGTAGCGCTCCTTCACCTCTCTGAGCACCTTCAACGAGTCCAGCGCCCGCGTAGCTTCCTCCCCGAACCGGGCCCACGAAGGCGCCAGCGGCCGGGGCGTCGCGAGCTCGCGGGCCAGCAGGCTCACGCGTTCGTCCTCGGCCAGCGCCGCGTAGTCGTCGGTTACGCCTCCGAAGGCGAGTAGGTCTGCCACCGCCTGCTCGTGCTTGGAGGAGTGCTCGCGCAGGTCCAGCGGCGCCAGCACGAACCCGAAGGCGTCAGCCCGGTAGCGCGCGGGGCGCACGAAAGTCTCGGCCAGGCGGCCGGCGTGCGTCGAAGCCAGCGTGTGCTCCACCAGCTCCAGGTCTCCTACGTAGCCGGCCGGGCCGCCCGGGTAGGCGCCCTCGCCGGCCCTCTCCGCCCTCACGAACCGGTGCATGTGCTCGAGCTTGCGTCGGAACGGCTCCCGCGGGAACCGTGTGCTCTCGCCGTAGCGCTCGTCCAGCTCGGCCAGGTCCTCCCGGAAGCGGCCGGTGAGGACCACACGGTCCTCGTGCTGCGAGAGCCGCTGCACCAGGAGGTCGATGTCCTCGAGGTACCGCTCCAGCGCCACCCCGCGCTGCAGCTCGTAGGCCTCGCGGGTCACCGTCGGCGTGACGTACGGGTTGCCGTCGCGGTCGCCGCCTATCCACGACCTGAACCTGACGATGGGCTCGAGGGCGCCCATGGGCAGCGCCTCGGTGCCGTAGTAGGTGGCCAGCGCCTCGTCGACGTCGCGCATGAGCCTGGGCACCGCGTCGAGCAGCGACCGCCGGTAGTAGTACAGGGCGCTCTTCACCTCGTCGAGGACCGTCGGCCGGTCCTCGTTGGCCTCGCGTGTGAGCCACAGCGCGGTGACCTCGGCGTAGATCGTGTCCACCAGCGCCTGCCGGTCCGAGGGCGCCAGCCGCCTCTCTCCCAACTGCCTCAGAGCTGCCGAGACGCGCTCGAGCTTCAGCCTGACCGTGTAGCGCTTGACCTCGGTGGGGTGGGCGGTCACCGTGAGCTGCACGTCGAGGCCCTCGATGAACCGCCTCGCCTCGGCGGCTGACCAGCCTTGGTCCTTGAGCGCCTTCACCGCGGCCGCGATGCTCTCGCCCCGCGGGCCGTCCACCGACGCGGTCACGCCGCGCTCGCGGTTGACCCGGACGCGGTGGACCTCCTCGGCCAGGTTCACCAGCTGGAAGTACACGGTGAAGGCGCGTACGAGCTTCTCGGCGGTGGCGGTGTCCAGACCCTGTAGCACCTCGGCCAGCTCCGCGCGCTCCCGCCGCCGTGACTCCTCGTCGCCGGCGCGTATGGCCTTGGTGAGGCCGCGCACCCGCTCTACCAGCTCGAAGAGCCGGGCCCCCTCCTGCTCCCGCAGGACGTCACCGAGGCACGTGCCGAGGAAGTCCACATCGGCGCTCAGGCGCTCGAAGCCGCCCTCGGCCTCGCTGCCGGAGGCCGGTTTGACCCTGGCGGCGGGGTCGGTCAAGGCGCGCCGGCCTCCACCGCGGACTCACGGGCCTGGGGCACCCACAGCCGCTCGATCGCGACCGCGCGATTCCCTCTCACCTCCACCGAGACGGCGCAGACCGTCACCTGACCCTCGGCGGGCCGGTAGCGACGCGGCAGCTTGGTAACGAGCCGGTGGTACACGTCCTCGTAGCGCATGCCGATCGAGGAACCCTGCACACCGGTCATGCCCACGTCCGTGAGGTAGGCCGTGCCCTTGTAGACGGTCTCGTCGGCCGTCTGCACATGGGTGTGCGTGCCCACCAGCAGCGCCACCCGGCCGGCCAGGTGGTGCAGCATGACCTTCTTCTCGCTGGTGGCTTCGGCGTGGAAGTCCACGATCACCGGCACGCCGGCCGGCGCGAGCTCCAGCACCTCGTCCATCGCCCGGAACGGATCGTCGATCGGGTCCATGAAGATCCGGCCCATCACCTGGACCACCACCGCCCGCTCGCCCCCTCGCGTCTGCACGACGCTGTGGCCCATGCCCGGCGTGGCCATGGGTAGGTTGGCCGGCCGCAGCAGCCGGGTCGTCTCCTCGAGCATGTCGAGGACCTCGCCTTGGTCGAACGCGTGGTTGCCCAGCGTGACTACGTCCGCTCCAGCCGCCAGCAGCTGCTCGAAGTGCCGGCGCGTGATCCCGAAGCCCCCGGCCGCGTTCTCGCCGTTGACGACCACCAGGTCGTACTCCTCGCGCCGCTTCGCTATGAACGCGATGGCCGCTCTCATGCCGGGAGTGGCGAACACGTCGCCCACGAACAGGATGCGCACGCGGCAACGATAGCAAGGGCCGGGGGCGCCTCTCTCCCGTGCTAGATTCGCTCAGCATGCAGTTCGACGCCGTCGACAAGTGCCTTCTCGAGCTGCTGCGCGAGGACGGGCGAGCCAGCCACGCCAGCCTCGCCAAGGCTGTCGGGCTGTCGGCCCCTGCCGTGGGCGAGCGGGTGCGCAAGCTGGAGCAGGCCGGCGTGATCAGGGGCTTCCGGGCCGTCCTTGACCCCGAGGCCGTGGGCCTCAACGTGACCGCCTTCGTGATGATCGCCCCGCAACCCCGCAAGCCGGCCAAACAGCTCGTGGACCGCCTGGCTGCCCTGGCGGAGGTGGAGGCCGTCTACTCCGTCGCCGGCGTCTACTCGTTCATGGCCAAGGTGCGGGCCAGCTCCACCGCCGAGCTCGACGACCTCCTCGACAGGATGTTCATGCTCGACGGCGTGGAGCGCACCGAGACGATCATGGTGCTTCGCACGGCCGTGGAGCGGGCGCCCAACCTCCCGTTCACGAAGGAGTGACCACGTACCGTGCGTGAGGTCCGCTTCCTCACCGGCGACGACATCGACGCGGCCATGCCCATCCGCTCGTTCGCGTTCGGGCATCCGATGAGCCAGGATCACCGGGAGTTCCTCGAGCGCATCCTGGCGTACGTCCTCGGCTCGTTCGAGGGTGGCAGGCTCGCGAGCCTTGCGACGATGTGGCCGTTCACCGCCTACGTGGGCGGCACCAGGCAAGGCCTGGGCGGCCTGGCTGCCGTCGCCACTGCCCCCACCGAGAGGCGGCGAGGGCACGTCGCGGCGCTGCTGCGGCGCTGGTTCGAGGTCCTCCACGAGCGTGGCGTGGGCCTGAGCGCCGACTCGCCCTTCGACCCGCGGTTCTACGCCCGCTACGGGTACCAGAGCGTGTCACACGGCCACCTCGTCAAGCTGCCTGTCTCGGTCCTGGCCACTGCGGAGCCCTACGAGGCGGTCGAGGTTGATCCGGACGACCACTCCCAGGTCGGCCCCATCCACGCGCAGTTCGCGAGCCGCTACAGCCTGGCCCTGACGCGGGACGACGGGACCAGGGGCGGCATGAACTATGCCACGCAACCGCCCGGGCTCGACGAACGCATCGTGACAGCGCTCGTGGGCGACGCCTACGCCAGCGCCTGGGTCGACCGGTCTTCCGAGCCCTACCTCTTCGTACGCGACTACGCGTACACGAGCCCCGCCGGGCGGCGCCGTCTGTTGGCCTACCTGGCGAGCTTCGCCGGGCAGGTGGACCACGTGCTCATCATGCTGCCGCCCGGCGATCCGCTCACAGCCATGTACGGCGACCGCTACCTGCAGCGCATGCACGGCCTGCAGGTGCGTGTCGTGGACCTGCCCGCCACACTAGCGGGCCTTTCCGCGCCGGCGGAGGCCGAGTTCACCCTGTCGCTCACGGACCCGGACTGTCCGTGGCAGGACGGTGTCTTCAGGCTGCGGCTGGGCCCGGACGGTTGCGAGGCGACCCTGGCGCCCGCCGGCACGACAGCGGACGTGTCGCTGGGGCCCTTGGGCCTGGCGGCCGCGCTGTTCGGAGCCCAGGACCCACGCTCGCTGTTGGCGACCGGCGTGGCCGAGGGCGACGTGGCGGCGCTTGACGCCTTGGCCGGCCTGCTCTCGCGACACCCCGTTTACATGCCCCGCGCGGACCACTTCTAGACCCCAGACTGGAGCCCCGCCCATGGACCACGAGTTCCGGCCCCTCACCGCCGACGACATGGACCAGCTCCTCGACGTGCGGTCCGTCGCCTACCACCCGGTCGAGGACCGCGAAACAGCGGCCGAGCACCTCACCTGGCGCATGCCCTACAGCCTCGGCGCCTTCAGGGGCGGCAGGCTGCGCAGCGTGACGTTCATGGTGCCCTTCGGTGCCCTCCTCGGGGGCAGGCAGGTCAGGATCGGCGGCCTGACCGGCGTGGCCACCGCGCCCGAGGCGCGTCGCGGGGGGCTCGTCGCCCAGCAACTGCGGCGCTGGTTCGCTGACCTGCGCGAGGACGGGATCGGCTGGAGCGCGGAGCACCCGTTCGAACCGACCTTCTACGCCAAGCTGGGCTATCAGACGGTCCTGAACGGCCACACGCTGGAGATGACCCCCGAACGGTTGCGGGCCAGCGCGGGCGTGACGCTGGCGGGCGACACGGGGGCCGAGCCGGTGGAGTCCGCTTCACCGGCCATGAGCGCCACGTTCGGCGCTTACGCGAAGCGGTTCTCGTTCGCGCTCACCCGCGACGACGACATCAAGGACCACTGGAGCTTCACGTTCAGGCGCCCGTGGGAACATGTCGCCCACTTCGGGTACGAGCTGGAGGACGCGTACGCGGTCGTCTCGGTGGAGGACCCTCCAGTCGACCCGAGCCGGGCCACCCTCAAGGTCAGGGACATGGCGTACTCGTCACCAGCCGGCAGGCGGCGGCTGTTCGCGTTCCTGGCCGCGTTCGAGGGCCAGGTGGACCGCGTGCGGCTGCACCTGCCGCCGGGCGACCCGATCGCCCTCGACCGCGCCTCCTACCAGACGGTGCACGCGCCCGAGCTTCAGGTCCGCATCGTCGACCTGCGGGCCGCGCTGTCGGTCCTCCAGTGGCAAGAGGACGCGTCGCTCACCATCCGTGTGGTGGACAAGGACTGTCCGTGGAACGACGGCACTTTCGACGTGGAGCTGAGCGGCGCAGGCGGCGCGACCGTCACGGGGTCGCGGTCTTCCGATCCCGACGCCGCGCTCGACGTGCGAGCGCTGGCCGCCTTGGTGACCGGGGCAGCCACGCCGGAGTCGTTGCTCGCTGACGGTTGGGCGGAGGGCTCCGTGGCGAAGCTACGACCGCTAGGGCGTGCGCTCGCCGGTCACCCGGTGTTCAAGACGCATAACGATCACTTCTGAGGCCGCGGACGTCCCTCTCCCTGAGTGGCAGCCGACGCCTGATCGCTATCAGTGGCAGCCGACGCCTGATCGCTATCAGTGGCAGCCGACGCCTGACCGGCAGCTACTTGGCTCAGGTCTCGATCGCTTCCATGAACCACTCTGGCAACCGCGCGGCTTGACGCCTGATGAACGTCGGGAAGTCCGCGTCAAGTAGGTAGGTGACGGCGTGGTCCTCGGCGCTCCTCACCGACCGGCCGTACGCCTGGACGACGGACAGGCAGGTGCGCCAGTCGTACCAGTCGCGGTCGCGCTCCATGCGGGCGGCGACCTGCTTGTCGCCCAGGTAGGGGTAGGGCACCTTGCACAGCACCTGCCACCGCGCCAGGTCGTCGGCCAGGTCTATGCCCTCGGTCATGCTCGGCGTGATGAGGATCGTGGGCTCGGTCGAAGTCAGGTGCTGCGCCAGCGCGGCCTCCCTGCCGGCGGCGTCTGAGTGCGTGACCAGCCTCCAGCGCTGGTCTGCGGCTATGTGCTTCGCCAGGTAGGTGGCGATCATGTACGAGTGCGCGTGGACGACGCCCTTATCAGCGGCATGGTCCTGGGCCAGCTCCGAGACGGCGGCGGCCAGCAGCGGTAGATCGCGCTCCTGGTAGCGCCTGGTCAGGCGCGCCGACGGGCGCAGCACGACCGGCCGCCTGTGTGCGGGGAACGACGACGGCACCCTCACAATGGCGGCCTCGTCCTCCTCGATGCCGAGGGAGCTCAGGAAGGTGCGGGCGTCGAGGATGGTCGCGGACATGAACAGCACGCGGTCGGCGTGGGCGAACACGAACTCGTGGGCGAACGCCCGCACCTCCACCGGCTTGAACGTCAGCGTGGCGCCGTGCTGGTCACGGCCGCGCTCCACGACCCAGTCGACCTCGCCGCTGGCGTGGCTCTCGAGCAGGAACCGCAAGCGGGCGTGCGCCGACTCCAGCCACTGCTTGATGCGCAGTTGCGCCACCGAGGCCTCATCGGTGGCGTCGCCCTTGAGGTCCTTGTCGATGGCCCGAGCCCGGCCCACCATGTCGGGCAGCAGGTCATCCACGAAATCGAACGCGACCTCGGGGCCCATGTCCGGCGGCAGCGCCCTGGCCAGGCCGGCGCGCGCCAGTTGGCCCTCGCTCAGGCCCACCTGCACGAACCCCATGAGCGCAGCTTCTGTGTTGTGGGCCTCGTCGAGGACGAGCAGCTCGCGTTTGCCGAAGGCGCCGGCGTAGTTGAGCTCCGCGAGGAAGTACGCGTAGTTCATCGTCGCGACCTTGGCAGCCATGGCGACGTCCTTGGCGACGAAGTACGGGCAGTCATCGCATTCCGGGAAGCGCCTGCCGGCCAGGCAGGGCGCCGCCGCGGCGTGGGTGTCGGCCACCAGGCAGGGGTAGTTCGAGCGGCCCTTCATGACGGACAGGTCGCGGAAGTCCTGCACATACTGGTCCTGCAGCACCTTCTGAGCCGTGAGCACGAACGCGGAGCCGGCCTCGCGCGCCAGCGTCACGCCTATCGCGCTCTTGCCGGAACCCGTGGGAGCTTCGAGCACAACGAAGCGCTTACCGGCTGCGAACGCGGCCCGCACCTCGTCTATGGCCTCGAGCTGACCCTCGCGGTAATGGCTGAACGGGAACTGCCCGCTAGCCTGCAGCATGCTCACGACCGAGGCTATCACGGTGTCCGCGAGCCGCATCAGCGGGCATGGGCACGTCTCCATGCGCCCCTCGGCGCGGCGGGTGCGGGCGCCACGGGTCCGCCCGTGCGGATGGCCGCGATGGTGAACGCGGTTGATCGTGGGAAAGGAAGAGCGCCGGCCGATGTTGCACGCCGGCGCTCACTGGTGGTGCCGAGGAGGGGACTTGAACCCCTACAGCCTTGCGGCCACTAGCCCCTCAAGCTAGCGCGTCTACCTATTCCGCCACCTCGGCTTGCCGCTCCAGGAGCGTCAGACGCAAACGCCATGATATAGCCCCGGCAGAAAGCCAGTCAAGGCGAT